>JAJQJM010000197.1 GCA_021323475.1 Vampirovibrio sp.
GAAATGCAGATGACTTCATCCGAGAAGCGATCGATAAACCAACGGCTGAAACGTCGGCCCAGCACCATATGGAATTTGGGGCTTTTTTCCATGAACAGTTCCCGAATATGCCAGATGTGGGGAATCCCGGCTAGCGCCGCCGCCAGGGCCCCCTCCGGGGAAACCGTGGACTTGGTGTGGACCACGTTTATTTTTTCCCGGCGGATGGTATTAAACAGATGCCAGGTTCTGGGAACTGCATTTACCAATAGATTCAGGCAATCACCCAGGCGTTGAAGTCCTGATCGGGGATCGTGCTTGACCCATTGCAATCGTTTGTGAGACAGCACCATTGTGTTGGGGTAACTTTCCAACAGTTTTCCCAACGGGCCGCGCCTGGCAATGGATACAAAACACTGGTAACCGTCCCGAGGCAAATGTTTGACGATCAGGTTCAGGCTTTGCTGGGAACCGTACAGATCCCCGTCATGACAAATGAATAAAATCCGGAGTGGTAATCCCATGAGCTGTTTCAAATTAGACCGTTAGGGACAACAAATAGTAACCCGCAATGTACAAAATACGCCGAAAGGGTCACTTAAATGGAGTATCTTTATAAAATCTTTAGGGCGCTTTCCCTTGGGAGCGTTCCTTTTTCCCGGGGGGTTTGCTAGAATAACCATTAAGGCAATTGCTCTCAGTGGTTAAGGCGAGCTAAACTGATTCCATCATATCGGACATCGGTCAACAAAGCAATTTACCAATCTTTTTTGCGTGAGATAGCGGTGCAATTCCTCTCATACCGTTTAGAGTAGTTAGGTTAGCAACTCATAACTCAATAGGGATAAATCGTGGTACAAGGTGACCTTTTGCAGCACGTAAAACAACTTGCTCGCATTAAACCCATCAATCAATTCCGTCGTGAACTGGCTCGCATGAGAGGCGCGTTTTCAGATTTTCTGTACCTGTTCTTTCTGTAATTTCTTTTTCGAAGGGTAATTTCTGCAAGCGTCTGATAACGGCAAACCTGTTGGAATAGTGACGGATACACGTGTTTTGCGGCAAGTTTCGCATGAGTCGCTCATGCCATTCATGCGAATGCAATATGATTTAATCATCAGCATGGGTATGGCTGGTTAAATTGCGGCATGCCTGAATTCTGGCAATTTAAGATCGGGTTATTATATTTCCCGGTTGCAAATAATTTCCAGATCCTCGCGCTTGTCGTAGCGGTAATCCGCATAGTGCCCATGCTGATGCACATAGAACAAAAAGACCTGACCCATTCTGTATTCTTCGGAACCTTCGCACACGTCTCGCCAATGCTCAAGTTCGCTGCCACGGTAGATAACCGCATCACCGTCCTCAAGCGCATAGCCGTTTCCAGCCACCCATAAGGGCCAATTGTAATCGCCGGTGTCGGATAGCTTGATGCTGACGCCAAATTCGCTTTGGGGCTTGTCGGTATGTCTATGAAGGATATTTCCTTGTTTATAAAGCCTGCAATAGGTGTAGGTCGGGTATAAATCCAGGCCGGTAATCGCTTCCATTTTTTGCCTGCATAGTTTCAGCAGCACATCGAACACCATATCGCCGTAGCGGGCTCCGAAAGAGCCGGGCACCTGGGTATCGTCCCCGCCTCCCAGCTGGCCGGACAACAGGTGAGCATGGGTGGAAAACCGCAAGTATTCAAACAGAAATCTGGCCACATCCTTGGGGATGAAGCCTTGCACTAAAACCTGACCCTGCTTTTGAAATATTTCACGATGGCAGCGGTGATCGAGCATGCTGGATAAACCTCATATCTTTAGAGTCCTAGGTGTACTCATCCTCTCAATATTACTTATATAAAAACGGCTAACAGATCTGGTTTGCCTCCCTCAGTCAAATCGACGGGTATTACAGATATATAACTTAACAGAATCCTATTAGTTGGCTTTCCAATGCAGCCTACTGGGAAAGCATCTCCGTAAATGGCTTGTCTTCTTAGTAGTAGTCATGATGTTTAACAGGATTGGAAGGCTGGAAAAACGGAGTTTACAAGGTCATTCACCCGGATGAATCAATCGGCCAAAAATATCGAAAATTTTTTCTATTTTGGGGAACTTTTACCCTGCCTCTTCGACTATATATCTACAGGCAAGACAAGAGGGTTGGATGGGCCGTTTCCCGCAGTAGGCAGCGGAATAAACGGCAACAGCAAATCTGTCATCACCGTCAAGGCTTGGGGTTCTATCCAAACATCGATTGACTCAATCGAGCGAAGCCCGGTCACAGGCAGTATTGAAGTCCAGAGGAAAGAAGAAGATTTCGTCACCAAACTCGACCATGCGGTCGGGTACGTTAGTCACCTGAATCAATGGTAATGACCTGAATCAATGGGATTAGAAGAATCATGGCAAACCCAGTCAAAATTATTGATATTCTCAGCCAGCAAACCACGATGGAGCACGTCGATTGCGACGATTGCGAAGGAACAGGCGAAGTGATCGTGCTGAACCAGGAAAGCGGATACGACCTGGTTGAATGTCGCGCTTGCCTTGGCAGCGGCTATAACCAGCTTGGCCTGATTCTGCGCGGAATATTAAAGCCGCCCGCTGATGGCTATGGCCCGGTTGAACTGCGGGATGCCCTGGCTGACTATATTGCGGAGAGCGAGCAAAAACGCTGGATTCAGGAAGCCAACGATGCCATTCGCAATGCGGAGCTTGCAATTGCCGAAACACAAGGTCTGGTTGAAAAGGCGAAAGCCTGTCTGGTTTCTGCAACGACCCGTGCGGCAGCCCCAGGCGAAGTGGGCGAGCCTGTGCCGGAAGCGAAAACGATAGTTTCCGTGATTAAAAAGATCTCTTAACCCCATCAGCGTATCGGTTCCCAATCCGGATAGGCTGAACAAATTCAAGATTTTGAAAAGGCCAGATTTAAAAAAGGAATCATTCAACATGACACAGAACAATATTCGCAGAATTAAGCCATTTCAGCCCATTAAGCAACAAGCCGGGCTGTCAGAGGAGTCTGTGATTACACCACAGGAACCTGTAATTACAATGACGACGCAGGAAATTGCGGCATTTGATTCGCAAACGTCCTTGGCGGATCGCAAATTTGAATTGAGCCGCTTGAAAGAAGAGCTTGAAGTGGAACTCGCCCAAATTGACGCCGAGTTAAAGCAGCAATTGCATGAAGGCGATATCGTTCCGACTCAACATGGGATTGGCTACAAACTGACCGTTGCCAACCACGAGGTCTACGATCGCCGGGTGATTGCCGAATTATCCAAAATGCGGCTGCTGCCGAAATTTGTCCGGGTTAGCACCACCAAGCTGAAAGAACTGGTGAGCGAAGGACGACTGTCGATGCAAAAGTTCAATCATTTGCGGGAATACGCTACCACCAAAGAAATTACCACCTTGCGAGAAGTACCTTTGGCGAATGCTCAGGCAAGCTAGCCGGGCAGCCCGCCAGAGGGCAACCAAAACAGGAGTGAATATTCATTATGACGACGAAAAACTCAACGGCCAGCTCCAATTCAACTGCAAAAGGAGTCACCGGAATTTATAAAAAAATCCTGGAAGTGCAGAAAAAAATTGACGCGGTTCCCAAGCGGGGATTCAACGCATTCCATAAATATCACTATGCAACCGAAGCGGACATTTTAACCGTTAAGGAAACCTTGAATGCCAACGGTTTAATTGTACTGCCGACCACCCTGAAGGAAGACACCGGTTTCAAGCCGGACGGCAAGAGCTGGGCGGCGGTTACCCTGCTGTTCCGCATTGTGGACGTCGATTCCGGTGAAACGCTGGAGTCGCAATTCACGGGTTATGCCGAAGATAGTTTTGACAAGGCGATTTATAAAGCGACCACCGGCGCCAACAAATATTTCTACCTGAAGTTCTTCGGTATCGCCACGGAAGACGATCCCGAGCGGGAGGATGCAACGCCCCCCGGCCGTTCAGGTTACGGCAATGGCAGTGCACCGCCTTTAAAAACCTTTACC
>JAJQJM010000198.1 GCA_021323475.1 Vampirovibrio sp.
TACTGTTTACGAGTCTGCAGGAACACGCCTACAAGCAGGAGCGGCTGAAACGCACCATTCTGGAAACAATTAGCCATACCGAGGATGTTAGTCAGGCGCTCCACATCCTCACACGGCAAATCGGAGAGGCCTATCAGGCAGAGCGTTGTTTGCTGGTGCTTTACGATAAAAACGACACCAACCAGGTCTCCCGGCTAGTGCAATACAACATTCCCCCGGCAAACGAAGTGCGGATAGAGGATTTACCCAGGCATACCGATGCGCTGAAGTCTGTTTCCGATCCGGTGGCGCTGGTGCGCTATAATTCTCCGGCCGATTTTCCGCCGTATTATCAGCCCTATGCGGACAAGTACAAGCCCAAAGCCGCGCTAGGGTTTGATCTGATACAGTGGGAACGTTACTATGGCCGCCTCGTATTGAATCGTTGTGTTGAGCCTCATATCTGGACCGATGCAGAACTGAATTTATTGCACGAGATCAGCCAGATGGTTGGCGTGGCGGTACGGCAGGCAGAAATTGACGCCGAAGAGAAGCGGATACGACGCACGCTGGAAGAAAGCGAACAGCGCTTCCGTCTGCTGATTGAGGGGCTGAAGGATTATGCGATTTACCTGGTAGATGCCAGAGGCGTGATTAATATTTGGAACCAGGGCGCTGAAAGGCTTTTAGGGTATAAAGACCATGAGATTATCGGGAAGCCCCTTTCCACCTTTTTCACCCAGGTGGAGTTGAACTCCGGCCTGCTGGATCGCGAGCTTGCGGTCGCTGCCCAGGAAGGACGGTTTGAAGTGGAAGGATGGCGCAAACGCAAAAACGGTTCTCAATTCTGGGCCAATGTCGTCATCAGGCCCCTCTGGGACGGGGAGGGCAACCTGTACGGTTATGCCAGCATCATTCGGGACATGACCGAACGCAAACAGGTGGAAGAAGAGTTAGTTCAAAGCGAAGCCCGCTTAAGAACCCTGGTTGATTCCAATATGCTGGGCATTTTTGAGTGGGATAAACAAACCGGCCTGATTACGGAGGCCAACGACGCGTTTCTGGAGCTACTGGATTACACCAAGGAAGACGTCCTCTTCGGCAAGGTGAGCTGGATAGAACTGACGCCACCGGAATTCCTGGAGCTGGACATGCGGAATTACGAGCAAATGACCACTCACCCGTTAGGCCGCTGTGAGCCTTATGAAAAGCAATTAATCACCAGGAACGGAGAGCGGATCGATATTCTGGTAGCCTCCGCCTTTTATAAAGGGCAATGGCAAAAAGGAGTGTCCTGCGTGTTGGATATCAGTCAACGCAAGCAAGCCGAGCAAGCCCTGGTTGAAAGTCAGCGGCAACTGGCCGAAAGCAACCGGGATTTGGAACAGTTCGCCGCCATTGCCTCCCACGACCTTCAGGCCCCGCTGCGGAAGGTACGGCTGTTCTCCGATATGATTTATGAAAACGCCAAAGGAAAAGTGGATGCGTCCACACTGGATCTCATCGATCGCTCGAAGCGCTCCCTAGAATCGGCCCAAAACATGGTTCGCGATTTGCTGGCTCTTTCCAAAATTTCCAAAGAGGAGCAGGTTTTCCGAACCGTGGAGCTTTCCAAGGTGCTGTACCGGGTTTTAACGAATCTTGACCAGGAAATCCGGCAAAAACACGCCAAAGTTATCATCCATTCCACGGAAACGATCACTGCCGATGAGGCCCAATTGGAACATCTGCTTCAAAACCTGATTAGCAACGCGCTTAAATATCAGCCGGACGGACAAGAGCCCGTGATACAGGTTGAGTCCAGCTGCTCCGCAGCGGGATTTTGCCAGTTCTCAATCCAGGATAACGGCATCGGCATCCCCCCGGAACAGGCTGAGCGCATCTTTGAGCCCTTCGCCCGTCTGCATCCCAAATCCAGCCCGTACGAGGGCACCGGCATCGGCCTAGCCATATGCAGGCGCATCGTGGAGCGGCATGGGGGAAGCATTGCGGTGGAAAGCGAGCTGGACAAGGGTTCAAAATTCATTATTCGCCTCCCGCACCACCTCGAACCAACGGGAATCCATAAGCAACCCTCAAAAAGCCGGATGGAAAGCGCCGTCAATCTTTTTTAGCTTAATGCTAAAACCTGTTGCATCGCCTTCCGCAGGCGCCTATTTGGGAACACACTCCGTAAAATACTCGCGCTTAACCACACCGGATATCTCTCCGTCCCCTTCCAGAATCAAACAGTCAAACGCCTCCAACGGTACCCCGTATTTACGACTCACTTTTTCCAGATCATCCATTTGAATGCGATGTTTTTTCAGCAATTCCTGGTTATAGCGGCCGTTTTCCATCAGGGTCACGGCGTTGCCTTCCAGCAGTTTTTCCAGACAGGAAACTTTATCGACCAGCAGCACCGTCAGCAAAAGGGCCGCAATACTGGCCACGGATCCCCAGAAGCCGGCATCTCCGTGCGTGACGCCCAAATCCGTGGCCTCGGATATGATTAACAGCAGAATCATCTCCTGAGGCCCCATCTGGCCAAACGTGCGTCTTCCCACCATGCGCATGCCCAGCAGAACGACCCAGTAAATAACGAACGCCTGAAAGAAGGAGATACCCACTTCGTTCCATGGAACCGGACTAAAAATGGTGACATAATCGCTACTCATGGCGTCTTATTCCCCCGTTAAATTGTGGCAGCATCGAATATAATCATACTAAAGACCGCTTAATGACGCCACAGGAGTTGATTTTAATGCCGAGTTAACCGTCTTGGCGTCATGAATCGACTGTCGGAAGCCCCCTCTCGTTTTTTGAAAAAACAACACCCAAGTCTCATTGTGGCCACTACATTGACACGATTCACTTTTAGCAGTATGCAGTATAGAAATTCTTTTTAAACGAGTTCAAAGAGAAGCGTCACCATGAAATATATTTCAGAATACCGGCATCAACCCGCACGTCAGCTTGCCTTTGGAGGGAAAGGCAAAGTAGATAAAGAAACCCAGGCAAGACGAAGAGCCTGGGAGGAAGAATTAAGGCAGCGGGAATCCGAAAAGCAAGTCGAAGCGAAACCGAAGGCTGATAGTTTCGAATACAGAGGCCCAGGATCTGCTTTAAACCCAACCATTCCCCCGGCCTCCTCCCCAACACCCGCCAAGAAATCACCCCCCGCGCCACGTCCCCACACGTCAAAGGCCACGGATACCAGCCCGCCCGAAGCGAACGCTTCAACGCTCGCTTTGGCAAATTTGCTCGCCAAAAAAGATGCGCAAAAAGAAGAGAGAAAGCTTGAAAAGCAACGTCAACAAGCACAAACCGAACACGCAAATTTACAAAAACAGCTCAAAAGTTCATTGGCGTTATTAGCGGAGATCGGTCTTTTGGGCAAGTATTTAAAGGATCCTTCCGACAAAATTCTTCTCCAACGCGCCACCCGGTATAAATCCCTGCCAGCAGACGCTGAAGCAGCAAAGGCCCAGGAGCCGGATCTGTTTACACCCGCCATACAACAACAGCTAACCCGCTTTCATGTAACCCGGGCTAAAGATGTTGTATTGGGCTACACGGACGAGAACCCAGACTAACCGGCATAACCTGCAACGGAGTGGAATCTCTATTTCTCAAGCCGGTTTACGGCAGATGAAACCCACGAAACGTTACCAGGTAAACCAGGAGGGTGTATAAGCCGGGTTGCTATAGTAGTCTCCATACGCGGTAATTTTGCCGTTGTAGTACAGGACAATTCCCAAAGAGTCATTCTGGGAGGTCAGGCGACCATCCGCGTCTATGATGGCAAAAATAATACCACTGGTTGTAACAAAGCTGGTGATCGGGGAGTACAACATCAAGGCGCCACTATGTAGCCTCAGACACCTATAACTGGCGCAATCCATGGAGCCCGCGCCGGAGGGAACGCCATCCACAGAACTGGTTGTGTCTACAGCCACGTAGTTCATGTATGGCGTCAGATCACCCATTGTTGAGGCAGTCGTAAG
>JAJQJM010000082.1 GCA_021323475.1 Vampirovibrio sp.
CCTTGCCCTGCGATGCCAGCGCTCCCTGCCTGCGAATGCACAATGGCGGCACCGTTCAAATAACGCCGTACAGCTTTGCTGGCACGTCCACCACCAATGCCATCCGCTTCAAGATTGATCCGGACGGGGTGTATAGCGGCACCACCAATGGATCCGGCAAAAGCCTGTCGGTTCGGCTCTACATTAGTGGCCGGGTGACTTCAGAAGACAACATGCTGGACAATACCTGCGATTCCGACGGCTGTTGGAACCCCGCGCCGGGACAGGATCCGTCCTGGTTTAGCTGGTAAGCCCGGTACCTTCGTTTTCCTTATACTTTCTGTTTTTCCAGGGCTTTTTTCAGGGTCATCATCTGGTCGCGCAGTTGGGCGGCTTTTTCAAATTCCAGCATGCGGGCGGCCACTTTCATTTCGGCTTCCAGCTCGGCGATGAGGGCCGGCAATTGCTCCGGCGGCACCGATTTTACGTCATCCTGCATTTTACGGGCGGATTTTTTGGAGGCCCCGTTTCGGCCGTCCCTGTCTTCGGAATCGCCCATGTTGCCGATAATCTCCAGCAGGCCGTAAGTAATATCCTTCTGAATGGTCTTGGGCACGATGCCGTGTTCCGTGTTGTAGGCCATCTGCTTTTCCCGCCGCCGCGAGGTCTCGTCCATGGCCTTCCGCATGCTGTCGGTGATGTTATCCGCGTACAGAATGACCATGCCCGCCGCGTTCCGGGCGGCCCGGCCAATGGTCTGAATCAGGCTCGATTCCGATCGCAGGAAGCCTTCCTTGTCGGCGTCCATAATGACGACGAGCGTCACTTCCGGCATGTCCAGACCTTCCCGCAGCAGGTTGACCCCAATCAGCACGTCAAAATCACCCAGCCGCAAGTCACGAATAATCTCCATCCGTTCAATGGGCTTGATTTCACTGTGCAGGTAGCGGACCCGCACGTTCAGGCTTTCGAAGTACTCGGTCAAGTCCTCGGCCATGCGCTTGGTGAGCGTGGTAATCAGCACCCGCTCGTTGCGGGCGGCCCGGTTGCGGATTTCCTCCAATAAGTCGTCCACCTGGTTTTTGGTGGGCCGCACTTCCACTACCGGATCCAACAGGCCCGTGGGACGAATGATTTGCTCGGCGATTTGTTCGGATTGCGCCACTTCGTACTTGGATGGGGTGGCGGATACATAAATGCGCTGTCCAATCCGGTCGCAGAATTCCTCGAAGTTCAACGGGCGGTTGTCTTTGGCCGCCGGTAGCCGGAAACCGTAATCCACCAGGGTTTCCTTGCGGGCGCGGTCGCCGTGGTACATGCCCCGCAATTGCGGAATGGTCACGTGGGACTCGTCCACCACCAGTAAAAAGTCCTTGGGGAAATAATCCAGCAGGGTTTTGGGCGGGGTGCCCGGTGGGCGATCCTCAAAAATCCGGCTATAGTTCTCAATGCCGTTGCAATAGCCCACTTCGCGGATCATTTCCAAATCGCGCATGGTGCGCTGTTCCAGGCGCTGGGCTTCCAATGCCTTGCCCATGTCGTAAAGCTGCCGCAGACGCTCATCCAGCTCAAACTGGATTTGGCGGCTGGCCCGTTCCACATCATCCCGGTTGGCCACGTAGTGAATGGCCGGGTAAATCACCACGTCTTCCGGCATGTCCAGAATTTCGCCGGTCTCCGGCTCCACCACGCTGATGCGCTCCAGTTCATCGCCGAACAGTTCCAGGCGAATGATGCGTTCTTCGTGCGCCGGGTGAATCTCGATGATATCGCCGCGCGCCCGGAAGCAGGCCCGCTTTAAATCTAAATCGTTGCGCTGGTACTGGTTGCGAATCAGGTTCAGCAGCAGGTTTTCCCGATCGACCTCTCCGCCCAGTTTCAGGCGGATGGCGGCCTTGAAGTAATTGTCCGGTAAACCCAAACCGTAAATACAACTGACGCTGGACACCACGATGACATCCCGCCGCTCAAACAGGCTTCGGGTGGTGGAGTGTCGCAGCCGGTCGATTTCCTCGTTGATGCTGGCGGTTTTTTCAATGTATGTGTCCGTGCGGGGAATGTAGGCTTCCGGCTGATAGTAGTCGTAATAACTGATGAAATATTCCACCGCGTTGTTGGGAAAAAATTCCCGCAATTCGTTATAAAGCTGCGCGGCCAGGGTTTTGTTGTGGGAAATCACCAGCGTGGGACGCTGCACCCGCTCAATCACGTTGGCCATGGTAAACGTTTTGCCAGAGCCGGTCACACCCAGCAATGTCTGGGATCCATGCCCACGGTTAAGGCCATCCACCAATATATCAATGGCCTGGGGCTGATCGCCCGACGGTTTATAATTCGCTTCCAGCGTAAAGGATTTGGACATATAGTAATCATGCTCCTGCTGCCGCGCTTTTTCAAGCGGCGTGTCTGATTGCCCCTGTTTGTACGGGGAGCGCCCCATTTCCAGCCGTACCATTTCAGTCGGTATTATTCAGGACGCTGCAAGCCTTGTTTTGTGCCCATTGTCAACATAAAAAAATGGCCCGCCAGTTTCCCAGCAAGGCCATGTACGCATAGCATTAAGGTACAGAAAAGATAAATCCGTCTGACTGAAATTGACTGCCGCATGCGCGACAAAGTCGGGGTGTTGGCCTGGCGCAATGTGACTAACGCCTAGCCTGTTCGCCTTTCAAAAACAGATGCTGTTTGAATCTCTAAATATCTCCAAATCTCACAATAAACCTATGCCGATGCCTGCCCGCCGGTATACACGCAAACCATCAGGAAGCCCGGGTTATTCTAGAAGTGCTAGTAGGTGGTTTTCTCTCTCGATCCAAATAGGGGTGTCCCGCTTTTATTCAAAGCATTGTAGTCAACCCTATATGATTTGTTCTTAATCTAATAAAAACAGGAAATTGGCTGAAATTGCCAATCATGATGTAACAGTTTCGCTCGATCGGATGTTACCGGTATATGCCGCCTGCTGCCGGAAAGAAGCCGGTTTCGCTACCGTATCGCAAACTCAATGGCGGCATCCGTTGGGCCTGCATTCGCGGTTTTTTCCAAACGGAAGCAATGGCGCCCTTTCGGGTGACTGCTGAACTGCATCGAGGGTGCCTCATAAGCCCGGTACGATTGCGGATAGCGCTGCCTGTCCAGATGCTGACTGTCCAACTCGAAGGTGGCGCAAAGCTGAAATCCAGACGCATTCAGTTTCCGGTAACCGTAGGGCTGTTGGGTTGCCGGGTCCCGTCGGCTGTCTTCGGCCACCGTTACGGATGCCAATGAGTTGGGGAGCTGCCGGTGAGTCAGGTAATGGCTGGCAATGGCCGCCTGAAGCTGTTCCAGATCAAACGTGCGCTCGGAATCCATTCGTCTCATCCGTTCGGCTTGGGGCCCGCCGGTGGTGATCAGCCCCGCAACGATGGCGCCTGCTACGGCCATGCAGGCAATCCACCATAAGGCCAAGGGCAGCCGGCTTGAACCTGGACGTGTCGTCATGCCGCCTCCTCCTGAACTGCGTCATCCCGCCTGACGAGGCTGTCATCCCGCCGCATTTCAAACAGGTAGTACACAAACACCAGCAGAGAGATGCCCAATACCACCAAGGCTTTTGCCGTAAAGCGCAAGGTAAGTTCCCCCTGCAAAAATGTGGTCAGGGTGCTGATTAAATCACCCAGGCCCACAATGGCCGTGAGCGTCAAAATAAAGTAAATCAGCAGTTTGCGGATCAGGGATTCCCGCTTTTCCGGGTGCCGGTCCACATCCCGTTGAACCAGGCGGGTCAACAGGGTGAATACTGGAAACGCCACAATCAATTGCGCAATGGCCCAGTTGATATTTCGACCCCAATACTGGCTGGCCGGGTCCGGCAGGTACTGGTTAATCAGGTCAAACAGCAGGCCGCCCAAGGCGAACGCACTCATACCGAGCGTGACCAGGACCAGCAGGTAAATGAACAAATCCCGCGCAATCTGGTGTGCCTGCATACGCGGGGCCGGAATGGGAACCCCGAAGGCATCCACCCCCACAAACTGGTCCAGCGTTTTCTGGATGACCGCATCCGACCAGCCGGAGCGGCTCAGCGTTCGGGTGAGCGCTTCCCGGTCCGCGCCCTTTCCCAGCGCTTCTTTTATATAGTGCTTTAGTTCCAAGGACATGGATGGGCCCCCTGTCTCGTGCCATACCCTGATTATAAAAAATGTTCGGCTTCATGGCTCTGAGTCTTATAACAGTTCGTTGAAATGCACAAACGCCAGTCCTGATTTGGGCTGGCGTTTGCAGAAAGTTCAGCTTGGCTTGAGGCTCGCTACGCCAGGGCGTGACGCACAATAAAGTCGGTGTAAACCTCTTTGCCTTCCACAAAAGCCGCGTTATCCATCAGCCTTTGGTGGAACGGAATGGTGGTTTTAATGCCGGTCACTGCGTATTCGTTCAATGCGCGCTTCATCCGGGCAATGGCCTCGTCGCGGTCCGCGCCCCACACGATCAGCTTGGATACCAACGAATCGTAGTACGGCGGAATCTTGTAACCCGGATACGCATGGCTGTCCACCCGGATGCCGGGGCCGCCCGGCGTGACATAGCCATCAATGGAGCCGGGGCAGGGCATGAAGTTCTTGTCCGGATCTTCCGCGTTGATGCGGCATTCAATGGCATGGCCGCGGAATTGCACGTCATCCTGCGTAATGTTTAACGGGATGCCGGCGGCCACCCGAATCTGTTCCTTAATCAAATCAATGCCGGTAATCAGCTCGGTAACCGGGTGCTCTACCTGAATCCGGGTGTTCATTTCCATAAAGTAGAAGTTCAGTTTGTCGTCGCACAGCAGCTCAATGGTGCCTACGCCCTCATAGCCAATCTTGCGGATGGCCTTAAGGATGATATTGCCGATGCGCTCACGGATTTCGCTGGTGACTACCGGGCTGGGCGCTTCTTCCAGCAGTTTCTGGTGGCGGCGCTGAATGGAGCAATCCCGCTCGCCCAGATGCACCACGTTGCCGTACTGATCGGCCAACACCTGGAATTCCACGTGGCGGGGATTGGTAATGTACTTTTCAATATACACTTCATCGTTACCGAAGGCGGCTTTGGCTTCGGATCGGGCCATTTCCAACTGGGTTTCCACTTCCTCTTCGGCAGTGACCAGTCGCATCCCTTTTCCGCCGCCACCGGCTGTGGCCTTAATGATGATGGGATAACCGGCATGCTTGGCCCAACCCTTTACCAGACCGGCATCCGCCGTGGTTCCGTCCAAACCGGGGACCACCGGAACGCCAACATCCGCCATGGTTTTCTTGGCGGTGGCCTTGTCGCCCATAATGCGAATCATGTGGGCGGACGGCCCGATGAATTTAATCTGGTGATCGGCGCAAATTTCCGCGAAGGAGGCATTTTCCGCCAAAAAGCCGTAACCGGGGTGAATGGCGTCCGCGCCGGACATCAGGGCCACGCTCATAATGTTGGCCACGTTCAGGTAACTCTTTGCGGATTGGGCCGGGCCCACGCAGTAGGCTTCATCGGCTAACTGCACATGCAGGCTGTCTTCATCCGCCTGGGAATAAATGGCAACGGTTTTGATGCCCAGTTCATGGCAGGCACGAATAATGCGAAGCGCAATTTCGCCACGGTTTGCAACGAGCACTTTCTTGAACATGCGGTATCGTTCCTTATAGAGTGATGGCTTCTGGATATAGTAAGACGGGTCTGAGCCTTGAATTGCCCACGTCCGGCATCAGTTAAGATGCTAGGAAGGCTCTACCAGCATCAGCACCTGACCGAACTCCACGGGTTGGCCGTTTTCCACTAGCACCCGCGTAACTTTGCCACTGACTTCAGCTTCCAGCTCGTTCATCATCTTCATGGCCTCAATAATGCAGACGGCCTGTCCTTTGGAGATGCCTTGACCCACATTGACGAACGGAGGGGAATCCGGCGAGGGAGCCGAGTAGAATGTGCCCACCATGGGGGACGTGATTTTATGCAACCGATCGTCGGCCGCCGACTTAACGGCCTCTGCCGGTACGGTGTGCGAGGAAACCGGGGGCAGCTCGGCAATCGGGGCGGGCGCGGGCGGCGTATAGACCACCTGCTGCGGAGGCGCCTGATGAATCATATGAGGCAGGCTGTAGCCGGGCAGTTTGATGGTGACGCTTTTGTCGCCATCCTGCACAATCAGCTCGGCCAGTTGCTTTTCAATGGCGAGATCGGCCAATTCCTTGATTTTATCGGTATTAATGTCCATAACTGATTACCGCCGAAACAAGACTATACTCTATCCAGGTATTGATTGTTGCGGGTGTCCACGCGGATGGTGGTTCCGACTTCCACGAAGAAGGGCACGTTGACCACGGCGCCGGTTTCCAGGGTGGCGGGCTTGGTGCCGCCTTGCGCGGTGTTGCCTTTTTCGGCGGGCGGGGTGTCAACCACTTTCAGCTCCACATGGGCCGGAATATCCACGCCGATAATCTTGGAACCGTGGAACAGCACGTGCACGTTCATCTGTTCTTTCAGGTATTTCACGCCGTCACCGATGCTGGCCTTGGGAATGGCCACCTGATCGAAGGTGGAGGTGTTCATGAAGGTGTAATCGTTGCCGTCGGTGAACAAGAACTGCATTTCGTTCTTTTCCAGGTGGGCGGTTTCCACTTTTTCACCGGCGCGAAACGTTTTTTCCAGTACCTGACCGGTTTCCACGTTGCGGAGCTTGCTGCGCACGAAGGCAGCACCTTTTCCGGGTTTTACATGCAAGAATTCGACAATCTGCCACAGGTTGCTGTCGATCATGATGGTTAAGCCGGTTTTAAAATCGTTGCTGGAAATCATTGTCGGTGTCTGTTCCCTATTTACTGATATCGTGCCGTTCAGCAACCTGTAAAAAGTATGCTGGAGCGGCGGGGGTGTACTCTCAAGCTAAATATGGTAGTTGCGACCGGTGCATTTTCGTGTGAGGGAAATAGCTTACCCGGCCCATGACCGGCAATCAAGCAGGATTTATGTTTGATTGCGAATTGGTATTAAGGTTACCATATCCATAGCGTCCTGTACCAAGAAAAAACCATGTCTTCCCTCACGTATCAGTCCCAAATTCATATTGATTCTCTTGAAGCGCTGTCCCGGTTTGCGGAGCGGCTGGCTTCCCTGCTGCGCCCCGGAGACGTGGTGGCCCTGGACGGTAATTTAGGGGCCGGTAAAACCACGCTTACCCAAAAGTTAGGCCATGCGCTGGGTGTAACCGAGCCGGTTGCCAGCCCCACGTTTGTGTTGATGAACGAATACCACAGCGGGTGCTGTCCCATCGTGCATGTGGATCTGTACCGCCTGGGCGAAGAACGGGCGGGTTCCCTGGCAGATGAGCTGTTTGCGGTGATTGACGAGGGTCGGGCGTTGATATTGGTGGAATGGGCCTGCTATGGGCCGTTTCTGGAACCGGCCCTGACGTTTTCTATTCAAATTGAGTACGGGGTTGATGAAAGCCGGCTGATTCGCGTGGCCGCCAACCGCCCCTTGGATAGCTTGATGGAGGGTTCCCCATGAGCCCTGCCGAGGGAACCATTCTATACCTGGATACCGCCACCAGTCGCCTGATGCTGGCCGTATCCCATCAGGGCCAATTTGTGGCCCAGCGCAATGTAGCGTGTGAATCCCATCGGTACCATTCGGCGCTGATTATTCCCGCCATTCAGGATATGTTGCAGGAAGCGGACTTGTCAGTCAGCAATTTGGCCGCCCTGGCGGTGAATCACGGGCCGGGCAGCTTTACCGGAATCCGCACCGGCATTATCACGGTTCGCACCATGGCCCAGTTTTTAAACCTGCCGGTGCATGGGTTCAATCCATTCGAGCTGCTGGCCTATGGTTATACTCAACCGGTTTCCGTGTATATCGATGCCCTGCGTGGACGGGCTTACCATGCGCGCGTTTCCTTCGATGAAGCAGGGCCGGTTTACGAGGTTCCTCCTGCTTTAATCACTCTGAAGCCGGAAGGGCAAGCCATTGAGCCGGACACAGTCGCCCTGGTTTCACCCACCTTAAACGCCTTCTTTCCGGAAACTGGAGTGGATTGGATACCGGATGACTTTTTCAGCCCGGCTCCTATGCTGGCCTTGATTAAGCGTTATCACGATCGGTTTGTGACCGGCTGGCAGGCAGTACGCCCACTCTATTTGCAAGAGCCGAGCATTACCCTCAGGAAAGCTCCATCGGCCAGCTAAAGTGGGCTGACCGGTTGGCGTTCAGGGTTATAAGCGGGCGGTAAACTTTAAACAGTTGGGCCCCCTCCAATGGGGATTATGAAAAGTCGGGATTCCCGCTAAAATGGCCTTTAGGGGAGTGAGCATAGGCCCTATGGACCTGCTCTTTACCGCATAGTTAGGGGAAGTTAACAGGGAAGTGAGGACTTAACGATGCTTTGGACCATTTTTACGATTTTGCTCGTGTTGTGGCTGCTGGGTATGGTGTCTAATTACACCATGGGCGGCTTTATCCATATTCTGCTGGTAGTGGCCATTGCCGTGTTCCTGATTCGGGTGATTGGCGGCGGTAGCACGACCGTATAATTCACAAGCGCCTTCCTTAAGGGGAAGGCTGCTGGAATTGAGGTAAAAAAAGAAAAAAACCGCAGTCCCTGCGGCTTCTTAGGTTAGTAAGAAAAAGGAAGGAAAGAAGAAGAGAAAGTAGTCCGAACCGATTGACATGGGTGTAATTCCCATTGGTCGGGTCACACTAATCATTTCGTAGGCATTTGTTTCACTTTTGTTACATCCGGGCTGTTTCGAACGGATACTTCGTGTTCGGAATATCCCGGCGGTTCACTGGCGTTAGCGCACAGGCCGGGCTTTTTTTATGGTATATAGAGGGAGCTTGAATGCGCTCTCGTAGCAAGCTCGTCCCCAAGCGCCATTGTAGCCTGTAACAAAACAGCAGAAGGAAATGCCGGACATGACCACCCTCTCCGAAGCGAAATCCGCTGACATCAACATTAAAAGCCTGTATTCGGATTACTGCGCGAACATGGAAACCTATATCATGTTCCGCATCGCCGCCCGTGTCACCGAATTGACGCCGGAGTTGGAGAAGAAGGGTCGCGCACCCATTAAAATGAGCATTGGCGCCCCCACCGTGGAGCCGCCCAAGGTGGTTCTGGACTATTTTATCAAAACCCTGTCCGAGCCTGCGATTCATACCTATTCCGTCCCAAAGGGCGAGAAGTTCTTTCTGGAGGCGGTTGCCCAGCGCATGAAAAGCCGCTTCGGCGTGGATGTGAACCCGACCACCGAAGTGACCTCCCTACTGGGCTCCAAAGAGGGTCTGGCCAACATGTTTCGGGCCATCATCACCCCCCGCATGGATAAAAAAGAACGGGATATCATCCTGACCCCGGATCCGGGTTACGCCTCTTACGTGGATGCCATTGAAGTGGCCGGCGGCTTAAGCTACCCCACCCCGCTGAACCTGGAAAACAATTACCTGCCGGATATGGACGCCGCCGTGGAAAGCCTGAAAAAAGACGGCTACGACCCGGACCGCATCAAAGCGGTGATTATCAACTACCCCAGCAATCCCATTGGGGCCACCGCGCCGATGGAATACTACGAAAAAGTGGTGAATTTCGCCCGTCGCCACAAAATTCTGCTGATTAGCGATATTGCCTACTCTGAAATGTACTTTGACGGCCAGGAAGCGCCTCATAGCATTCTGGAAGTACCGGGCGCCAAGGATTTGGCGATTGAATTCCACAGCATGAGCAAGCCTTACGCCATGACCGGCTGGCGGATCGGCTTTGCGGTGGGTAATACGGACGCCGTGGGCATCCTGGCCAAGATGAAAGGCACCATGGACAGCGGTATTTTCCGCGCCATTCAAAAGGCGGCGGCCTTTGCCCTGACCAGCCCGGAGTGCGATGAGTACATCCGCGAGAACAACAAAATATACGCCGAGAACCAGAAAGTGATGCTGGCCGGCTTCAAACGGTTGGGCTGGCCCATTGAGCAATTGAACCCGCCCAAGGCCACCTTCTACCTGTGGTTGCCGATTCCGCGCAATTACAGTTCTTGCGAGAAATTCGCGTCCGATGTGCTGGAGAAGTCCGGTGTGGTGCTGGTGCCCGGTACCGCGTTCGGGAAAACCGGTGAAGGCTTTGTACGCCTCTCCCTGGTAAACCCCAAGCATGAGCTGGAAGCGGTAATCGACCGTATGGAACAAGACGGTTTCCTGTACTAGGCTTCAGCTCTATCAATTCTGCAACGGGCAGCCCACTTTCCGGGCTGTCCGTTGGCTTTTAAATAAATTTTGCTGGAAAGAGGGCAGCCTGTTTTGATTTTCAGGCGTCAGATGTTATAACGATTTCTCTTGTATTTCAGAAATTGGTCAGGTTCCACTCTTTGAGGGGATGCCCCTTCTCCGACTGGTTTGTATAATAAAAAATATCAAGATGATCCCCGGAGAAATTTCCGATAGGAGTGGTACAAGGTATGGCGTCCGTGAATCCGGAACAGCAGTCCAGTTTCCAGCAAGAGGCTGGCGCGTTTCTGTCCACAATGGACGAAATGGCCCCTCAGGTTCGTTTGGATTATACCGTGGAGAGCTTGCAGCGCTTGGAGCAGTTTGTCAGCGAGCATTTTGATCCGCCCGGCTCCAAATTTGTGGCGGAAACGTTGCTGCAGGGCATCGGTTGCTATCTGGGCGAGGTGATCATTCGCAATCTGGGTGGCCATTGGAACCCGGACGGCAAGCCCGAAATCAATAATATCGGCCCCATCGAGGCGATTTACCCCATTGAAAAAGCCAAGCTGCGCTTTGAAAAGGGCAAAACGGAATCGCTGGCCTGGGCTTATCATTCCATCCAAAAGCAGGCGTATGAGGCGGGAATGACTGAACCCCAGGTGCATGGGCACCCACAGCCCACCCGTCAGCAAATCCTATTGGAAGCTGACCAGTCGGGCGAAGGCGGTTTCATGGCGTTTTTTAAAGGCTTGTTTGGCAGCAAATAAGCGTTAATTAAAGTCCGTTGGCCGGTCCGGGTGATGGTAATGCTCGAACAGCAGGGCGATTTGCTCGTGCGTAATGCGGTGGCTGGAGAGTTCCGGCAGTTGATCCGGCGCGAAAAAGTCCACACCTTGGGATTCCAACCCTAAAGTTGCCTCTCCGCCGGTTATTTCACAGCGAATAAAGATTTTATAGATGTGATACGCCGATGCCGGGTGCGGATAAAACTTTTTATCCAGCATCGCCAGGATTTTGACCGGCTTTACCTCGAACCCGGCCTCTTCCCGCACCTCCTTCACGGACACTTCGGCGGGGCTTAGCCCTACATCCGCCCAGCCGCCGGGAATGGTCCACTTGCCGTCCCATTTTTCCTGTACCATCAGCAGCTTGCCGTCCTGAAACACCACGCCGCGAATATCCACCTTGGGCGTTACGTAGCCTACCTCGTTGGCAAACAGGTCCTCTATGCGGGATTGATCCAGATTGGCAAAATCAGCCATCATGTCCACGCTAAGCTGCCGAAGCACCTCGTAACGTTCCAAGTCGAACGGGTCTTTAGAGTAGGTCAGGCCCCACCGCGCCAAGGCATGCACCTGCTTGATCCATTCAAGCCAGGGATGATGGCCGGGTTGTGGTTTTACGGGCATCATAACGGGAATGCTCCTGCTGGTTTGAAATGATTAAAGGACGCCCCGGCGTTCCTGATCGCGCTCGATGGATTCAAACAGGGCTTTGAAGTTGCCTTCGCCGAATGCCTGATGGTTTTTACGTTGAATCATCTCGATAAAAATCGGCCCAAACAGGTTTTTGGTGAAAATCTGCAACAGATAGCCGTGCTCATCGCCGTCTACCAATACCTGCAAGCGCTCAATGCGCTTGGGATCTTCAGTTACATTCGGCACCCGCTGGAAGACTTCCTGATAGTAGTTTTCATTAATATCCAGCGTATCAATGCCGCTGCCCTGCAACTTTTCCACGGAATTCAGCAAATCGCCGCTCAGGAAAGCCAGGTGCTGTACGCCCGCGCCCCGGTAATCACGCAGGTATTCCTCAATTTGGGATTTGGACTCGTTGCCCTCGTTAATGGGAATGGAGAACGTTTTGCAAGGGGATTGCAGTGCAAACGAGGTTAGGCCCGTCTTTTGACCTTTGATGTCGAAGTAGCGCACTTCCTGGAAGTCGAAAATATTCTTGTAGAAGTCCGCCCAGTAGCTCATGGTGCCTTTGTACACGTTATTGGTCAGGTGATCCACGCGGATGAAGCCTTTTTCCCCCACCAACTCCGGGGATTCCAACGGCACAAAGCCCTGCTTTTGCAGATAGCTGGCCTTATTGTCGCCCGTGGCGTCGCCTTTCAGCGATTCGGACTGATCCACGAAATAGATAATGCTGTCGCCGATGCCGTAAATGGCGGGCATATTGAAATCGCAGTTACCGATTTTGCCGGGAATGAATGGGGTTGCCCCGCGCTGGACGGCAGTTTCGTAGGCTTGCTGGGCGTTATTCACCCGCCAGCCCATCGCGCAAATGGAAGGGCCATGTTGTTCCGCGAAGGCCCGTTCAAAGCCGGTTTCCGCATGGTTGACCAGCACCTGGATATCGTTCTGCCGGTAATAGAACAGGTTTTTGTCCCGGTGCTTCATCAGCTTGGAAAAGCCAAACCCTTTCAGGATGCGATCCACGTAAGCGGGGTCCTGGGTGGTAAATTCAATGAATTCAATCCCCTTCAGCCCTACTGGATTCAAACTTTCGACTTTGGAGTCCTCAACATAACCCATCGGATGCATCCTCCTTTCACTGAAATCAGCATACCAGAAAGGCGGCCGCATACCAACGCGACCGCCTTTCCTGCCTTTCATAAGGATTGGATGCGTCTACCGCCTCCGCCATGGCCGCTACAGTTGACGCCCGCTGTAGAACCGCTTGGTGGGGAACAGATCCGAGCGGTAGAGGCTTTCCACGGTAACGGTGTGGATGGGGCCGACCATCGGGAGTTCATTGGACAGAATGGTGGGCTTGGTGCGGGCTATCTGTCGTTCCAGCGGGTTCAGGCGAATATTGGCCGCTTCAAAGCCGGTGTGAATCGCCTTCAGGGCGGCATCCACATTGTAATTGTCGATGCGGGCGGCCACCACGTTCAGCAATAACCATTTGTTGCAGTTCAGGCTACGCTTGGTGTCCGGCGCGGAGAGCAAATTATAATCCCGCGTAAAATACAGCTTTTTGTAGTTGCCGTTCAAAATACTTTCATAAATTCGCTGCTGGGTGGTTTCATCGGGAATGAGAATCAACGCGTCCTTGTCATAGCCCTTTTGCCCGTAAAAGAAGTCCAGCGGTGCGGTTCGCCAAATGCTGCCCTGAGGCGTTTTGCCATGCGTGTCGTTCAGCAGATTGTAAACAATCCAGCTTTGGGCCCGTGGATCGTAGACGGCCAGGCCCGCATGGCCCATACCGGTTTTATCCTGCTTGCGGGTTTGGGCGCTGCCGTTGCGGCCCACTACGGCCACCAGCGCTTTTTCCTGTTGCAGGGTGCGGTTCAGCCAGTCGGTGAGATCTTTAGCGATTTGCAATTTTTGCTCATCGATTTTGACCCGTTCTTCCAAGGCCGGCAGAGGCGCCGTGGCTTGCGTGGTTGCCTGGGCGGCCGTCAGCTTGGGCGCGGTGGCTTCGGAATGGGGGTTCTCCGCAAAGCCGGGCGAGGCGATTTGCAGGGCCGATACCAGGGTGAGTGTTACCGCCAGCGCTTGACCTGCCTGGGTTATAACGGTGCGGGCCTTGGCGATTACTGACATGGCTGGGCCTCCACTTTTTCATTCATTTCCACGTATTGGGGCCGCACGACCAGCGGGATGGTTTTACGGGCCGGTTGATCGTCGTGGTTGAACGTAATGGTGACCCGGGGAATGTGGTCATTAATCGTTTCCACCGTGGTGCCAACTAAGGTGCCGGTGGTTTTAATGGTCTCGGTGGTTAGTTCGCTGAGCCCTTTGCCGGTGCCTTCCACCAGAAACACCACGCCTGCGCCGGTCAGGGAAAGCCCTTCCGCCAGATTGTTCACGGCCCTGCCGGAAGCGTCCACCGGGTTTTGGCTGTCCAGAATCTGGCCGGTCAATTTAACCGGGGTGGCGATGGTTTGCAACGCGCCTACGCCGATTGAAAGGGCGCCTGCCGCGCTGTATTCCGCCGGGCTGGAGTCATTCCAGGGTGCGCTGCCGTCTGCAAACGCAACCGAAGTTAGACTCAGTGGAATGAATACTAAACTGTACATCAACTGTTTGTTCATGGGCGACCTCCTTATGCTTGGGAATGTCCTGATTATAGGAGTGTCATTGAAGTGTCGCTAAATGATGAGTAACAGTTTGTTGTGGTGTTACAAATAAATGACGGGAGCGACTTAAAAAATATTGGGCAAGCGTCGTCGTCTGCGGTTATTGGCCATCACGCCCATCAGCAGCAGGGCCCCGGCTCCGGCGCCTGCGGCTAAATAACCCGCGTTGGCCATGGTAAACAGATTGGATTGGGTGGCTTCCTTATGGCGTTCTTCCATGGTTTTGCCGCTCTGGAAGATTTTTTCCGGAAATAAATTGGAATTGTG
>JAJQJM010000083.1 GCA_021323475.1 Vampirovibrio sp.
TTAAGCATTTGGGGAGGCGGTGATATGGCTGAGCCTTTGTGCAGTCAGGGCGGAAGGGGTTATAATAGAGTGTGAGGCTCTCAATAATTCTGCATTGCAGGATCAATCCCACAGGCGTCATCGGGTGGTGTAAGCCCGAGGCGGTAATCCCTAAAGAACGCCCAAGCAAGCATAAGGACGTTCGGCGTTGGCCGATGAGAATAAACAGTTTGAGGCATCCGCCCAGAAACTGAAAAGAGCCAAGGAAGAAGGACAGGTCTTTAAAAGCAAGGATTTGTCCACGGCCGTCTTTCTGATGGCCATGTTCATGATGGTCTTCGGCATGGCCCCGTTTATCTGGAAGGAAGTCGAAACGCTGTTCATTCTGGTGTTTGAGCAGATTCCCTATAAAAGCATCGAGGAAATCGGTTGGCAGTACCTGCTGCTGATTACGCTGAAGTCCCTGGTGTTTTTAATTGGTCCGTTTATTCTGGTGGCCGCCCTGCTGGGCATTGCCGGCGATTTTTTTCAGGTGGGGCCTATTTTTGCCACCAAGGCGGTATCGCCGAAGTTCGATAAACTGAACCCCGTGAAGGGCTTTCAGAATATTTTTTCCCAACGGACGCTGGTTGAGCTGGTTAAGAACATTATCAAGGTTTTGATACTGGGCTATATGGCCTGGATTGTGTTCGAAAAGTATATGGGGCATTTCCTGGCCATCGGTGGAACCGAGAATATTTTCTCCATCCTGGGTGTCCTGGGCGAAGTGGTCATGCAGTTCATCTTTTACGCGGGCGGGGCGTTCCTGGCCATCGGCATGGCGGACTTTTTGTTCCAGCGGTGGAAGTATATGCAGGACCAGAAAATGTCTTTCAAGGAATTGAAAGACGAATTCAAAAACACGGAAGGCGATCCGATGGTGAAACATGCCATCCGGCAGCGTCGCATGCAGATGTTACAGCAGAGTATGTTAGAGGCGGTTCCTACGGCTGATGTAGTTACGACCAATCCGATACACATTGCTGTTGCGTTAAAGTATAATGCTGATGTAATGGAAGCGCCCAGAGTGGTTGCCAAAGGCACCGAACTGTTTGCGGAGCGAATCAAGGAGATAGCCGCCCAGCATGGAGTTCCGGTGGTGGAAAACCCGGTAGTCGCAAGAGCGCTGTTCCGCCTTGTGGAAATCGACCAAGAGATTCCACCCGACCTCTATCAAGCTGTGGCCGAGATTCTGATGTTCGCATGGCGACTGAAAGGCAAAGCCCCTCCCTTACCGGGAACTGATACCAGACCTTAATGATCGGACAGAATTAGCAAGCGCTGGATTGAGATAACGTGACATCACCGAACAAGAAAATACCTGGCAAAGTCAACATTACCAAGTATCTGCCATTGGTGGAGCGGGTGGCGAAGGTGGAATACCGCCGTATTCCCTCCCACATGGTGGATTACGAAGAATTGGTGAGCATCGGCGCCATTGCCATCCAGGCGCTGTTGAAGAATAAGACTGAAGAAGAGATTGACAAGCTGAACACCTCGTACATGGCCACGGCCACTCGCTGGGCTATTCGGAACGAGCTGCGTTCACGGTACAAATGGTACACCCTTAAGCATGCCAAAGGCCCCGAGGACGAGGACGAGGATACGCCTCCCGTAGAAGGCCGCCCTGCCAACGGCACGGGTGAAAATGCGCCAACCGCCGAGACGGTTCGCGAAGCGATTTATGAAACCATTCTTTCCATTGAGAGCATTCAGGAAGGAACGGATGGCGACGCCCCTTACGATTTCATCAGCGACGGCTCCGCCACGCCGGAGGAAAGTCTGGAAATCGTGGAATTGGGGCGGGCCATTAAAAAAGCCATTGAAAGTTTGCCGCCCAAAGACCGCACCATTATGGAATATCGCTTCTACCGCAATATGCAGGTGAAGGATATTGCGGCCATGGTGGGCCTTTCCAGTTCGAGGATTACCCGCATTGTCCAGGCGTCGTTGAATCAGGTTCGGGATTACCTGCGCGATAACAACCACCTGGAATAGGGTATAATCTATCAAATCAACTTTGTAATAAAGGCTGCTGAGCCGAATGTGGCGGCTTGAGCCGGTTATGATGATGCTTCACAGGAAACCAAACCGCAATTGAACAGGAACTGTTCCAAAGGGCTGTCCCTTTCGGTTGCCGTTCCGGTATAATCTTCAAACACCCAATTATGAAAAAGTCCCTCATGCGTAAACCAAAACCCTTTAAATTGCTCTTAAGCCTTGTAGTGCTGGTTCTTTTAATTGCCGGCGTGGTATCATCGGCCCAGTGGTGGCCTTCCAAGAGTACCCTGAAACTCTCCGGCGAAGTGCAGGCCAAGGAGATCCGAAATGGCTCCCGTTTCGGCGGACGGGTAAAGCAGGTTCTGGTGCAGGAAGGGCAAGTGGTCAAGCCGGGTGATCTGTTGATTGTCTTTGATGATACCGACCTGCAGGCCAAAATAGCCGATGCCAAGGCAACTTTGAGCCAGGCGATTGCCCAAGAGCGGATGATGAGCAAGGGCGCGGATATCGGGCAGGTTCGCCAAGCCGGCGCTGCCGTAAAGCAGGCCCAGGAACGCTTGAAAATGGTGTCCAACGGCGCTCGTCCCGAAGAGATTGCCCAGGGCCAAAGCCGCTTGCAGGCCGCCGAGACTCAGGCAAAGCAAGCCCATCAGGCTGCTGAAAACGCCAAAGTCATGCTGGATGAAGGAATTATCTCTAAGCAGAAGTACGATGCTCTTCAAGGTACGCTGGCAACCGCCAACAGTAATGTCGATGCCGCCCGTGCCGCGCTGAACATGATGAAATCCGGCGGTCGCCCGGAGGAAAAGAATGTGGCCGGCGCTCAATTGTCCGCCGCAAAAGCCCAATACAACCAGGTTTTAAGGGGTGCCCGCCCGGAGGAAGTCAGTATCGCTTCCGCGAATGTGGAAAAAGCCCGTAGCGCGCTGCAAGCATTGGAAGCGCAACTGGCCGAAGTGCGTATTAAAGCCCCGTTTCCCGGTTATGTCAGCGTGGTGGGCGTAACCCAAGGCGAATTGGTGGCGCCGGGCCGTTCGGTCATCACCATTATCGACTATTCCCACTTGTGGACGGATATCTTCGTGCCGGAATCCAAGTTGTTGTCCATGTCTCTGCAGCCCGGTGATGTGGTTACCATTAAGCCTCGCAGCGATCAGAAGAGTGAATTTCAAGGCAAGGTGGCCTTGATTAACCCCAAGAGCGAATTCATTCCCAACAGCGGCGGTGATAGTAGTACCGAAGAGCAAACCTTCCGGGTCAAGGTTAATATCGCCGACAAGGATGTAACCGGGCAAAAGAGCTTGTATCCCGGTATGAAGGTGGATATTTTCTTTGCCAAATAGGGCAGGCAGGGGGAAGAAAGGGCCATAGCAATCAGCAATATGTCAACACTTGAAACAGTTTCCCCCCGTATCGCAACCGAACCTGCCATCATCACCGAAGATCTGGTGCGGACATTTGGCGAAAAAGTCGCGGTGGATCACCTGAATTTGCGGATTGATAAGGGTGAGATTTTCGGATTTCTGGGGCCAAACGGTTCCGGCAAGTCCACCACCATTAAAATGCTGTGCGGCCTGTTGAGCCCCTCATCGGGCAAGGCGATTGTCAGCGGCATTGATGTGCGTCGGGATGCCGAGCGGATTCGCTCCAAAATCGGCTATATGCCCCAAAAATTCAGCCTTTACGAAGATTTGACCGTCAAGGAGAACATTGACTTTTACTCCCAGCTTTACGGCGTAAAAGGCCCCGGCGCCAAACGCCGTAAGGAGGAAGTGATTGAGCTGGTGGGTATCGGCCATTACCGGGACTTCCTGGGTAAACAGCTTTCCGGTGGCTGGAAACAGCGATTGGCTCTTTGTTGTGCTCTGGTGCATCAACCGGAGATTATCTTCCTGGATGAGCCGACGGCCTCTATGGACCCGGTAGCCCGCCGAGGCTTGTGGGATTTGCTGTTTACTTTGGCCAGCAGCGGTGTGACCCTGTTTGTAACCACCCACTACATGGATGAAGCCGAGCGCTGCAGCAGCGTGGGCTATATTTATAACTCCCGCTTGATTGTCAGCGGCGGGCCGGATGAGATTAAGCAAGTCCGAGAAGTCATCGGCCAAGGCAATGTTCACCTGGAAGTGGTCTGCAAACCCCTGGTCAGAACCTTTAATCTGGTAAAAGCCTTGCCGTATGTGCAGGATGTCACTATTTTCGGGCAGGCCCTACATGTGGTCAGCGTACACCCGGAAGCATACCAATTGTTGGCGGATGATCTGCGGCAATCGGCGGTTCAGGTGCAGGAGATCCGGGAAATTCAGCCCTCCCTGGAAGACGTGTTTGTAACGCTCACCAAGGCCAGCATGGCCGAAGAAGAGGCTAGACTGCGGGATAAAGCCGGTAAACTGGGCAAAGCCCACCCCACTGGGTTTGATGACGAGGATGAAAGCGATGCTTAAGCTATTAGCCAAAGTGCAGTCGTTCGGCTTTACCTGGACCGGCATCCAGTCCATTTTTCGCAAGGAAATCATCCAGCTATTACGTGATCCGTATCTGGTGATGTTTATTATCGCCCTGCCGATTATTCAGCTTTTGGTGACCGGTCTGGCGGTTCAGCGGGATTTGAAGCACATTCCCACCGTGGTGGTGAATTACGACAAGCACAGCGCCTCCCAGGAGCTGCTGAAGGATTTTGAGAACAGCACCCTCTTCGATTTGCGGGAAGTGTCTTCGGACGAACAACTGATGGCGCGCATCCGGAAGGGTGATTACCGGGTGGGCATTATCATTCCACCGGATTATTCCGAGAAAGCGCTGTCGGGCAATACGGCCCCGCAAATTAACCTGATTGTGGATGGAACTCAAGGAACCATCGCCAAAACCATTGTGGACGGGGCTAATCAAATTGTGCTGAGCCACAACCGAAAGTTATTGAGTAACACAATAGGCGCCTTTGGTGGATCCGAGGATTTGTTGGTGCCTCAAAGCGTTGCCTTAAAGGCGAAGGTTCTCTATAACCCTAAAATGTCTTCCGCATACTACTTGGTGCCGGCCATTTTGGCCATCGTCATGCATATGCTGACCATTCTGTTCACCAGTTTCGCCATTGTGCGGGAGCGGGAATCCGGTACGCTGGAGCAGTTGATGGTCTCGCCGGTTCGGGTCACCGATTTGATGATGGGGAAAGTGCTTCCTTATGCGTTTATCGGCTTTCTGGATATGCTGTTGACCTTGGGAGTGATGGTCTGGTTCTTTAATATCAGCATTACCGGCAGTTTCTGGTTCCTATGCCTGGCGTCGATGATTTTTATCCTGTGCTCGCTGGGCATTGGCCTGTTGATTTCCATCTTTTGCCAAACCCAGGTGCAGGCCATTCAGCTAACCGTGGCGATTTTCCTGCCCAGCCTGCTGCTGACCGGCTTTGTATTCCCGCTGGAGCCGATGCCCTGGTTTATCAAGATCATCAGTTACTCGTTGCCGCTGACCTATTACCTGGAAATCATCCGGGGCGTGGTGATTAAAGGGGTAGGCGGCTCGGAACTCTGGTTCCAGACGGGCGTGATTTTACTGATGGCGACCGGCATGCTGAGCGCCAGCATTTTGCGCTTTAACAAGCAGCTTAACTAAGTGTGGATGTATGAATGAGGAAATCAGCCATGATAAACCCAGCCTTAAAGCAATCGGCGTGGCTGCTTTACGGACTAAGTACCGTACTTGCTTTCAGTATCGGGTTATCTCCGGCTTTCGCCCAGGCTGATAGTAAAGCGTCTGCGGCACAAAGCGCGCCTTCTGCATCGTATAAAGAACCCCTGACCTCCAAACAGCCTGCCGCTCTGGCCGCGGATAA
This sequence comes from Vampirovibrio sp., assembly GCA_021323475.1. Taxonomy (GTDB): domain Bacteria; phylum Cyanobacteriota; class Vampirovibrionia; order Vampirovibrionales; family Vampirovibrionaceae; genus Vampirovibrio. Next base: position 5,852 of record JAJQJM010000083.1, read on the forward strand.
GTCCGAGAAACCCAAAAAACGGGCTGCCAGAAAAGAGCAGAAGCGGGAAATGAAGGCCGAGCTGGAAGCATTGCCGGTTCTGGCGGAAATTCAGAAGCTGCAATGGGAAGAAGCCTCTCTGAACGGGCAATCCAACGATACCAAACGGATTGGGCTGGAGAAGATTTTCGGGGAAACCCTGGATCACAGTATCGCCGTGAAGCAGGCGGAAGTGCAAATCAAGGATGCCGAGGCGCAGGCCAAAGAAATTCGGGATCCGAATCTGTTCAACTTGCTGAACCCCTTGGATGTGCCTGCCTTAAAAAAGGCGGCTGAAAGCAATGTGCTGGCGGCCAAGGCGCATTTGCAGGCGGTGCGGCAAAAAGCGCTGCTGGATAGCGCAAAAATGTATGCCGATCTGACCCAGGCGTTTTTGGGCAAGTATTTGGCGTTCCAGTCGATTGAGCAGGGGCGCAGTCAGTTGAAGGCGGAACAGGAAAAGTTTATTGCCGGTGAGAATAACCGGTTTGACGTGACCGAAACCCAGATGGTTCTGATTGAGCGTTACGGGAAGTATCTGAACGCGGATAACCTGTACCGGACGGCCTCTCTGGCGCTGGCGAACCAGATTTCCGCATCCGCCGATACGACCCTGGTGCCGGAAAGTGTGGAGTTGCAAGAGGGACAGGCCGTGGTTTCGCCACTGAAACTGCTGCCGGATGAGCTTTCGCTGGGCGCCGTATTACGCTCCGCCAAGACCCGCCCCGATATGCAGGAAATGAACCACCGTCGGGACGCCCTGGAAAAGCTGGCGAAAGCGGCTTCCGGCGTGGACAAGCAAAAGAAAAAGGCGGAATTGCATCAACTGGAATTGGAAATTGAAAAGGCCGCCAATGGCGTTTCCGTGATGGCCGAAAAAGCGTATGGTGACTATTTAGTCGCCAGAAAAAGCCTGGTATTGGCCCAGCAGAACTACGAGCTGGGCAATCAGTTCGTGTATCAGCTTCATGTGAGTTATTCTGCCGGTTTTAGCAGTTCCAAGGATCTACTGGATGCGCAAATTGAGATGGCCAAGGTCAAAACGGGCCTGATTGGCGCGCAAGTGGCCTATAACCTGAGTCAGATTCAGGTGTTGTACGAAATGGGCCTGCTGACCGCCGATATTTTCTCCCGGCCCATTGCGGTGCCCAGTAATCTGCTGTAGCGATTGCCGGGAAGTTTCCTGAAAAAACAGCCTGTTTCTTTTAACAGGCTGTTTTTGTATGTATACAGATACTCTTCGATTGGCGCGAATGGCCTAGTTAATGCTGTGCCACGGCAGCAGTTCCGCCCAGAAGTCCGGGTTGGCCCGGCCAACTTCCTCGGTCTGCGCTCTGGAAATAGAGAAAATATGCTTCAAATACATAATTTCCGCCTGAATCAGGGGATCCACCTTGACATAATTCCGCTCAGGTTCAATCATCAAACCAAGGGTTAGGGACATTTCAAGTTCTGTCATCAGACTCTTCTCGCTTTCCTTCTAATCTCTATTAAGCAAACTCTAAAGTACAAACGCCTTTCTCAGTGTGATATGCCTATATCTTTTAAAAAACAAATTTAAAAGGCGAATTGCCCAATCGATTGAAGTTGTTACGAAGTTTCGCAATCCGTTCCCCAAAGTTTGTCGCTCAACACAAAAGCAAGGCCATTGGTTGAGCCTTGCCTTATATTGATCTGGTTATGAAGACTGGTTTATACGGTTGAGGTTTAACCGGCGGACTCCGGCTGGGCCAGTTCGCTGTAAACGGTCTCTTCCGGAAGTGGGAAATCGCTCAATCCGCAATCCAGTATGTAAATGTAGTTGATTAACTGCACCGCCAAGGTTTGCTGATGCTCGTAGGGCAGGTGCTTCAGCAGCTCCACCAGGTGCCGGGCGTGTGCCTCAAACTTGCTGCGCCGAAAGCCGGGAAACATAAATCTTACCCGGTCCTCTTTGGTGCGTAATGCTTCTATATCCAGCAGGTGCATGGCATCCATGACCTTGAACATATACCGGGCCGCCATTTCCTGATGACAGGAGGAAGCATTGTGCAGCAGGCTGATCGCCATAGAGAGGGTGGGATCTTTGTCGTACCAGCGTTGAGTCATACTACTCTTCACTCCCAGCTCGTTTCAAAAAATGCGTTACGGCATAGATAACTTGGGTATCGAAGAGAAGCGGAAGAAGTTTAGCCCTTTGCCGGAAAATTTAACAAAATGAAACACACCGAAACCTGAACAGGGTTCCCGCGAACCATGTTTAGTGCGCTTCGGCGATTTCCAGCTTTTCCTTCAGCAGGGTCAGGGCGTTATAGTTGGTCAAATTGTAGTGGACCGGGGAAATGGCCACCATGTTATTGCGAATCGCTTCCACGTCCGAATCATCGGCCTCGCCGGTTTCGATGATTTCGCCTGCAAGCCAGTAGTAGACGCCACCACGGGGGTCGATTCGCTTTTCATAGCTGTCGGTATACATCCGGGTGCCCAGTTCCGCGATTTGGATACCCGCGAAATGGTGCAGCGATACGGCCGGGATGTTGATGTTCAAAATGCTTTTGGCCGGAATGCCCACTTTCATGGCGGTGGGCAAAAATTGATTGATGAACTCCGCCCCGTGGGAAAAGTCGGCCATTTTCTCAAATCCGTTCACCAGGGAAACCGCGATGCTGGGGATGCCATGAATGGCGCCTTCCAGGGCGGCGCTGACCGTCCCGGAGTAAATCACATCGGAGCCCAGGTTAGGACCGTGGTTAATGCCGGACACCAGCACGTCGATTTCAACATCCAGCAGGGCGTTTAAGGCAAGCTTCACGCAGTCGCTGGGAGTGCCGCTGACGGAGTAGGCTTTGGCCACCGGAAAACTCAGATCCATCTCTTCAATACGGATAGGTTTGTGTAGCGTGAGTGCATGGCCGGTTGCGCTCCGTTCGCGGTCGGGTGCAACCACATAGACCTCGTGGTTTTGGCTCAGTTTGGCGGCAAGGGTCTGGATGCCGTTGGCATGAATGCCATCATCATTAGAAATCAGAATTTTAAGCATAGTTTTTATTGTAAACCCAACACGGCTGTTTGGGGATAAGGACAGCTTTTGAAATTCCAACAGATCGTTGAATTTACGAAACTGATGAATTTACGAAACCGAACACCTCCATGCGTGGTTCGGCATTCGTAGCCTAATAGCTCAGATTAATGAGCCAGGTTAAACGGGTTTTGACGGTTTGCCTGCGGGTCAGGGCATGTACGGAATCCAGGCAGCGCTTCATCAGGGTCATCGGTCGGCGTGTCCATCGGTTGTTGACTTCCATACTCATGATGATAGCTATTTTGATATGCAATTTATATAACCACATGGTCGATCTTTTCGATCGACCATGTGGCTGAGTATTTTAAATTCGGCTTACCCAAAAGCAGGAGCGTCAATTTATTGAATAATGGCGGCCATAACTGCTTTTTGTGCATGCAGCCTGTTTTCAGCCTGCTCAAAAACCACGTCGGCAAACTGTTCCAGCACCTCAGCGGTAATTTCCTCGCCCCGGTGCGCAGGTAAGCAATGCAGCACAATGGCTTCCGGCAGGGCCAGCGCCAGGTTCTCGCCATTGATCTGGTAATCTTTGAACACTTCCTTGCGGGCTTCCGATTCGGCCTCTTGGCCCATGCTGGCCCATACATCGGTGTAAATGACGGAAGCGTCTTTGACGGAGGCTTTAATATCATCGGAAACCACAACGGTGGCACCGCTTTCCCGGCCCAGCTCCTGCGCCTTGGAAACGATATCCGGGTGGGGCTGATACCCCGAGGGGCTGGCAATGGTGACGTCCATGCCTACCATGGCGCAACCCAGCATCAGGCTGTGGGTCATGTTGTTGCCGTCTCCCACATAGGTCAGCTTGCGGCCTTTGAACTCTCCGAAGCGTTCTTGCACGGTCAGCAAGTCCGCCAGCACCTGACAGGGATGAAAATCATCCGTTAGGCCGTTGATGACCGGCACGGAAGACCATTCCGCCAATTCTTCCACGTCTTTCTGGGCAAAGGTGCGGATCATGATGCAATCCACATAGCGGGCCAGGGTTCTGGCGGTATCGGCGATGGTTTCTCGAACGCCCAGGTTGATTTCTTCCTTGCGAAGCATGAACGGGTGGGCGCCCAGATCGAAAATGCCCACTTCAAAGCTGACGCGGGTGCGGTTGCTGGGTTTTTCAAAGTACATGGCCACACTGCGGCCTTCCAGCAGTTTGTGCGGGGTACGGCTGCGCTTGAGCTGCTTTAAGTGAGCGGCCAGCGAGAGAAGCTCTTTCAGTTCCTGCGGGCTGTATTCCAGAAACGTTAAAAAGTCACGGCCTTTCATATGGGCCGGAAGCTGCCGGGTATCAACGGATGTGGCCATAGCGACGGGTTCCTCTCTCAACAAATGGGATCAAACGCCATCTTAGCGGAAAGTCAGCGCTGAAAAAACGGGTTTGTGGGAAAAACCCTCCCGCCACAACGGACAGGAGGGTTAGGTACAAGAGCGGTATTACATGTTTCGATCAGGTGTCTACGGTAAGCAAAATGGATGGTATAGAGAATAAGACGGTATAGAGAATAAGTGGTAATAGAGATAACATCGAGAATTCTGTTTTGATTAATGGTCGTCCGGCCAGTTAAAGCCTTTCACGAAACCTTTATAGCCGCCTTCCACGGCACCATACGAGACTCCCAGTGGCAGGGCGGCGGCGGTTCCAACCACACCGACCGGAACCATGACGCTGCCTCTGCCTAAAACTTTACCGGGGCGTTCGGTCATTTTTTGCTTTTTATGCACCACCTTGCGGAAGGTGTGATCGTTCACCCATTCCACGGAGTCGCCGGTGCGTTTGGCCATGCCGCCAATCGCGCCGATGGGCGCCTGTACCAGGCCGGAAACTAAGCGAACCGGCAGCAGTAATACTTCTTCGGTTTCTGATGGTTGGGAATAGACCCGCTGGCTTTTGACGCTTCCTTGCACCGGGCGGTGAGAATAACCATTCTGGGCCATGGCGGCCATCGGTTGAATAAACAGGCTCATCAAGCCGATTACGGCAAAAAACTTGCGCATGAATTTCTTCCTCCATCGGAACGTTAATGGCAGAGGGCTATCGGGAAATATATCCCGCAGATGTACTGTAGAAGGCGGTTCTGTAAATTGTGGCCGCCTTTCCTCAAGCCATGAGCCTATAATAAGAACTTAGGTTCAGGCAAACAATTAGACGGCAGTCCAAACATGTTTTCTCACTCTCCCTAGCTTATGGTGTAATTCCGGTTATTAGACCGTATGAGCGAAGATGTGCGTAATATGGGAGTAATGTAAGGCAACTTGGCGCAGAAATTCGTGTTTATAGAATAGAGCCGACCATAAAGGAATCCCTCATGTCAGATGCTTTTAAGAAGTCCAAACCGCGCAATTTCCCACGTGCTCAAAAGGGCGCTGGGGCCAGTCAACTGCTGTTTCCAGCCGTGTTGGTGCTGGTGGTGGTCGTTGTTTATCAGCAACTGCAAATTGGAAGCCTGAAGCATGACTTGAAATACACCAACCAGACCCTGGCTGACACGACCCGTCAGTTGCAGGCGATGGAGCTGAAAAACGATCAGGTGTTCGACATTTTGAAGCAATTCGAATCCCGAATTGGGTATATGGATAACAAAGTAGAACATGTGATTGAGGACAATACGGAAAAAGAGCAGCAATTGCAGGCTGCTTCCGAGCAGCAGCGGGCCGAAGAACATGAGGACATGGGCATATTGTCCGGTCTGGCCCGGCTTTTCAGGAATTAATGACAGCCATTCGGAACAATCGATAGGCGGCTTATTCAGGTACAATACACACATCTAAAGAGGACATGACCGATGCCGGAAACGTTTTCCAATTCGACTACCGACAAGGCGCAAGCCCTGGTCTCTCACCCGAATTCACTTTCCGCACCTGTGAATCAGCCGAGTTCTCCGGCGGCGCAGTCTGTAGCCGGCTTTTTGATGAAGCCGTATCTGGTTGGCGCCGTTATTGCCGGACTGGTGCTGGTGTTGGTCTATCAGCAAATCCAAATCAGTCACCTGAGCAAGGAATTGAATCAGGTAGCCGACAGTATGAAAAGCAGTGATGTGCGCACCCGGCTGGAATCCCAGGAAGCCAGCCTGGGAGAGCTGAATACGCGCCTGGCTTACCTGGATTCCAAAATCAACGCCACCGATCAGAAAGCGTCATCCGCATTAAGCCGCATCAAGGCTCACGAGGATGCCGACATCATTGGGAATGCCATTAAAGGCTTGAAGCAGACGTTCGGCATTAAATAGTCGGATATCGCGGCCTGAGTGTATCATCAGGCCCATGATCCTGAATGTTGCGGCAGCCCTGACTATTGGGCCTTTACTTTGCATGCGCGTGGGCCTCGGCATATAATGGGCGAGTATCAAGTGGTCTCGTACCATTCGTACTTAGGCGCAATAGATTGGATTGGCTATGATTACCGTAAAACTCCCCGATGGAACCCAAAAATCCCTCCCAGAAGGCTCTACTGCTGCGGATTTAGCGCAGTTGATCGGGCCGGGCCTGGCTCGCGCGGCTATGGCGTCTGTGGTGAACGGAACCGTGCGCGATCTGCGTTTTCCGCTGACTGAAGGGGATACGGTACGCCTGCTGACTACAAAGGATGCTGAGTCCCTGGAGGTGCTTCGTCACTCTGCGGCGCATATTCTGGCCCAGGCTGTGCAAAGTTTGTGGCCCGGCACCAAGGTGGCCACCGGCCCTACCGTGGAAAACGGCTTCTACTACGATTTGGACGTGCCGAACCATAAGCTGACGCCTGAGGATTTCCCCAAAATTGAAGCGGAAATGCAGCGTATTGCCAAACAAGGTCAGGTGTTCGAGCGTTACGCCATTCCTGATATTGAGGCCCGCCTGGCGGAATTCAAACAATCCGGCGAGCGTTACAAGGCGGAAATTCTGGAGAAGTACAAAGATTCGCCCGAAGTCACGCTGTACCGCAACAAAGACGCCAAAACCGGCGAGGAAATCTGGTTTGACCTGTGCGAAGGCCCCCACTTGCCGGATACCTCCTGGCTGAAAGCCTTCAAGCTGATGAGCGTGGCGGGAGCTTACTGGCGCGGCGATGCCAAGAACCCTATGCTGCAACGGGTTTATGCTACCGCCTTCTGGGACCAGAAAGACGTGGATGCGTACCTGCACCAGATGGAAGAGGCCGAAAAGCGGGATCACCGCAAACTGGCGAAAGAATACGACCTGTTCAGCATTGAAGAGGAAGTCGGTTCCGGCTTGATTCTGTGGCATCCCAACCTGGCCACGGTGCGGGAAGAGCTGGAAAACTACTGGCGCAAGGAACACCGCAAGCGGGGCTACGAAATCGTTTTCACCCCGCATATTGCCAAGCGCGACCTGTGGGATGTCTCCGGCCACACCGGCTTTTACATGGAAAACATGTACACCATGGAAATCGACGAGCAGGAATACATCGTCAAACCGATGAACTGTCCGTTCCATGTGCTGATTTTCAAATCCAGAATCCGCAGCTACCGCGAATTGCCGCTGCGCCTTAGCGAGCTGGGCACTGTGTACCGCTACGAAAAATCCGGCACCATGCACGGGTTGAACCGGGTACGCGGCTTTACCCAGGATGATGCCCACCTCTTCTGCCGTCTGGAGCAGATTCGCAGCGAGATTGTGGATGTGATTCGCTTTGTGGATGATACGCTCAAGCTGTTCAACATGCAGTTTGACGTGGAACTGTCCACTCGTCCCGAGAAATTCGTGGGTGAGATCGAAGTCTGGGATCAGGCGGAACAAGCCCTACGCGAGGCATTGGAAGAATACGGCCTGAAGTATGAAGTGAACGAAGGCGATGGTGCGTTCTATGGCCCCAAAATCGACTTCAAGCTGAAGGATGCCATTGGCCGTACCTGGCAGTGTTCCACCGTGCAGCTGGATTTCAACCTGCCGGAACGCTTTGATCTGAAATATACCGATAAAGACGGCCAGCACAAGCGGCCTATCATGATTCACCGGGCTATCTTCGGCAGTCTGGAGCGTTTTGCAGGCACCTTAATTGAGCACTACGCGGGTGCGTTCCCAACTTGGCTGGCTCCTCAGCAAGTGGCCATTCTGCCCATTGCGGACCGCCACCTGGATTATGCCGCCGAGATTGAGAAAACCCTGCGGGAACAACTGGTTCGCGCCAAGGTGGATAGTTCCAATGAAGGGATTGGCGCCAAAATTCGCCATGCCCAGTTGGCGAAAGTTCCTTATATGCTGATTATCGGTGATAAAGAACTGGAAAAAGGCGAAGTGGCGGTCCGTAACCGGAGTAAAGGTGACTTGGGCGCCGTGCCGATGAAGCTCTTCCTGGAGCAAATTCAAGCGGAAATCGCTTCCGCTGGGCGTGAAGTGGTGACACTGCCTGAAAAAGTCAGTCAGTAATTTCCAATGCGCTTCCGGAATCTGCCTTATTTACCGTTATTGGTAGGCTTGT
>JAJQJM010000084.1 GCA_021323475.1 Vampirovibrio sp.
ACAGCACGGTGGTTTCCCGCTGATTGGTGAGGCCCACGGCGGTAATATCCGCCCAACCGATGCCCTGTTGCTTCAGCACGGCCTCACTGACCCGCAGGGTAATTTGCCACAGGGTGTTGGCATCATGCTCCACCCAGCCGGGTTGCGGGTAAATCTGCTCGAACTGCTCCTGATTGCGGGCCACAATGACCCCGTCATGGTTCATCAGGCAGGCCCGAATGCTGGTGGTGCCGTGATCAAAAACCAGAATGTATGGACGCATGGATGCTTACACCTCAAACGGACGGGTCACGCTTTCCCCGTCGGCCTGAAGGGTTTTAACCAGCTCTTCCACCCGTCCGCGCGCATCGGTCAGCTTGGATTGGCATACCTTGATGTGTTGAACCCCTTGCTCAAACAGCTTCAACGCCTCTTCCAACGGCAGGGATTCGGAACGGAAGCGCTCCACAATACCATCTAAGGCTTCCGATGCTTCGGAAAAACTGGGATTGGACTTGGACATGATATGGTTCTCCTTGGAATTCAGCGCAAATTCGCAACATAAAACTTAAATCGGTTTGGTATCCTGCACCTGGCAGGCAATTTCCCCGTCCTGCACCCGCACCGTCAAAGCGTCTCCCGGCTGAACCTGCCGGATGGACCGAATCACGTTGAGCCTGGCATCCGTGGTAATGCCGTACCCCCGCGCCATGGTAGCCAACGGGTTATAAGCATCCAACACGGCTGCCGCTTCGCCCAGGCGTTGCTCCTGCTTCTGAAAGTACAGATTAAATTGGGATTGCAGACGTTCGCTACGCTGCTCCAGCTTGTGACCGCAAGAGTCCAGACAGCTCTCATGGGTTTCAATCAAGCGGGTCGCGCTATGGTCCAGCGTTTGTTCGTAATACAGAATCAATTCCGCCATATTTTCCAGCAGATCACGAGCCAGCACGGAATGATTCTCAATCAGCAACTGAATGTCGGGCACCGCCCAATCCGCCGCCGCCGTGGGCGTGGATGCGGAATAGTCCGCCGCCGCGTCGCACAGGGAATAATCCGGTTCATGGCCAATGCCGGTGATAATGGGAATGCGGCTTTCAAACACCATTCGCACCGCCACTTCCTCGCTGAAGCAGAACAAATCCTCAAACGAGCCCCCGCCACGCGCCACGATGATCACATCCAGATTGTACTGAGGCTCGTTCAGTTCCAGAATGGCCTGGGCAATTTCCAGCGCGGCGCCTTCGCCCTGCACTTTCACCGGGGCTAACAGCACATCCACCAGCGGGTTTTTGCGGCGAATCACCCGCAACATGTCATGAATTACCGCCCCAGTTGAGGAGGTAATAATTCCGATACGCTCCGGGAACTCTGGAATGGGCTTTTTGAACTCTTCCATGAAGAGCCCTTCGGCCTCCAGGCGGGCTTTGATTTGCTGGAACGCCAACTGCAAAGCCCCGACGCCCACCGGCTCCATTTTGCTGCCCACAATAGAATAACTGCCGCTGGGGCGATAAATTTCCAGTCGGCCGGTTAAATAGACTTCCAGCCCGTCCTCCAGATCGAAGGTCAGCCGGTTGGCGGTGCTGGCCCACAAAATACCGCCAATGGAAGCCTCTTCATCCTTCAGCGTAAAGTACACATGCCCACGGGAGGAACGCTTCACATTGGAGAGTTCGCCTTGCACAACCATCGTCCCGCCCAGGGTCGGATGCTCGTCAATCGCGTCCTCCAGCATGGCGGTAATTTCCGACACTGAATAGGACGCCTTCTTTAAAGCGCCATCCACCATAATGGCTGTAAAATCCAGCGTCTGCTGACTGGGTTCAGTCGATTTACTCTTGGGGGCCTTACCGCGAGGCATGTTGCTCTCTTTCCTTTAGACCCGCCCATTATAGCCTGAAAACAGCCCAATCCGCAGCTAAAAATCCGACTCAAAAAGCAACGTGGGAATCGAAATCTTATTGATTGGACTCGATATCGCCATCAAATTTAAAGTCGGACGCTTTCAGGTTGCTCAGGAAATTCCTGAATTCTTCCGCTTCCGCCTCATCCCGCTCCTGATCGGTGGAAATGGTGCCTTCGGCCATAACATTGGCAGTGGCGTAGATGGGCACCTTGGCTTTCAGGGCCAGCGCAATCGCATCCGAAGGACGGGAATCGATAATCTGAGGCTTGCCCTCTTTCCCGTTCAGGTAGATGGAGGCGTAATAGGTGTCTGAACTGATGTCGTTAATCTCAATTTTACTGATGGAATGTCCGGTGGCTTCAATCATGTTGAACAGCAAATCATGCGTCATAGGCCGGGCGGATTTGATATCTTCCAATTGGCGGATAATCGCGCTGGCTTCCGCGGTGCCAATCCAGATGGGCAGCGCGCGGCGATTTTCCTGATCGTTCAGCACAACGATCGGTGTGCCGGTCCGGGTATCCAAAGCAATACCCATTACGTAAAGCTCGATGACCGGCAAGGCTTCCGTATTCTCATCCTCTTTATGAATGGTAGAGCCCCTTTCTTCTAGTTGTTCCCCATTATACTGTAATTTTTTTGTTAAGTGTGTATACCAAACCGTCTATTTTTTTTGGTAGGGTGCGGCCGGTAGCGGCCCAATTCTATCCGGCGGCCAAATCCGAAAAACGGCCCGACCGATCACTCGATCCTCTTTAGCAAAGCCCCAGTAGCGGCTATCCAGGCTCAGGTTCCGGTTGTCTCCCATCATGTAATAACTGTGGGGCGGCACCTTGACCGGACCACAGTACGGCTCCGGACGGGCAATGGTGCAGGTATCCGCAATTTCGTTTACGTAAGGTTCGTTCAGTTTTTTGCCGTTCACAAAAACGCCGACGCCTTTTTTAACATCCACAATATCGCCGGGCAGCCCAATTAATCGCTTGATATAGGCCACATCAATATTGTCATCCTTCTTGTAAATCAGACCGGAAAAGCCGGTCAGGCGCAGAAAGACGCTCCAGGGATCATTTTTGAGCTGCGTCATGGGCGGATAAAATACCAGGATGTCTCCCCGCTGATAGGGGCGAGTCCACTGAGAAACCCGCTCGATCACCAGCCGATCGTTTACCTGTAAGCCGGGCACCATCGATTCCGATGGAATTAGCCGCAACTCTCCCAGGAAACTTTTAATCAGAATCAGGAAGAACAGAACAAAAACGACCACTTCCACCAATTCACGGGCAAAGTACAGGACAGAGCGCTGCCCATGCTTACGGTTTACCGAATCCAGGGCCAAATCAATCCGCTCCGGCGAAATTTTACTCTCCCGAATCACCTGACTGACCACCGGATCCGCCGACATGCAGAACGCCTTCAGCAAATGCTCGACCTCTGCGGTGGCAGGCGCCTTGTAATTGCTGCCATTGCGGCTGCCCTTGGCAATGATTTCCGCGTTTTTCAGAAAATCCGTGGTGGGTGCGGGGTCGGGCTGGTTATGGGCGCTGCTCAATTCCGACTTGATGCGCTTCAGGGAAACGCCCATCTCCTTCAAGAGGGCATCCAGGCGATTGAACTTGCGATGGGTAGACAGCAAGCCTTGCAGATAGTCCCGATCATTGACGGCGGGGCGGTTTGCCTTTCGGGCCAGCCTGGAGGCCGCACTAATGGCGTCTTTCACATCTTCTGAATAGCGCACGTCTTCCAAGTTTCAGTCCTCAGCCGGAGCATGCCGGAAAGCTCTGTTGATACACCCCAATTCTAATATCAGGCCGGTGAAATCTCAATGCGATTGCCGTCCTTGTTGCGGGCGTCCGTCAAAGCGTCCTCGGTTTGACGGATGAACTGGGAGACCGAAGCGGTTTCTTCAGTCAGGGAAGACAGCCCACCGCAAACCGTCAGCTCAAGCCGGGCTTCTTTCCATTGCAGCGGGGTTTCCGCCACTTTTTGCCTGAATCGCTCCAGGGCAATCAAGGCCGGTTCCTTCGATGTTTGGGGGAACAATACAGCCAGATTCTTGCCGCCAAAGCGCGCCCGAATATCCACGCTGCGGAATGAACTCTCCAGCAGTCCGGCCACATGCCTTAAAATCTCGTCCCCGCAGGCATGGCCCCACTCATCGTTGAGCTGCCGGAAGTTATCGACCCCGATAAAGGCCATCGACAACTCCTGCTCGTAGCGCTTGGATGCCTTGAATTCATGTTGCAGGGTGTTCATGAAGTGCTTGTGGTTGAACAGGCCGGTCAGGCTGTCGGTAATCGCCAGGATTTCCGCCTGGGAATACAAATGGCGCAGCTTCATCAGCAGTCGCACTTCATCTTCTATTAAGTGCACCGGAAAAATACGGCTGTAATCCACTTTTTGCTTGGAATAGAACGCAATGGCGCCAATCAGCTTGGCCTCCAACCGGACTTCCTTCACATAGAACGTGGGATATTCGGTTGGATCCGCCGTGTCATCCAGCACCCCAATCACTTCCGACTCCTGGAGTTCCAGTTGGGCCGCCGTCAGGCCCCGGTCCAGAAAGCGTTTGAAGAAGGCATCCGTCATGGCCTCAATCCGGGCGGGCGATTGCTTGCTGCCGTCCGGCAGATGCACCGTCAGTTGGCGAGGGCCCTTGCTTTCATCGTTGTAAAAAATGGCCGCGGCGTCATATTCCAGAATGCTTTCCAGCAAGCTGAACAACATATAGTTCAGCAAGGCGGAATCATGCACCAGGTCGGCCAGGCTACGGAATTCCACCATCAGCATGGATTCCACCAGCGAGGTGTCCAGAATCTGGTTCAGCCGGGTGCGGATGTTGAACGGATTTTTCTCGTTGTTCGCCTTCAGCATGCGCTTTTCATCAATGTCCATGCGGTCATAAATGTCCAGCACCATGGTGATTTTCTTCAGCAGCTTGGCTTCCAGCTCGCTTTTCTCCAGAAAATCATCGGCTCCCGCCTTCATGGCCCAGAAACGGTCCATTTTCTGGCCCAGGTCGGCAATCAGCAGCAGCGGAATTTTCCGCATGACCGGATCGTTCTTAATCAACCGGCAAAGCTGATAGCCGTTTAGTTCCGGCGCGGAACTCCCCGCCAGAATCACATCGGGGATAGCCTGATAGACGCGTTGAACCCCTTCGGTCCCGTCCATGGCGAACTCGATATCGAACCCGTGTTTTTCCAGCACGGTGCGACACAGGTTAATCACCAGATCGTCCTGATGAATCACCAGAATCACCGGGCGAATCGTTTTGGTCATCTCATCCTTTTGCATTTTTCCCGGTTTCGTCTCTTCCGATTTTATTTTTGCCGGGCTTCCCGGACTGGTATTCGTCTCTGGAACCACTTTGTCAGCCAATCAGCAGCACAAAACAATTACATTCATCTTAGCCCAATCGGGCCGTTTTGAGTGGGTCGTTAATAAATCTTTCCATCTTCGTTTAAAGATTTCATTAGTATATCCGATTACCCTCAATATGGAACTACGCTCTGTTGGCAACGCTTGCGCCATTCACCGAAAGCAGGCACCACCAGCGGGTTAAAGTCCAATCCAAACTCCTCCGGATAAGGGAGGCGGTATTCATACAGATTTCCCTAAGATGACAGTATTGATTGCATGAGTGAGCAAGCATTCCATACAGTTTGCGCGGAATGACGCGAATGGCTATACCCACCGCCCGGCACTCCGCAAGGTAAACCTTTAAGGAAGCATCATGGCCCAGGGTCCCGACAAAATCGATCCGAACGCATTCGACAACAGCACCTATTACGATTCCATTCAGGGGATGGTATCCGTGGGCGAGGCGGTTCAGGATTTGGAGCGCCTGTTTGGGCCTTCCGGTTCGGATTCGGCAAACCGCCAGAGCGGGGGCAAATCTCACAGTCTGGATGAGGTGCATCTGATTTACGAGGCCGGGTTGCTGCATAACTTCAAGAAGGAGTCCGCCAAGGCCATCGAGGCGCTGGAAAAGGCATACGGATTGTACCTGATGCAGCGTCATTTCCTGGGTGCGATTCAATGCTTGGTGGAACTGGCCCGGATTAAATACAACGAGGACGATAAGGACGGCCTTTCCAAGTCCAGCCGCCTGTTTTCGGAAGCCATCAAAATGATTAACGTGCACATGCACGAGCCGGGCGTGAATGAAGTGCGGGCCCGGTTGCTGCATTATCAGGGCCTGGTGAAGTACCGGGAAAAGCAGTTCGGCGAAGCGGTGCGCAATTTTATGTACGCCAAAACGTTTTGCCGCCCGGATGGCATTGAGGCCGCCCGCATCTACGACAGCCTGGCCGTTCATTACGAGCATACCAACGATTATTACCGGGCCATCCATTGCCTGGAAACCGCTTTGGACATTAAGAAGCGCTACGGTTACGTATACGAGCAGGCGATTACCCAGCAGATTATGGGACGCATCCATATGCTGCGGGAAGAGTACAAAAAGGCGTCCGAATATCTGGTTCAGGCGTTGAAAATCGCCCAGGAAGTGGGCGATATGTACCGTTCCGGACGTATCAAGAACGATCTGATCCGCTTGAGCATTTACCAAAACGACGTAGAAAAGGCCCAGCAACTGATTCATGAAGTGGAGCAGGAATGCGGCAGCCGGGATATGCGGGTGTTGTACGGAAAAAGTCAGTTCTATAAGGCGTACATCATGTATGCCCATCTGGATTTCGCCAGCGCGGAAGCCATGCTGGAGCATGACATCATACCCATCTTTAAAAAATATGAGAACCGCAAGGGTTTCGCGATGGCCTGCCGTCTGCTGGCCTGCATCCATTACCGCACCGGCCAGGAGACCCGTGCCATTGAAGGCATGAGCGAAGTGATCGCCATCTTCAAGGAAGAGGCCGAAATCGCGGAGCTGGCGAAAACCTATTACGAACTGGGCAAAATCTACCTGAGCCTGAACGAGCAGAAGCTGGCGTTAGCCAGCATGCTGGAAGCCCTGCGCATTGCGGAAGCCAACGGGCTGACGTTCATCATCAGCCACATTGAAGACGAGATTTTCCGGCTGGATGAGCACAAGTGGCAGGAAACCGACAACCCGGCCGGCAATCCTAACAAACGGCTGGTGTCGCTGTTGCGGGTCGGTCAGGCAATGGCCGCCGAGCGTGATTTGGACAGGCTGCTGACGCTGATTAAGAGCGAAACCGAGCTGGCGCTGGATGCGGATCGTTGTACCGTGTTTATTTACGATCGGGACAGCAATGAGCTGTGGTCCAAAGTGGCAACCGGTTTGGATACCAGCGAGGAAATCCGGTTCCCGGCCCACCTGGGTCTGGCGGGCTATGTGGTAAAGACCGGCGAAGTGCTGAACATTAAAGACGCTTACGAAGACCCTCGTTTCAACAAGGAAATCGACAAGAAAACCGGCTACCGCACCCAGAACATTTTGTGCATGCCCATGCGGAACCGCAAGATGGAAATTATCGGGGTGTTCCAGGTTCTCAACAAACGAAAATCTCACTTCGACAAGGTGGATGAAGACCTGTTGACCGCCATTTCCACCAACGCGGGCGTCGCCATCGAGAACGCGACGCTTGCCAAGGAAATGAAGATTTCCTTTGACAGCTTTGTAAAAACACTCTCCAGCACGATTGACGCCCGAGACCCCATCACGGCAGGTCATTCCGAGCGGGTGGCCGAATACGCCGTACTGCTGGGCGAAGAGATGGAATTGCAGGTTGCCGACCTGGAAGCGCTCAAGTACGCGTCCCTGCTGCATGACATCGGCAAAATCGGCATTCGGGAAGACATCCTGAAAAAGGACGGCCGCCTGACCGAGAAAGAATACCGCCACATCCAGAAACACGTGTACTACACGCATGAAATCCTGAAAAACGTTCACTTTGAGCGCCATTTACAACTGGTACCGGAAATCGCCGCCTCTCACCACGAAAAAATGGATGGCACCGGCTATCACCGGGGCTTGAAAGGCAATGAAATTCTGTTATCCGGACGCATTCTCGCCATTTCGGACGTATTTGACGCCATTACCTCCCGGCGGCATTACCGCAACCGCATGGCATTCGACAAAGTGCTGACCATCATGAAGCGCGATGCGGGTGGTCACTTCGATCCGGAATGCGTGGAAGGCTTCTTTAATATTCCCTTGTATAGAATGAGCAATGTGCTGATCATGGATCAGGGGAAACGGGCCAGCGAGGAAGGGTTAATCTTCCTGGAAAGCCTGGATAAGGGCATTACGGTTGGCGAATATTACAAATGCCTGAACAAGGACGAGATGACCAAAGGCGAGGCGGACGTGCATCGCATCTTCAGCAGCCTGTATCATCAGCCGGGCTTGAGCGAAAACGAATAAAGCCTCCGGCAGAGGCTTTCCGTTGAAGAAGCCCTTTCTATTCTTCTAAGGAGAATGAAACCGTCTGGGGCGATTGCTGGTATGGGCGTCATCATCGCCGGCCGGGGGCACGTCATTGTCCGTGGATTCGGCGCCATCCACCAGATGGAGATGCCGTTTGAATTCCACGTAGAACCCGCAGTTTTTTACCAGCACGTCACCTTCCAGGTGTGCCACACCAACGGCCAAGGCTTCCAACAAAGGGCACATAACGCCTTTGAGGAAATACTCGCAGGTGTAACACTGGTCTTCTTCTTCGATATGGACGTGACCGTCGTAATACATAATCTTTATGGGTATCCTTCGAAAGTAATTTCAGGTAGTTATGAACCGTTAAAGCGGCTATCCATCTGGATAAAAGGTGATGTGAGCCGGGGACTAAATACCTTGTAAGACCGCTATAGTTCAAAAAGTATACCAACTATCTTATTATAGATCCGGTTTATGTGAATTTAAAGTAGCCGGCTGGTTACACGCAAAAATAATCTCAGCCTTTCGCATGAAGTTTCAGTTGATAGCGGATATCTCCTTGCCAAATAATAAAAATTTATTTTTACAATTCTTAATATTTTTCAATCCGTCCCGATTTTTCGTAACGGACGATTAACCGGTCGCATAGAACTCTGGTACGAGGGTGCTATTTTTCAGGCTTTTTTCGTCGTACTCTTTTTAACAGGTTGTCAACCGAGACACTTATCGGATTTCGCGCAGCTAAACTATATGGATTGAGGCTATCGGGGGCAGACACAATGGATGTACTCAACACGACCATCAACACCGGGGATTCCGTTTTCCGGGAAAATTACGCGTTCATGGCCGAGCAGGTCGCTCAGCTCAAGCAGCGTGTGGATGAAGTGCGAGCCGGTGGCGGGAAAACAGCGGTGGAAAAGCATACCAGCCGTGGCAAACTTTTTGTGCGGGATCGCATTGAGGCACTGCTTGATTCGGACACTCCGTTTCTGGAATTCAGCGCTTTAGCGGCCAATGAAATTTACGACAACGCCGCCCCTGGTGCGGGAATTGTGACCGGAATCGGTCGGGTGCAGGGCGTGGAATGCGTGATAGTGGCCAATGACGCCACCGTGAAGGGCGGAACCTACTTCCCCATGACCGTCAAAAAGCACCTGCGCGCCCAGGAAATCGCCGAGGAAAACGGCCTGCCCTGCATTTACCTGGTGGATTCCGGCGGCGCCTTCCTGCCGTTGCAGGATGAAGTCTTCCCGGATAAAGAGCATTTCGGGCGTATTTTTTTCAACCAGGCCCGCATGTCCGCCAAGGGCATCCCGCAGATTGCGGTGGTTATGGGCTCCTGTACGGCCGGTGGCGCTTACATTCCGGCCATGTGCGATGAAAGCGTGATTGTGCGTCAGCAGGGCACCATTTTTCTGGGTGGCCCTCCGCTGGTCAAGGCGGCCACCGGCGAGGAAGTCAGCGCGGAAGACCTGGGCGGCGCGGATGTGCATTGCCGTACCTCCGGCGTGACCGATCATTACGCCATGAACGATGAAGACGCCATTGCGATTACCCGCAACATCGTGGAGAACCTGAACCATCGCCCCAAAGCGAAGATTAATCAGAATGCGCCGGAAGATCCGCTGTACGATCCGCATGAGATTTACGGCATTATCCAGAAGGACATCCGCAAACCCTACGACGTGCGCGAAATTATTGCGCGTCTGGTGGACGGCAGTCGTTTCCATGAGTTCAAGGCGCTTTACGGCACCACCTTGGTCACCGGCTTTGCCCGAATCTGGGGGTATCCGGTGGGCATTGTGGCCAACAACGGAGTGCTGTTCTCGGAAAGCGCCATGAAAGCCACCCATTTTATTGAATTGTGCAGCCAGCGGGGTATTCCGCTGGTGTTTTTGCAGAACATTACCGGCTTTATGGTGGGCCGCCAATACGAAGCAGGCGGCATCGCCCGCGACGGGGCCAAAATGGTCATGGCGGTCTCCAACGCAGCGGTGCCCAAGTTCACGGTGATTATCGGTGGCTCTTACGGAGCCGGGAACTACGGCATGTGCGGGCGGGCCTTCGGGGCGCGGCAACTGTGGATGTGGCCCAACGCCCGCATTTCGGTCATGGGCGGCGAGCAGGCGGCCAATGTGCTGCTGACCGTCAAGAAAGATCAGTTGGCCGCGCAAGGCAAACCGGCCATGTCTGTGCCGGAAGAGGAAGCCTTTAAAGCACCCACCCTGGAAAAATACGCCAGCGAAAGCAGCGCCTACCACAGCACGGCCCGCTTGTGGGACGACGGCATTATCGATCCGGCGGACACCCGCATGGTGTTAGGCTTGGGCATTGCCGCCGCCCTGAATGCACCTTTCCCGGCGCGTGAGCATGGGGTATTCCGGTTCTAGCGCTGCTCATCGAATGAGCAGTCTTAAGCACGGTGAGTCTTGAGTTTAAAAACCAAGGCTTTCCTGTTAGGCTTGAGTCTGAAGAGAGCTGGCTAAAGCCGGAAACAGAACAAGAGGGAATTCAGCGATAGGAGACTTCGCGATGGGAGAATTCATTCGGGTATCCACGGAAAACAGACAGGGCGGATTAATCGGGGTCGTCACCCTGAACCGGCCGGAGCTGCACAATGCCTTCAACGAGGTCATGATCGCGGAATTGCAGGACGCGTTCGGCCAGTTCAACAAAAATTCCGACGTGCGAGCGGTGATTTTGCAAGGAGAAGGCAAGTCCTTCTGCGCGGGAGCGGACCTGAACTGGATGAAAAAAATGGTGGATTACACCTTTGAGCAAAACGTGGATGACGCCCATGCCCTCTCTCGTATGCTGTCTAGCATTGCCCATTGCCCCAAGCCGGTGATTGCCCGCATTCACGGGGCCGCGTTCGGCGGTGGCGTGGGGCTGATTGCCGCCTGCGATATGGCGATTGCGACCGAATCTGCGACGTTTTGCCTGAGCGAAGTCAAGCTGGGGTTGTTACCGGCGGTGATTTCCCCGTTTGTGTTGCGTAAAATCGGCCAATCCGCCGCGCAGCGTTATTTTATTACGGCGGAACGATTTTCGGCTCCCGAGGCCAAGCGTATCGGGCTGCTTTCCGAAGTGGTGCCGGACGCGCAAAGCCTGGATGCTACCATTGACAGCTTGCTGGCCGCCATCGTGGGCAATGGGCCGGAGGCGGTCAGCCAATGCAAGGTGCTGCTGGAGCAGGTCTTCCATATTGACTGGGATCGGGCGGTGGATATCACCACCAAGATGATTGCCGAGCGCCGGATTTCCAAGGAGGGTCAGGAAGGCATGAAAGCGTTTCTGGAAAAGCGCACACCGGCCTGGTTGCCGGAAAAACCGTCCGTGGTGCAGGGGTAAGTCAACATGAGCAAGCCATTTTTTAAAAAAGTGCTGGTCGCCAACCGTGGGGAAATTGCGGTTCGCATTATGCAGACCTTGCAGGAACTAGGGATTACGCCTGTAGCAGTTTCTTCCGATCCGGATTTGCAAGCCGAGCATGTACGGATTGCGGATGAAGTTATCTATCTGCCAGGCCAAAAACCGGGTGAAACCTACCTGCAAGGGGAAAAAATCATCGCTCTGGCCAAAGAGCGCGGCGTGGAAGCGGTGCATCCCGGCTATGGGTTCCTCTCGGAAAACGCGGCATTCGCCAAAGCGTGCGCCGAAGCGGGGCTAGTGTTTATCGGCCCCAAGCCGGAGGTCATTCGGGACATGGGCGATAAAATCATCGCCAAGAACCTGATGAAACAAACCGGTGTGCCGGTGGTTCCCGGCTGGTCCGGTGATTCGGAAACGGATTTTTCCGAGATTCAGCATCAGGCGGATGCCATTGGCTATCCCATTCTGGTGAAAGCGGCTGCCGGTGGCGGCGGTAAAGGCATGCGGCTGGTTCATAACGCCGGTGAACTGGAAGCCGCGTTCAGCGCTGCGGCCAGGGAAGCCCAAAACGCATTTGGGGATGCGCGGGTGTTTCTGGAGAAATACATCACCCAGCCTCGGCATATCGAATTCCAGATTTTCGGGGATCAACACGGTAATGTGGTGCACCTGTTCGAGCGGGAATGCTCCATCCAGCGCCGCCACCAGAAGATTATCGAGGAAACCCCATCCCCCGCCCTCACGCCGGAATTACGGGCCCAAATGGGCGAGGCAGCGGTGCGGGCCGCGCAAGCCATGGGCTACACCAACGCCGGAACCGTGGAGTTTATTTTGGGGCCGGACGGTTCGTTTTACTTTCTGGAAGTGAATACCCGGCTGCAAGTAGAGCATCCGGTCACCGAAATGACCGTGCATCAGGATTTGGTTCGGTTGCAGTTGCAAGTGGCTGCCGGATTACCATTGCCATTCAAGCAAGACGATTTGAAACAGGACGGCCATGCCATTGAATGCCGCCTCTATGCGGAAGATCCGGCCCGGAACTTTATGCCGGGCATCGGCAAACTGGATTTTTTCCGGCCTCCGGTGGGGCCATCCATTCGGCTGGACAGCGGGGTGCGGGAAGGCTCCGAAGTGACGGTGCATTACGACCCGATGCTGGCCAAGCTGATTGTGTGGGGCAAGGACCGGCAGGCCGCCTTGGAGAAAATGTCCTGGGCGTTGTCGCGGTTCGCCATTTTAGGGGTGGCCAACAACGTGGAATTCCTGAAAGCGATTATCGATCACCCACAGTTTCAACTGGGGCAGGTGCATACGCACTTCCTGGAGGAGCATCCGATTGCCGCAAATACCGGCCCTGTACCGGATGAGGCCCTGCTGGTTGCAGGCTTGTCTTCACAGATATTAAAACAGCGTGTAGGCGCTACCGGTTTGCGGGAACAAGAGACACAAGCGATGGGCGGCAACCGGGAATGGACAGGTTCCCCGTGGGCGCACGGTGGCGCATGGAGGCAATTGACATGTCAAAAATAACCCTGAACGTTCCCGAGCGGACGGAGCCGCTGGTGCTGGACTGCCAACTGAACGGCAGCCAATATGCGATCACGGTGGGCGACACCGTGTATGAAGGCTCCCTGGTGCTGACCGGGCCGGGGGAAGGCTGGTTGAATACGTCGGGACGGATTTTGCCGTTTTACATGACCCTGAAGCAGGATGTTTTATCTGTCTGGATGGACGGCAGAACGTACAGCCTGAATCTGGTAACCGGCAGCTCACGTCGGGCGGGCGGCGCGGGGGCGGCAGCGCTGACGGACGGGGAAATCAAGGCCCCAATGCCGGGCACGGTATTGAAAGTACCGGTAAAAACAGGCGATGCGGTTGAGGCCAACCAGGCGCTGGTGATTATGGAATCCATGAAAATGGAAATGACGCTTTCCGCCCCGCAAGCGGCCACGGTGAAGGCTGTTTCCTGCTCGGAAGGGCAACTGGTGGAAATGGGCGCGGTGCTCATCAAGTTGGAGCCGATTGCTTAGCACTACACAGCACACGATAGAATAGGGATACGAACAGGGGAAACCGTCATGGCAGACGTTGAAACACCAAGCGTTAAACACGTTAAAATCGTGGAAGTGGGGCCGCGGGACGGCTTGCAGAACGAGAAAACCATTATTTCCACGGACGCCAAACTGGACTATATTGGCAAGCTGGCCGATGCCGGGCTGAAATACATAGAGGTCACTTCATTCGTGCACCCCAAGGCCATTCCGCAACTGTACGATGCGCTGGACGTGGTGAAGGGCCTGCCCACCAACCGCCCGGATGTGCATTTTTCCGCGCTGGTGCCCAATATGAAGGGCCTGAATCGGGCGCTGGAATCCGGCATTCGGGAAATCGCCATCTTCACGGCGGCTTCCAACACGTTCAACAAGCGCAATATCAACATGACCATCGATGAGTCCTTCGAGAACTTCGGCCCCGTCATCCAGCGCGCCCTGCAAGAAGGCATGTTCGTGCGAGGCTACATTTCCACGGCGTTTTACTGTCCGTATGAAGGCAAAATCGATAAGACCGTGAGTTTGCAAGTCACGCAGCGCCTGTTGGAGCTGGGTGTGGAGGAAATTTCCATCGGTGATACCCTCGGCCAGGCCAACCCGGCCGATGTGAACGACACCATGAGCCACATGCTGCGCTACATTCCGCTGAATAAAGTGGCCATGCACTTCCACGACACCAACGGGTTGGCCCTGGAAAACGTGCAGGCATCGCTGGATTTGGGAATCAGCATCTATGATTCCTCCGCCGGCGGGCTGGGCGGATGCCCGTATGCGCCGGGGGCTTCCGGCAACCTGTCCACGGATGCGCTGGTGCAGTTCCTGCATCATAAAGGCATTCAAACCGGGGTGGATTTGGAGAAGCTGAAAGCCGCTTCGGCGACCATTCACCAGGTCATCGCCAACACGGCTGACATGCTGAACGGAGTGGATACCATTCAGAATCTGGTCTATACTCCTTATCCTAGTCCAGATTAGTGTTCTGATTAAGTTTCGCGTGAATGGCTGCATTATCCTTTGATTTTCTCCAGTATGAACAAATCGACTCCACCAACGAGGAGGCGAAACGCTTGTTGGCCGCAGGCGCCATCAAGCGGCTCACCCTGATTCGCGCCGACAGCCAGACCGCCGGCAAGGGAACCCAGGGCCGAACCTGGATTTCACCACCGGGAGCCGGGCTGTATATGACCCTGGTTCATCCCTTTCACGACGATGTTGAATCGTTGGGTACGGACTGGTTGCAGCCAATCGGCTCCATTCCGCTGACCCCGCTGTTTACCCTGGCCGCCGGTGTGGCCTGCGCGCAAACCATTCAGGATCTGACCGGGCTGAGTATTCAACTGAAACCCATCAACGACTTGTACGTAGAAGGCCGGAAACTGGGCGGCATCCTGACCGAGAGCCTGATTAGCCAGGGGCAATGCAAGGCGCTGATTACCGGTATCGGCATTAATATACTGACCCACGAGGCCGTTCATCCCGACGCCGAAGAGATGGATCGGCGAAACACGTTCCCGACCAGCCTGCAAGACTGCATCTCACCCGCATTGTTCTTTCAATGGCAAGGGAGTGCCATTTTAGAAGAGTTGTCTCAGGGGCTAACCCACCAGATCGACCGCTGGTACCGCAGTCTGACGCAGGGAAACAGCGAACGGATTTTGCGGGAATATATGCAATTTAAAATGTCGGAAGTCAGTTTACCGCCTGAACTTGCCGAATTGATTCATCACCGATAAGCACTTTCCTGGATATCCAATAGTCAATTTGCTATACCCAAAGCATGCAGGAAATAGGTACGCAATTTATCTAAATTGGTTGTTTTTATATAAACATAGGCGTATTTATGTATTGCTCATTTAGGCAGTGATTTTTCCACGGAATTTTGGGAGAGCATAATGATTCAAGGCCAATTACCATTAGGCTATTCTTCGGCTGCAATGTTTAATGCACCGATCCTGGGTTCAGCCAATAGCGTTGCCGGATACGGACAGTCCTACGGCGGCGGGTATGCCCCTCCTGCGGGCGATAATACTCCGGTTACTGGCGCCAATCAATTATCCGGCGATATAAGCCAGCAAATGATGACGTTAATTTCCACCATTTTAACGTTACTAACTGCCCTGCTACCGCAATTACTGGGCGGCCAGCAAGGCGGACAAAACCCGCCAACTCCGGGCGGTTATGGTGCAGGAAATCCGTATGGCGGGCAAGTTCCTGGAAATCAGGGTGCAGGCCAAAATCAAGGCCCCGGCCTTGTGGGTCCGGGGAAAGGGTTAGCCAACACCGCCCCTCAGGGTCTGCAAGCATTCCAGAAGGAAATCAGCAACGCATCCGCCGCAAGCGGGGTACCGGCCAATGTACTGGGCGCCATGATCTGGCAGGAATCCCGTGGCAACTTGCAGGCGTTAACCACCAACGGCGGCAACGGCCTGACCGATACCGGACTGATGCAGGTCAACCCGAACACGTATAAAGAGCTGCAAGCCAAACACCCGGAACTGCAAGGGATGAATGACCTGTCGGATCCGCAAACCAACATTATGGCGGGCGCGTTCTTTATGCGGGATCTGATCGACCAGTTCGGGGATATTCCAACAGCATTGCGGGCTTATAACTCCGGCCCTAACGGCGTGGATCGCAACAACCTGAACGCCCTGCCTGCCGGTACCGGAGACGCCACATATGTCGATAAGGTGCTGGATTTTACCAACCGTCTGGCAAGCGGTGCGGCACTACCCCCGTAAAGGAGGCAAAAAGTCGGAACCATTCCGTTAGACCAGTCCGCTACACAGTCACTATTTATAAAATGGATCTTCTATCAGGGTTTAATCAGTCAGCCTGTTGATTTGAGAGAGAGAAAACCAATTTAGCAAATGCCTAGCGCTTGATGAAATGCCCACGCGTTGAAAAATGGATGCCGGGAACCAGGTCCGACAAATAGCCGACGGACAGTTGCCAGATACATCGTCCGGGTTTTTCCTCCTGCAACAGGCAGCCCGTACAGTGATAAAAGCCCCATAAATAGTGAATAACATGCAACATCTCTATATCCTTTGTGTTTGATTTTTTTTAAATCTCTAGGCCGGTTGGGCCTTTAAATAGCTCATGGCGAATTTAGGCGGGACCCGGTAAACAAGGGTTACCGAGCCCGCCGGAAACGCGGATGTGATGGAGAGGAGTAAGGCTAAACCGTTACGCCGTTCTGCCGGTCTTCTTCCAGTCCGTTCCAGAATACGGCCAAACTTTCCAGCATTTCCCGACCACCGGCCAGGAATTTTTCGCGGTCGAAATTGGGATCGTTAAAAATTTCTTTCAGTTCATCCTGGGTGTGGGCGGCGTGTTGCGCTTCCAGGCGGTTGTGCCAGGCGAAGAAGGCAATGGATAAATCCGGCACCATGCGCTGGCGAATTTTCAGCAGCCCGTCTTCCAGCTCCTGCCAGAAACCGGCGGCGGCCCAGTTCTCAATAGCGAAACTGGCCCCAGCCGCAATGCTGAAATCATCGCTGCCGTACAAACGGGACAGTTCATCACAGAAAAACAGGGTAGACTTTGTACCATGCTTGCGCTTGCCCAGATCGTTGAAGCCCAGGTTCAGCGGCTTGCCGAATTTGAGCAGCCATTCAAAATGCGCGGCGCCAAAGCGGAAGGTGCCACCATCAATTGTGCCTTCCGTACTCACCAGTTCCGGGTCGCCTTCCTGGTCTTTATCAGTAACCTGCTTGGCTTCCTGGCGTTGTTTGTTGTTGAAAATAACGCCCAATTCGTTCGCCAGAATTTCTTTGGCCGCCCGCATGGATTCCAGGCTGTCGGCATTCAGCATTTTCTTCAATTGTGCAATCAAAAACAGGTTGGAGAAGACGGAAAATTGCACCGTAAAATGACGCAGCTCGCCCATCGTTGCTTCGCCCTGGGCAAACCAGCGGGAGTAGCGGTTGTTCACCACAATGGGGTGATTCAGGAATTCTCCCTCCACCAATTTCAGGAAAGCATCGTAATCCATCGTGCGAACATCTTGCATGGTTGTCATATCAGGTCCCAAATCTTGTGTCATGGTTATACTCATTGCCTATCTCCTCTTTATTGTATCCGTCACTACCGAATTTGAATGCGCTCTGTTTTCCGTTGAAGGGTCAGAGGGTGGTTTCCACCATCACCGGCTTTTGGGAATTTCCTTTGGAACCGGCGGATAGGAACGCTTGATCATGTTCAGCACGGTCATGGATTCCACCCGTTCAATGTTCCCCAAGGGAATCAGCTTCTCGTTGACGAATGTGGACAGTTCCTCCACATCCTTTACGGCCACATGCAGCAGAAAGTCGAACCGGCCCAGTGTTTGGGCGCAGGTCAGCACTTCATCCATCTGGCTTACGGTAACCTCGAATTGCTTCATGGCGTTCAGGTCCCGCAGAGTCACGGTCATGAACAATTCCAGCCCTCGCCCCACCTTGGCCGGGTCCACCTGAATGGTATAGCCTTCAATAATATGAGAGGCTTCCAGTCGACGGACCCGCTCCAGCGTGGCGGATTCGGACATGCCGATTAGCTTGGCCAGCTTACTGTTAGTTAAGTGCCCATCCAGCATTAAATGCCGCAGAATATTTTGATCAATTGCGTCCATGGAAAATATTATTGATGAAAAAGAATGAAACACAATAATATTTTCTGGAAATTTATAAATTCCAAATAAATTGCGGAATCATTGGAATTTACCAAATATATCCCTGAACAAACTCAGCTAATAATTTATTATTCATGTCTGAATTAAAACAAGAAATTCGGACTTCAATAAACATCATTTGCCAAACGCAATGTCTCGCTTCTTCAAACGATTTAACGCGCCCTATTTTGAGTCTGTTGTCTAATGCGTTTGTGAGGAATCTGTGGCCTGCTACCCTGAGATTCTTTTTTGGTTTATATTTGAACATAAATTAAAATCACCTTTCTCACACCAAGGACTTCTTATATATGGTTTATACTCGCTTTTCATCACCACCAATCCCATCCCCCTATCCTGGTTTCCCCCTTTCAAATCCCGGTCGAACCCAACAGAACACCACCCACTTTCAGGGCCAGCCCGATCGCTTCCAGCGTTCTCAATCGGCTCCGAAATTTGGCGGCGGCTTGGAATATTCAGGCAGTATGCGAGGTTGGTTTGGGCTCTTTTATCACAAAAACGGCGTATTCCCAGAGGCATTCAAAGGCTATTTCCAGCCAGGCACCAGCGTTTGCGATATAGGCTGCGGCCCAGGCGCCGCTCTTGGAGCCACTCTGAAAACAATGGAGTGTGACGTTACCAGTATCGATAAACAGTCTACCGGTGACGATATCATCACGGCCGATGTGTCAGAAATGAGCCCGGAAGCATTCAAGAACAAATTTGACGTGATTGTCTGCAGCTATTCACTGTTCTCATACGCTGGCGAGGATCACGACCTGCGGGCAAGAACGTTGAAAAACATAGAAGCCTGGTTAAAGCCCGGCGGTGTCCTGATGGTGGCTCCCGTGAATCCTGTCCTGACTGACAATCAAGGGCATTCCTTTAAGGATCTGCTGGCTTACACGCCAAAATTGCAAATCGATGCAGAAGGCGAAACACCGGAATCAACCACCGCACTTTATAAGCAGGATTGCCGAACCTTCATTAAAGATCCGGTCTACTATATGGTGCTTAAAAAGCACGCTTAACCACCAGGTCCAATGTTCCGGCAAGCTGATTGGTTAGAACGCCCAGCGTCGCTAAAAAGAAAAACTCCCAAAAAAGCGGTTATCCCGACCGCTTTTTTGCTGTTGAAGGCAGAGCCTTTCCGCCAGTTCAAGCTTCGGAAAGCGTCACCAGGCGATCAAAATACTTTCTCTCCAGCGGCATTACCGACAGACGGGATTGGCGAATCAGCGGGAGAGCGGCCAAATCAGGCGTGTCCTTGATTTCAGCCAGCGTAATTCGCCGTTTCAAAGGACGAACCGGCTTGATATCCACCACCACCCAGTCTTGCTTGGGATTATCTTTGGGGTCCGGGTAATGCTCCCGGCTGACTTCAGCGATGCCGGCCAGCGCCTTTTCGGTCACGCTGTGGTAAATCAGCACCTGATCGCCCTTTTTCATGGCTTTCATGTTGTTGCGGGCCTGGTAATTGCGTACGCCGTCCCATACGGTTTTACCGTCCCGCACCAAATCCTCGAAGGAAAACTCGCCCGGTTCGGTCTTCATCATCCAATATTGCATGCTTCATTTAGTCCTTATTAATGCAGTCCTTCGACTACTTATCACCGAAGATTCCATAATACCCTGGAAGAGGGGAAAACACCCCCTCTTAAACCACCATTATTCCAATTCAAGTTTGCGGTAAATTGAGCGATAATCCACTCAGTCCATCGAAGACAGGAAACAGTCTCGAATGCCCCAAGCCCGTTATCCTGGCTTCACGTTAGCCGAGCTGCTCATCTCTTTGTCAATTCTGGGGATAATTGCCACATTCACCATACCAAAACTACTGATGAATCAGAGGGTAAGCGCCTATAACGCTTCCGCCCACGAGTCTGCGGCCTCAATTTCCGGAGCTTACCAGCAGCACTGGGCCAGGGTTTGGTTACTACCAATACCTATGCGACTGAATTGACCCAGTACCTCAACTACGTCAGCGTAAAAACCTCGGGAAGCATTGATGACCGGCCTCTAGGGGCAGCCTCCTTGACCTGTTCAGTCACAAGCCCCTGTCTGGTTCTGCATAGCGGCGCCATATTACAGGCAGAAGACAATTACTTTGGGGGGACAGCCACTACCAATTATGTAGGATGGGTATTTGATCCCGATGGGGTTTATACAGGCAATTCGGACTCGCAAAAATTTTATCTCTACTACAACGGAAGGCTGATGGACAGGAACAGTGTGATAAACAATTCCAGAACTTCGGGCGGCGGCTCCAGTATTGGCCCCTGTTCCAACTGTAATGCCGCGTGGTTCAGTTGGTAGCCTTGCAACGTATGATGATCGATATTGGATCAACACACAATGCGATTTCCTTCATGGAACAACCAAACGAAAGCAGTGTGTGAGGTCGGGAGACTTTCAGGTGTGCCTTTAATTGCCTTGTCAACGAGGATGATATGACAGCCGTATGCTGCGGTATAGTAACGCTTAAAACGTGTTATCATAAGCCTTTAAAAGCGAACTGTTTGAGATCCCCGTGCCACACACCTTGACTCTCTGCTACGTTGCAGATGCTACCAATATCCACGTGCAGCGCTGGCTTGGCTATTTCGTCAACCGGGGGCACCGGGTGTATTGCCTTAGCGATAAGGGCGGCGCCATTGACGGGGCTACGGTTATCGCATTGCCCAACCGGGATACGCTGGTGGAAAAGGGCGGCAATAAAGTCTCCAAAACCGCCGTCATCAAATCCCGTAACAAAGCCATCCGTCAGGCCATTAAAGACATTCAGCCCAACGTGATGCATGCTATTTTTCTCTATCAACGGGGCTG
>JAJQJM010000085.1 GCA_021323475.1 Vampirovibrio sp.
CGTAATCCGGCTTGCTGGTACCGTCCATAATGCCTTTGTTCTCTTTGAACTGACGGCGAACTTCATGCACAACCTCACCGGCAGCGGTACCCACGGCTTCCATTGCCATGGCGCCGAAGATGTAAGGAATCAGACCGCCGACGAACAGACCAACGATGACATACGGATCGCCCAGGGAGAACAGGGCGTTCAGGGTAGTCATGTTGCTCAGCGCGGAGGTCAGGCCTTTTTCGATGGCAGCGGCGTTCAGATCCTGAATGTAGGAAGAGAACAATACAATGGCGGCCAGACCGGCGGAACCGATGGCGTAGCCTTTGGTAATGGCCTTGGTGGTGTTGCCCACGGCATCCAGCGGATCGGTTACGGCGCGGACTTTTTCGTCCATTTCAGCCATCTCGGCGATACCACCGGCGTTATCGGTAATTGGGCCAAAGGCGTCCAGAGCGACCACGATACCGGCCATCGACAACATGGCAACGGCCGCGATGGATACGCCGTACAGACCGCCCAGGAAGAAGGCAGCCAGAATACCGATGGAGATAACCACAACCGGAGCAGCAGTGGCTTTCATGCCAATCGCGATACCGGCAATGATGTTGGTCGCGTGGCCGGACTCGGAAGCGGCAGCCACCTTACGCACCGGGCTGAAAGCGGTGGAGGTGTAGTAATCGGTAATCCACACCATCGCCAGAGTTACCAGAATACCGGTCAGGGCGGAACCGACCAAGCCGGTCATGGAAATAGCGGTGGTACCAGCGGCAAACCCGTTGGGGAAGAATTGATAAGTGGCGCCCACAATCAGCAAGGCCACAATAAAGATAGCGGCGTACAAGCCTTTATACAGCGCTTTCATGGGGTTATTATCGCTGCCCACTTTCACGAAGAAGGTACCGATAATGGAAGCAATAATGGACAGACCGCCCACCATCAGGGGGTACAGAATGGCATTGGCGTCGTGGTTGAACAGCAGGTTGCCCAGGAACATCGCGGCAATGGTGGTAACCGCGTAGGTCTCGAACAAGTCGGCGGCCATACCGGCGCAATCGCCTACGTTGTCGCCCACGTTGTCGGCGATAACGGCCGGGTTACGCGGATCATCTTCAGGGATACCGGCTTCCACTTTACCAACCAGGTCAGCGCCCACGTCGGCGGCTTTGGTGTAGATACCGCCACCCAGACGGGCAAATACGCTGATCAAACTGGAACCGAACGCCAGACCCACAATGGAGGGAAACAATGCCGGAGAGCTGGCAAAGAAATAGAACCCAGCCACACCCACCAAAGCCAGACCCACAACCAGCAGACCGGTTACGGCGCCGCCTTTGAAGGCCACATCCATGGCGGGACCCATGCCTTTTTGGGCGGCTTCAGCGGTTCTGACGTTGGCGTTTACGGAAACGAACATACCGATGTAACCGGCCAAACCGCTCAAAATAGCGCCCACCAGGAAACCGGCGGATACGTAGATGGCGTACTCGGTGCTTTTCAGGGAGGAGAACAGGGCAAAGAGGATAATGGTCAGCACCACGCCCGCAATGGCGATGGTTTTGTACTGACGGTTCATATATGCGCTGGCGCCTTCCTTAATGGCGTTGGCAATGTCCTGCATTTTTTGGTTGCCGGCGCTCAGGGCCAGAATTTGACTACGGGTTACTAGTCCATAGAGGATTGCGAGCACGCCGCAAACTATGGAAAAGAGAAGGATGGGTTGCATGAGATCAGCTGTTCTCCCTTCGATTGCTCATTTGGTGAAATATTGCTCTATAAAGATGGGGGCTTCTGTGCAGTAGGGTATCCAAAACAGTTTTGCTTTAAAAGGATTATGTTGTAAAACCTCGCTCAAACTTAACAAAACCGATCCGAGATCGGTTTGCTGTGAGGCGCTGGTTTTACTGGAAGCAAGCTGCTTTTAAGGGGCCTACCTACCAAAAACACCCTGCCAGAAAGTACAGAGGGTGTTAAATGTGCCCGGCGCGATTCGAACGCGCGACCTACGGCTTCGGAGACCGTCACTCTATCCAACTGAGCTACGGGCACAAAGTGGAACATTAATGTAGCATCAAGACTTCAGTTAGTCCAGAACTCATCCGGTTGTGCCATAGACAACCGGATGAGCCTGAAATTCGCTATTTTCTTTCCTTGATGTTGGCGCTCGAAACGGCAAAATCGCTGGTCAGGATACCAATCAACGTATCCAGTAACGTCTGGCTGGCCGCAAACGCTTTTTCAGAGGTATCGGAAACGCCTTCCACATAAACACGGGCAATGGGCTCGGTGCCGCTGGCCCGCACCAGTATCCAGCTACCGTCTTCAAAGAAGACTTTGGCGCCGTCACGGGTGCCGTATTTTTGCTCCAACGCATTGGACGACTGGGTGGATTTGGCCGTATCAATCTTAAATCCGGCAATTTCCCCGCCCTGCTTTTGCAATGTCTGGAAGTGCGCCATGATTTCCTGGTTACGCTCGGTTTTTACGCCCAGCTCACGGAACGCGAACTTTCTAGCGACAGATGCCTGAACGTTTTTCAGAATGTCGCTCAGCGGCTTGCCTTCGGTAGCAACCAGTTCCGCCATCACCAGGTTGGCCAGAATCCCGTCTTTTTCCGGAATATGGCCCAGCACACTGATGCCGCCGGAGCTTTCGCCGCCAATCAGCACCGGCAGGCCGCCCTCTTTTTCATGGTCAATAAATTCCTCGGCAATGTATTTATAACCCACCGGGGTCTGAATCACCGGCAGTCCGGCTTTTTCGGCCAGGGCGTCCAGCAGGTGCGTGGTAGCCTGAGAACGCACAATCACACCCTTTTGCTGCTTATTATTCAGCAAATGGTACACAATCAAGGACAGAACCTCGTTTGCATCCAGATAACGTCCGTTTTCATCCAGAATGCCGAAGCGATCCGCATCTCCGTCGTTGGCCAAACCGATTTTCAGGGCATCCTGTTTATCGGCCTGAATCAGAGCCGTCAGCTCGGTCAGGTTGCTGCCGGTGGGTTCGGGCATGCCGGTATAGCCTTCCGGCAGTTGCTCGGTGTCATGAATGACGGTCGCGTCAATTCCCTCGTCTTTTAACAGGCGGGGCAAGTAGCGCCTGCCGGTCGCATACAGCGGATCGTAAAAAATCTTCAGCCCGCTGGCCTTGATTTTGGGGTAATCAATTTTAATGCCGGCTTTCAAATGACTGCGGTACAGTTCATACGGATCAAATTCCGTAATCTTGGCTTCGCCGGAGCCGCCAAACGCGGTGCGATCCAGCGTCTTATTCTGCGGATTCGCCTGGTATTCCTCAAATTTTTTGGAAACCGGCGTGGGCATTACTGCGGCATCCGGCGTTAAAAAGTTATAGCCACCGTAAGGCCAAGGGTTATGGCTGGCCGTCATCAGAATCGCTCCCAAGGTTTCCGAATAGCCCAGGTTCAATTCACCAAAATATTTGGCGGCATATGCCAATACGGGTGAAGGCACATCGGTTTTGGCCTTGAAAACATCCAGGCCGCGACCTTTCAGAATCTCTGCAATTAACGGAATAAACCGGCGGGTTTTCTCGCGGGTATCTCCCCCTATCAGGATGGGCAGCAATTGGCCCCGATTCTCGATTTCCTCAACCATGTAATCGGCAATGGCGTTGGTAATTTGCCGAATAACCGCCTCATTGAATTCGGAATCCTGATCGTTACGGTAACCGGACGTACCGAACCGATAAATTTTTTGTACGGGCGCGGTGGGCATGGCGCTCTCCCCTTCAAATGTCAACGAAACTCTCGTTACAACATTAAGCCACCCGCAAGGCCCCAAACGCAAGTGGTTTATATCGCTTTATTGCATTTTCGACATCAAAAGATTGCTCATTCCGCTGAAACCCTGTAATATTCGGTCTATCTTGGATTGGCAGGTAGACGGTATGTGGAATCGATTTAAAAGACTCGTTTTAGGGAATCCTTTGGCGTCCCACCGCGAACGTCATGAACG
This sequence comes from Vampirovibrio sp., assembly GCA_021323475.1. Classification (GTDB taxonomy): domain Bacteria; phylum Cyanobacteriota; class Vampirovibrionia; order Vampirovibrionales; family Vampirovibrionaceae; genus Vampirovibrio. The sequence goes on from JAJQJM010000085.1 coordinate 3,969, forward strand.
GTTGTCCATTCCGATTGGGTTGGCAGTTTTTGCATCCGACGCCCTTTCGTCCACAGCGTACGCGACGGAAGAAATCCTGATTGCCCTGGTGGCAAGCCAATTTGCCGCTCAGGCCAACATACTCTCCATCCCGGTAGCCATCGCCATTGTCGTGCTGATGATTATCGTGGTTTTATCCTACCGGCAAGTCATTATCGCCCACCCAAGCGGCGGGGGAAGTTACGAGGTTTCCAAAGAAAAGCTGGGAGATTTACCGGCGAAAATTGCGGGCTCCGCTTTATTAATCGACTATGTGCTGACGGTTGCTGTAAGTGTCTCCGCCGGTGTGGCGGCCATCACCTCTACCGGTATCCTCTCCGCCGAGCACCGGGTCGCGGTCGCGGTCAGCCTGGTTATTTTCATCATGTTAATGAATTTGCGCGGCGTCCGGGAATCCGGTAAAACAGTCGCCGTTCCCGCGTATATTTTCATTGTGTCCATGCTGATTATGCTGGGTTACGGCTTCTGGCAGATCCTGTTCGGTAACGTCCCGGAAGCGGCGGCTACCGCATTGCCTGCCGCCCCGCCCGATAGCCCCTGGATGTCTCTGGCGATTTTCATGGTGTTACTCAAAGCGTTTTCCCACGGATGCGCGGCCCTAACCGGGGTCGAGTCGGTTGCAAACGGGGTTCAGGCATTCAAGGAGCCTGCCGAGTACAACGCCAGCAAAACCATGATGTGGATGGGCCTGATTCTGGGCACCCTATTCCTTGGGGTCACTTATCTGGCTCATACGTTCCATGTCGTGCCGGATCCCACCGGTCATGAGACGGTTGTATCCAGAGTGGCTGCCGCCGTTTTCAGCAAGGGTACGTTTATGTATTGGGTCATCCAGATTATTACCATGTTTATCCTGGTACTGGCGGCCAATACCAGTTTTTCGGGCTTCCCGAGGCTGGCCACCATTCTGGCGCAGGATGGTTATCTGCCCCGGCAATTAATGAACCTGGGGGACCGGCTGGTCTATTCCAACGGCATCATCATCCTCAGCTTTTTCTCCATTTTGCTGATCGGCTTGTACCATGCCGATACACACGCCTTGATTCCCCTGTACGCCGTGGGTGTATTCCTGTCCTTTACCCTGGCGCAGGCGGGTATGGTGGTGCATCACCGGGAAGCCAAGGAAAAGGACTGGAAAAAAAGCCTGGCCATTAACGCCATAGGCGCCTTTGCTACCGGCATTGTCACCATCATCCTCATCTTTGAAAAATTCATGGAAGGCGCCTGGATGGTGCTGGTGGCCATGCCCATCATCATGGCCATGTTCCGCAGTATCAAACGGCACTATGAATCCATCGGCAAGCAATTGGCCCTGCCGGAAGACGGGTATTGCCCCATTGCAATAGAACACACGGTACTGGTGCTGGTGTCATCGCTGCACCGGGGCACCATTCCCGCGTTGGAATATGCCAAAACCATTTCTGACCGGGTGGAAGCCGTTCACGTAGAATTAAACCCGGCCGCCACCGAGCGGGTGAAAAAAGCCTGGGAGGCTTGGGGTTGCGGGATACCGCTCACCATCCTCAAATCCCCGTACCGTTCCATTAGCGAGCCGTTGCTGGAGTACATTGACGAGGTGGAAGACCGTTACGAACATGATCTGGTCACGATTATCGTTCCGGAATTCGTAACCAAAAAAAGCTGGCATAACCTGCTCCACAACCAGACCTCCATTATGCTGAAAGCCCTGCTGCGGTATCGGCCTAACAAGGTGGTTACCACGGTGCGCTACCACCTCAACGAATAAGTGGATTCATCTCCCGCATTATAAGCGCAACCTTGCATTCTCCTTTACAATAGGATTGATGATGGGAGGATGTAAAATCCGCCCATTATTTTATGAGCAATCGTATGAATTATTTAGGGAAAGTGAGCTGAGCGATTTCGATGGCGGATACACCCTCATCCAGACAGCGTTGGCATGACCAGCAGCCTACCGTAGCGCGTTCCGTGAAACTGCTGGAAATCTTCCCGCCGGACTACCAGATTTTACTGGGCGAAACGATCATCACACTGGCCGAAAAGCATTGCAAGGCCAAGGAACTGATGGCCAACCTGCGCTCCTTGGGGCCGGAAAAAGTGCTGAGCATCTTCAAGTCCAAAGGCAAACGTCGCCCGTATGATCAACTGCCTACGGTTCATCAGGCGTTAAATTACATGTTTATCCTGCCGGATAACGAACGCCTGTATATTGCGGGGCATGTTATCGTCCTGGTAGGCCATATGGTCGCGTATTTCAAATATTCCATGGAACATGGCAGCCCGGTTTATTTGGGCACTGTGGCTGCCCTGACGAATTCATACGCCCAGGGCCAATTCAAAGATCTCAACAGCTTTCTGGCCCAGCTTCAGCAATCAACCGAAATCCCCGCTGGAACACCGATTGAAACCAGCCAACTGGCAACGTTTACCGCCGTGCTGGCAGATGAACTGGCGGCCCCAGAGCCTGTCGCTAAAACCGGCGGCGAGCGCGATACCAAAATCGCCCACGACAACACGGATATGAAGATCAAGCTGGATCTGTAAAACAGGCGCAAATCATAAATTTCCATCGCTATGATCCGGTTTCGCGCTATGCCATAATTGCGGTTGAAACGGATAAATCTTGCACAGGACAGTATTGATTGGGTGCTCATGACCGTTTCCCCAAGTCTGACCGGCTTGTGTACCACCAAACTTGATGCTTTGGCACGTCCTAAAAAATCTACAGATTACTAAATAGATTTAATCCATAAACTGCTGAACCTCGGCCCTCAGGCGGAGGTTTTTTGTTGACAGAAACAGGAGAACCCGATGCCTGACAACATACTGATCAACCCACCCGTAACGGGTTGCCTGGATGATGAGGTGCGCGCCCAACTGGCCGCTTCCGTTACGGGGGATTACCAGCGATGGAAGCAAGCCCGAGCCCGCTTGGAAAGCAAATGGCGCGAGTGCTGGGAAGCCTACCTGTGCGATGTAAAATCGCTGTATACCCAGCCGGATGACGACATGGCCGACCGCAGCCGCATTTCCCGCCCCGTGCTCTATGAGGCCGTAGAGGCAATCCATGCGAACCTGCTGAACGCCTTATTTCCGGCCAATGAGCGTTTTTTCACCGTTATCGGCAAAACGGAAGCCGATCATCGAAACGCGGGCATTATCGAGGAATTTCTACGGTCGCGCCTGGAAGAAACCGGCTTTATCGAAAAATACGCGCTGTTTTTGAAGCAGGCCATCATTACCGGCAACACCGTCGCAGCGGTTCCCTGGCGGCAGATTAAGCAATCCCGCAGGGTAGAGCAACCGATTACCCTGTTCGGTGTCACGGTGGGGTTTCAGAAAGTGTTGCAAGAAGCGTTCGCGTATAACGGGCCTGATTTTGAAGTGCTGGATATCTTCGACTTTCTGATTGATCCGGACGCTACGGACTTTGAGAAAGCCAAGATCATTCGCCGGGCGGAGCGCAGCCTGCAGGAACTTAAAGCCAACCCGGCCTACTCCAATCTGGATGAATTGCAATCCAGTCAGGATCAGACGGATGCGGACGAGGCCAATAAAGCCTCCCGGCGGCGCGCGTTTGGACTTGACGAACAACCCGGCCCCAACAGTGATCAACCGGATAAAATCCGCCTGTTGGAAGCCTGGGGCGATTTTCGTATCGGTGAGCAAACCTATCGGAATTACGTGTGCGTTGTGGCCAATGGGACTACCGTCATTCGCTTTGAGCCCAATCCCTACGACAGCGGCATGAAACCCTTTATTTTTACGAACTGCATTCCGGTGCCCAACGAAATTTACGGCATCAGCGCGATTGAAAAATCCCTCGGGCTGCAACACGCCATTAACACCCTCACCATTCAAAAGCTGGATGTGATTAATTTATCCATTAATTCCCCATTTACCTATTTAATTAACGATGACGTATTTGATCCGGAAAAAGTAGTCACCCGACCAGGAGCGTTGATTCCGGTGAAAAGCCACGACACGCTCAAGCCGATTGAATTTCTAAACAATTTTACGGTCGCATTTACTGAAATTGCCGATTTGAAATCGGAGGTTCAGGAAGCCACCGGGGCGTTCAAATACTTTACCGGCGGCGTTGGCCCCGATCAACGCACCGCTACTGAAGTCAGCGCGCTCATGACCGGTGGCACCCAGAAATTTTCCTCGTTTCTGTCCCACCTGGAGCACACGTCGCTGGAACCGTTCCTGCAAATGGTATTCGAAAATGCCCGGCAATTCCTGCGGGAGCCGGAAAACTTGCGGATTCGCAATCATGACGGCTCGCTGACGTTTCGGCAAATTCTGCCGGAATTGCTGAAATGTTGCGAGTGCACGTTCCGCATTGATGGTTCCAGAGGGCTGCTGTTTAAGGAGCGGGAATTGAAATCCATTAGCACATTTCTGCAACTGGTGGAAAATTCGCCCAGCCTGAAGGGGAAAGTGAATTTACCGCTGCTCTATAAAAAAATATATCGGCGGCTCGGATTTACGGATGAGGCGGAAATCTTCTCGGAGCCGGACTTACCCCCGGAAACGAAACAACCTCGCACAACGGATCCCGATCGCTCATTCCCTAGCCCATAATGTCAGGAGATTCCAACGATGCTGAAAACCCACAAGCAATTGGCCCTGAAAGAGCGGGCCACCCTATTTTCCAACTTAATTCGGGAACCCGGCTGGGAGCTGCTGCAACGTTCCTTCCGCCCGGAAATGCGCACTCGCATTACGGATGCTGACGCACGGGAATCCTTTCTGTACGAAGCGATCCGTGCCCAGGTGATCCAGGAAATTTTTTCCACGCCCTTGCTCATTATTCAGCAAGCCGAACGGGAGTGGGCCCGCCATCCGGTTTCAGACACAGCAGCGCCGGACGCTGAAGACAGCGCTTCCTAAGCGCATAACTCCCTATTTCTTAAAACGCGTTATGGACAGCGCACGCTTCCAATAACGCTGCTTTCCCTGCCGATAATCACGAGGAACCGCCATGACTGACTCCACCTCCAGGCTCGACGGAATGCTGCCCGTTGAGCCCGGTTCGCCGCCTGAAAACGTGCCAACCCCGACTGCCGCCTCAACACCAACCCCTGCTCCCTCACTCTCAAGCAACAATCTGGACTCCTTACCGCCGGAGCAGGCCGTGGCATTATTCGCGCAGAATCCGGTCGCCTTTGTTCGTGAAATCGTAAACCAGGCAGCGCAACTGCATTTAGCGGATTTAAAAGACGAGGCCGAACTCCGAGGCGCCATCACGGCATTCCGCAGGACTCATCCCGAGTTCGACCGCTTCCAGCCGTTCATTATGCAAGAAGTGGCCTCCCTGATCCAGGACGACCCGGATGGCGTGATCGATCCCTGGAATACATTGCTGGAAAAGGGTTTGCAACGCTTTCAGCAAAAATTCAAGGAAACGGTTTATGGCCCGCCTGCCATCGCGGAAGCCGGTGCATCGCCCCCCTATATGGAAACCGCCGCCAACCGGCAAAACCCCGATGAGCCTCCCGTTTTTACCCGTGAGCAGATTGCCCGCATGAGCATGCCCGAATTCCTGAAACAGGAGGCCGCCATTAACGAGGCCATGAAAGAAAAACGCATCCGGTAAAATCCTGACCCCAACCCATACATAAAGGAGCAGCCCATTATGGCACTATCCAATTTTATGCCTGAAATCTGGAGCAAAAAACTGCTGAAGATTTTTGACAAAACCGCCGTCATGGCCAATTTAGTCAACCGCGATTTTGAAGGCGATATCCAAAGCGCCGGCGATGTGGTGCATGTACGTACCTTCGGCGATGTCACCATTAACAACTACACGCGCGACATGACCATTTCCTTCCAGGCTTTAACCGATCCGATGGTCGATTTGCTGATCGATCAGCAGAAATATTTCGCCTTTAAAGTGGATGATCTGGACAAGGCGCAGGCCAACGTCGATATTCTGGAAGGTTATGCCAGCCGCGCCGCCATCGCCATTCGGGATGTGGTGGATTCCCGCCTGATTGGCCATTACGCGGACGTGGATTCCGGCAATGTAATTGGCACCGACGTGGCGCCCATTACCCTGACCAGCAGCAACATTTACAGCTATATTACCCAACTGGCCGAGAAACTGGATGATTGCAACATTCCGCAGGAAGGCCGCAACCTGGTGATTACGCCCAAATTCAAGACCATGCTGTTGCAGTCCACCGAATTCACCCGCGCCAGCTCGTTGGGAGACAATGTGATCCAGAATGGTTATATTGGCAACGTGGCAGGTTTTGCAGTCCACGTGACGACGAATAACCCCGCAGTCAGCGGCGTGGTCAATTTAATGGCATTCACCAAAGATTATGTAAGTTTCGCCAGCCAGGTCAGCAAAATTGAGACGGTGCGCCCTTACAACATGTTTGCTGATGCCGTGAAAGGCTTGTACCTGTATGGTTCCAAAGTCCTGTTGCCCGAAGCGGGCGCGGTGCTAAAAGCCGCCGACAGCTAATGTAGCGGATGGCACATTTCCCTATTTACTCCTGACCCTATCTCTCTTTCTGCCGGGCGGTGTCGCAATCATGCGGCACCGCCATTTTCTTCAAACCCGGCGGCCGGGTCAGGGTTTAATCGCTTTCCTCAACCGCATGTTTATCATCAGCCAGGAGGTCATCATGGAGCCCCGCCATCCAATTCAGAGCCCACAGGTTCAGAACTCGCAAGGCCAGCATTCGCAAGGCCAAAACCCGCAAGCCCCTACTCCATCCGGCTCAGATATCTATTCCGAAGAGGCCGTATGGCTTTGCGAAAACCGCAAAACGCACTTTAAAACCCGTATTCACGGCGCGCTGGCGCAGATATTGAAAAAATACCCGGCCGACTACCGCCTGAAATTACTGTTCGTGAAGGAGCCTCGCCATGAGCAGCCTGCTTCAACTGGTCAATGAAGTCCTGCGCCGCACCGGGCAAACCCAAGCCGACACCCTGGTCAATGCGGCGACACCCGTGGCCCAGGCCGTGGATTTTTTGAACGAAACCTATATCGATATGCTGCACCGCCTGAAGGCCCAGCAACTGATACGACAGGGTAACGTTACCACCAGCAGCGGCACCGCCCAATATAACCTGGAAACCGATGCGGAGATTAATTCGTTGATATCGGATTCCGTAACGGAAACCGCCTCCAACATCAATTTGTGCGAGGTGGACTATACCTTTCCCCTGAGCCATGATCCAACGGCGACTGGCCGCCCTACCCATTTTTACCGATCGGGCAGCCAGATTCACCTGTACCCCATTCCGGACGCCGCTTATACCATTCAATACCACTATCTGCTGAAACCCGCCGCACTCAGCGATGATGCGGATACTACCGAATTGCCGGTTGAATGGGAAAAGGTGCTGATCACCGGCGCGCAAGCCCGGCTGGAAAAATTCCTGGGTGAGGAAGCCGAGGAAACCTATTTTTTATACCGGGACGGGCTGGATCAGTTGAAAAGCCGTTCCCCGCTTAAACCCCATTACCGGATGAAAGGCTTTTACCGCGGCAACGCATAAGGGAAATCCGCTATGCAAACCTTTCGCTTTTTTGACAACACCGGCGGCATGAACCTGCGGTTCAACGACATCACGTTGGCCCAGGGGGAAGCCGAGGAAATTACCAACCTGCATGCCACCAGCCAGGGAAGCTGGTCCAGCAGCAATGCAGGTTACGTGCATTTAAACAGCGAGCCCCTGAGTGGCGGCGCAGCGATCACCGCGCTGTACGAATACACGACGCTGGGCGGCATCACGTATTTAATGGCGGTCGCCGGCACATCGATTTACACGTTTGAGCCCAACCAGGGCACAGCCACCGAATTAAGCAACACACTCACCGACAACCAGCGCATGCAGTTCACCACGTTCAACGGATTGCTGATTGGTTGCAACGGCGTGGACACCCCAAAAAAATGGGACGGCACCAATCCCGTTTCAAATTTAGCGGGTTGGCCGACCGCCATTCCGGGCGTGACTCCCGGCCAACCTTCCATTTCCGAGATTTTCTCCAATCGGCTGGTATTCTCCGGCGATAGCAACAACCCTTCCATGCTCTATCTTTCGGAACTGGAAAACGCCGAGAATTTTACCCCCGGCGTGGGCGCGTCGTCAGCGGGAGCCATTCAGGTTTCGCCCGGCGACGGGGAAAAAATTACCGCCCTCAAAACCCTGTTTCTGCCGTCCGGTAACGAGGAAATGCTGGTCGTCTTCAAGGAGCGCTCCACGTATATTTTATCCGGGCATGACGCGGATTCGTTCTCTCTGCAAAAAATTTCCGGAGAATTCGGCGCGGTCAGCAACTGCAGCGTGGTTCAGGCAGGCAGCGAGCTGATGTTTCTCTCCCGCGAAGGTGTCACCTCCCTATCTACGGCCACAGCCCAAGGCAATATTACCAGTGGGTTTCTGTCCGATCGCATTCGCCCGCAAATTGAAAGCCTGAACCGGGATCAGTTGCAAAACAGTTTTGCGATCCATTTGCGAAACCGCCAGGAAGTCTGGTGGTTTGTGGCCGACGGCAGCGCCACCCGGAACCAGACCGTACTGGTCTACAATTACGGGATTAATCGCACCTGGAGCCGTCGCAGCGGGATTTCAGCCGCCTGCGGCGTCAGCATGAACGGCAGGCTGTATACCGGCAATTACGCGGGCATTATTCAGCAGCAACTGCGTGGAAACAATTACAACGGGCAGCCGATTCAATGGACCTATCGCAGCGGATTTCAGGACTTATCCGAACCCCGGCTGCGAAAACGGATTAAGGATATTGAGCTGTTTCTCAAGCAAATTTCCAGTGTGACGGTGACCGCCAACGTATATTGGGATTTCCGGCGCGGCTCCCGCTACCGGCAAAGCCGGGTGTTAAACGTGGTGCCGGACGCCTCCAGCTGCCTATACAACAGCGCCGCTTACGGGCAGGACACTTACAACCTGGCCGGCAGCTCCATCCTCAAATTCATGCCCGCAGGCTCCGGCCGGTATTTTCAACTGGAACTGACCGGCCAGGACGCCGATCAGCCGGTGGAAATCGAAGGCTGGACCATCACCGCACTCTATGGAGGGTATCGTTAGCCATGTCTCAAATTTCTCGCTTGCGGGACGCCGAAATTTCCAACGGCAACCTGATTAACGCGGACGACATCGACGCCGAACTGAACCAGTTGGTTTCCGAATCCAACAGCCAGGACACCCGGTTGGGCAATCTGGAATCGTCGGCAATGACCATTGCGGGGGTCAAAACCTTTTCCTCCGCACCCAAAACGGATCAAATCGACGAGCGAACCCTGAACGCGGGCGTCAGCATCGATTCCGTTTTGCATAAAGACGGCGCCATTCAATTGCTGCCGACGGCGGCATACACCCCGTCCGCCAACGGGGAACTGGGTTACGACAGCACCACCCACGCATACAAAGTCGTGGAAAACGGGGTCGCCAAATCAATCAACACCACGGTTAGTACCGTCAGCGCAAAATCGTCATCCTATACGGCCCTCACCACAGATAAGGGCGCATTATTTCTCTGCACCGGCACGCTTACTCTCAGCTTCACGGCGGCAGCCACGCTTGGCAGCGGCTGGTTCTGCGATATTCGTAACGACGGCACCGGGGTGATTGCGCTGGATCCCAACGCATCGGAAACCATTAACGGGCAAACCAGTATTAATGTCTATCCGGGCGAAGCGTTTCGCATCGTCTGTGACGGGAGCGGGTTTAAAACCATTGGACGCATGCTCGGCTGGATTCCGTTGCAGAGCCAAACC
>JAJQJM010000199.1 GCA_021323475.1 Vampirovibrio sp.
CTGACGCATGAGCTGGTGGAATTTAATCACGGGACTGAAGACCTGGTGCTGCTGGGTATTGTGACGCGGGGAAAATCCCTGGCGGAACGGGTTGCCAAGTTGTTGCAGGAGCTGGAAGGCAAACAGGTGCCTCAAGGCTACGTGGATGTAACCTTGTATCGGGATGATACCGGGCAAACCTTCAAACCGGCTTCCGAAAGTCTGGTGCCGGTAGAATTAACCGGTAAAAAAGTGGTGCTGATTGACGATGTAGTCTATAGCGGCCGCAGCGTTCGGGCGGCATTGGATGCCCTGAACGGTTACGGGCGGCCCGCTTCGGTGCAGTTAATGGTATTGCTGGACCGGGGCCATCGGGAACTGCCCATCCGCCCGGACTTTGTGGGCAAGAATATTCCGACCTCCAAGCAGGAGCGGGTGTTTGTTCAACTTCGGGAAGTAGATGGCACTGATCGCATCCTGTTAAGGAAATAGGCACCCCTGCTATTGGGCTGGGTTATGCTCTAAAGAAGTCTTATTAGGTTATGGGGCTGCCTGGTTTCAAGGTGGCCTTCAACAGTAAAATGCCCGTTATGCCCGAAATACAAGAAGCCGCCAGAATGGCCAGCTTGGCAAAGGCGATATATTCTTCCTGTTGGAAGGCCAAAAGCGTGATAAAGACCGACATGGTAAACCCGATACCGCCTAAGATGGCCGCCGCATGCAATTGACGCCAGCTGACGTTAGTAGGCAGCTCGGCCAGTTTTAATCGAACTGAAAGCCAGGCAAACAAGGTAATGCCAAGCTGCTTGCCCAGAAATAGCCCGGCTAAAATGCCCAGTGTAACCGGGTGGGTAAGCGCGGTGCCTAAATCTTCCAGATGAACTGTGACGCCTGCATTTGCCAGCGCAAATAGGGGCAAAATGCCGTAGGTTACAACGGGATGAATGGAATGCTCCATTTTTTGCAGCGGAGCCTGGACTTCTTCGCACAAGGTTTCCAGGTGCTGCACATTTTCCTGGTAAACGGCGTTGGTAAGCAGGGCGCTGCCTTGTTGGCCCAGTCCGGCATCCCGGAATCGTTCCAGCGTTTGGATGCTTTCCTGGTAAAAGGCCAGTGGATTGATTTTGGAGCTTGCCGGAACGGTGAACGCCAGCAATACCCCTGCAATGGTGGGGTGCAGGCCGGATTTCAGGACGGCAACCCACAGGGCAAGGCCCACAATGGCGTAGGGCCAAGGCTTGTTCACGCCCATCCGGTTCATGCCGAACAATAGTAGTAAAACGGCGCCTGCCGCCATCAGGAAAACCGGGTGAATGCCTTGGGAATAGAACAGCGCAATGATTAAAATGGCCCCGATGTCATCCACAATGGCCAGCGCAATCAGGAAAACCTTCAGGCCAATGGGCACCCGATCTCCCAGGATTGCCAAAGCGCCCACGGCAAAGGCGATATCAGTCACCGTGGGAATGCCCCAGCCGGAATTTAAGGGGGATCCGGGTGGATTCAAGACAGCATAAAGGATGGCTGGAACCAGGATGCCGCCAATGGCGCCCATAATGGGCAAGCTGGCCTGGCGTGGGCTGGAAAGCTCGCCGACCAGCAATTCCCGCTTGATTTCCAACCCCACCAGAAAGAAAAACACGGCCATCAGCCCATCGTTAATCCAGAAGTGGAGGGAACGGCTGAATTGAAGTGGCCCCAATCCTAGCGAAATAGAAGTGTGCCAAAGTGCGTCATACGTATCTTGCCAGGGTGAATTGGCCCAGATAAGGGCGATAAGAGCGGATAACAGAAGTAAAATGCTGCCGGAGGCCTGCAATTGCAGAAATTTGTGGAATGGTTTCAGAAGGGTTTTCAGCATGTTCGCGGTTGTTTCCTGCCGTAATTGGCGCGACTGCTATAGGTTTGGCCAAACTTAGACAACACGGAAAATTTGCCTTGTTGCTCAAGGCTTCCTTTATTCTCCCACACCTTCAGAAATGACGCTGAGTTATCGGCCTTTGCGGTAGGGCTGGGCTTCCATCACCCAGTCCTGGTCAATTTGCCGGGTTTGTATCACTTCCAGTTGGGGCGCGTCCGGCAAATCCAGTTGGAAGGAATGCCCAAAGGCGGACTTTGCCATACTGTCCCGCAGGGTTTTGGGGGCGTAAAACAGGTAAAACTTGTTGGCAAGCCCTTCGGTCAGCAGCGATGTGGCCAGGCGGCCGCCGGCTTCCACGAAGATGCTTGTAATTTCCTGTTCGCCCAGTTGATTCAAGGCGGATTTCAGGTTTAGCGCGTTGCCGGTTTCCTCAATCTCCAGCACTTTAATGCCCTGCTCTCTGGCCTTTTGGGCATGGTGCTGGTTGTGGTTGGTTTTGGAGGTGATTACCCAGACCGGGCTATCTCCCTTGAAGACTTCGTAGCGATCAACATTCAGCCGGAATTGGCGATCCAGAATAATCTTGATCGGCTGCTTGCGGATGTTGGGGATATCCCGCACGGAGAGCTGGGGATTATCGATCATCACCGTTTCCGCAGTGGTTAAAATCGCATCGTAATTCTGGCGCAGATGATGGACATACTGCCGGGAGAAGCTGCCGGTCAGCCAGCGGCTTTCCCCGTGGCGGTTGGCGATTTTGCCGTCCAGGGTCAGGCCCAGCTTGACGGTGACAAACGGCATTTTGGTGGTGATGTAATGGAAAAACACCTCGTTCAGCCGTTTGCATTCTTTTTCCAGAAAGCCGTAGCGTACGGAAATGCGGGAATTTTGCAGCATATCGCGTCCAGCACCGGCCACCAGCGGGTTGGGATCCAGGGTGCCGCACACCACGCGCTGAATGCCGGATTCTATAATTTTTTGGGTGCAGGGTGGAGTGCGCCCGTAATGGTTGCAAGGCTCCAGGTTAATGTAGAGTGTCCCGCCCTTGGCCTTATCCCCGGCCTGATCGAGGGCAATGACCTCGGCATGGGCTTCCCCGGCGCGTTGGTGATAGCCTTCCCCCACCTTGCGGCCCTGAGCGTCCAGCACCACGGCCCCTACCAACGGGTTCGGACTGACGCTTCCGGCGCCCAGTTCAGCCAGCGCCAAGCAGCGGGCCATATAAACCTCATCGATATTCTGATATAAGGTGGGTGAATGGGAAGGCATAAGCTCATTATAATATGCCATCGCGTTTTGGAGCCGTTGATGGTGAAAGGATTCGACCCAATTTCAAAAAAAAAGGTGCCTTGGCGGCACCGTGTGGTTCATCAGGGAAAGAGAGGTGTGGGATATCTTTGGTTTGAGGGTAAGCATCGCTGCTTACAATAGGCTTATCGAAAATTTGGCTTGGGACTTTATACGATGTCTGGAGGAGATTTCAGGTGCAGAACGGGAAGAAAAAGGAAAAGTGCCAGGACGAATCGTCGAGGCACCGTGTGGTTCATCAGGGAAAGAAAGAGAGATGTGGATTTATGTAAGTGGTATCGATAGTTTGGCCGTGGACTTGATACAGCGAATGGAGGAGATTGTTAAAAACATGCAATCGCCTAGCATCAAAACGGAATAGATGGGTTTTATATAACTGGAGACGGACGAACTGAGATTGAGAAGCGGACATAGGCCAGTGGGTGAAAGGTTAAAGAGCTAATATTTTGGTTGGGGTTAACTGGATAAAGGCTTGTAATCGGCATGGGTATACAGTTGAGAAAGGAATGAATCGGTGATTAGGGCATAATAAGCACAGGTGATAAAAGCCGTGTTTGGTGTTGAAGAGGTAAGAACGGCTGGAAACCATGAGACGGATGAGGCAT
>JAJQJM010000200.1 GCA_021323475.1 Vampirovibrio sp.
CCAAAGGCTGAACGGCTGTACGAACCCCATCAGCCCGATGACCGATATGGTAATGGCATAGGGCAACCACAGTTTTAATACCAGCCGCGAGCCATAAAAGCAGGAGGTTAAATGCACGATGCCAATGGCCAAAAAGCTGAGCATGGTGCCGCCGCATAGCAACCACCGTGTCAGATCCGGCAGCGGTTGGGTTTGTTTTGCCAGAACCGCTTCCTGAATACTGACGCCCATGGCTGCCAAACCAATCATTAGCGGTAGATGGGAATACAGCCAGGTTTGATACAGCCAGACTTTGCTTTGATCTCTGGCAGCTTTGGCCGGCGCGCTGCTGGCATGGTCAAAGTAAATCCACCACAGCGAGAATGCGATGAGTAACCCGCATACCCCTGTAATGCCGGACGGCAAATGCCAGAATGGACGGACTGATGCACCGCTGACAGCGCCCATAATGGCCTCTCCAAGCACTACGATAATGAACAGGCCGTATCGTTCGGAAATATGCGAATTGTCCGGCGGGACTTTGGCATGCAGAATTCCGATGCCCAGCGGAGTGCCGAAGTCTATCAACAGGCCCATCCCCCAGATGATGAAGCGATAGGGCATCGGTACCAGCACCGATAACAACCAGCATAAGGCGGCAAGCCCAAATCCGGCGGCATAGCGGTAGGCTAGCGATCTGGCTTCCGGTACGTAAAAACCTGCCAGTAAATACTGTAGGACCAATAAAAAGCGAATAAAGGCATAGGCCAAGGCAAAGCCGGTGGAAGTGCTGCTCAAGCCGTCATGCACATTTACGGCTAGCGCCGCTACACCGATTAATTGAAGGCAGTAGAAAAGCCGATCCGAGAGATCGTCGGTATCGAAGCGGGTGGAATAAAAGGCGGTGCCTGTCCAGGCCCACCAAATCGGAATCGCCAGCAACACGAACTGAAGAATGCCGGATATGGAAAAATGTTGATGCAATGTATGACTTAGCTGGGAAATGGCTGCCACATACACCAGGTCAAAAAACAGCTCCAGCCAGGTGGCGTGGCGCTCTTTCTGTGTTTGTTCGAACGAACGCAGCCGGGGCGGCTTCCACCAGGGGTTGGCCCTGGGTTCCGGCGACAGCTTCAGGGCTTCCTCTGCAGGGTTGGATGGGACGTTCTCCATAACGGTAAAAAGCTCGAATGCAAAAAGCTCGAAAATGATATTCGAGCTTTTTAACACAGGATGCGGATTCTGCCAAGAAAAACCGGGGGCAGGTTAGTGGCGGAGCGCTACTCTTGGCAAAGGATCTCCAATGGGCACGGAACGGGCGATGGTGTCCACCGGGACGCCATGTACGAGGAAATCGCCTAACCGGTATTTTTTACCTTTAATAACCACAAATTCGACGGACTCACCGATGTTCACCCGTTGCCGCCGAGGGCCTTCCGTTACGGTTGGAGGCAGGGCGAATTCCACCACGTAGAAGTATTCGCCGAAAATTTTGTAGCCTCCAATGTGGCACCACTTGGTACCGACGGGCGTCCCCTTGATGACCAGGGTATCGATGTCGCTACCGCCGCTTAAAGCGGTTTTATAAATATTGTAGGCAGTCCACGATGCGCTGCCCGATTCCGAGTTGGGCTTGGCCTGGTACAGTTCAATCAGGTCCTCGCCAGCGCCGGTGCGGGTCAGCATGTTCATGTTATTACCGGCCAGATAAATATGATCGCTGCCGTTGTAGGTCAGGATGGAGCCATTTTCCGTATTGGCCACCATGGCCACGTTGTTGCCCTTTGCCATGCAAACCGAATAATTTTGCACGTCCTGTAACTGAAGCTGTCCGCTGCCGCCGGCGGTTTCAATGTGGAAGCTGCTGGTCAGCCGCAGGGCCGGATTGCTGATATAGGATGCGCCGGGCCGTAGGGAAACGTTGGTGCTATAGGATTCAATGGGCAATGTATTCTTGCCTTCCCGGCCATTCAGCGGGGCGGATGGCATGGCGCTGGCCCCAGCCAATTCCGGCATCTGCGTAAAACGCTCGCAAGAGATTAAATAGGACGGCGTGCCGTTCTCATGATATTTGGGGTTGGATTTTTCGAATTCGGATCGGGCAACATTTGCGGAATTACCCGATTGAAGGTTTTGCGGCCCACTTGTGGAGCCGGTGGAATTCACCCGGCTGATGGGCTGTCCGCTGGGCGTATAATCCTTGGCGCAGCAGGATTCCTGGGAGTCGTCATCAAAATTGAGCTTTGAGTTCGGCAGGGTCGGGTTAATCTGAATGAACTCCTCATGGGGAAAGAGGCTGCCGTCCGCCGCTTCCTGGCAAAGGGCGGGCAAGGCGCCCAGCAGCCACAAGGCAGACAGAGCGATCATTACGGACAATTTATTCATGGGGCTTCTGGGCATGGGAATACCTCGTCATAGCGCACACAATGCTGGAAAACCGTACATGCCTGATAAACAGGATAAAAGGGCATAGAGGGATATATAAAATAAAAACAAATTATATGGAGAAATTGTCCGCCGCTTTGAAAATGAATGTTCCTCTCATTAGGATGAATGGAGTTGAGTGGATGCATCTGAGGTGTAACAGGCAGTAAAAAAGCGGGGCGTTAATCCCCGCTTTTTTAGAGTGTATCAGACCGTAAAGGGCTGTTTAAACCGTTTTAACGGATTGTGCGCCGCAGCGTTTAAAGAGTTCCTTCACTTCTTTGTCCATATCTTTTGGCACATGGGCGACTACCAGCACATTGCCCTTGTTTTTCAGTGATTCTTCATAGAATTTGGCTTCGGTTTCCGGAATGCCGGCTCCCACCAGCGCGCCAATCAGGCCGCCCGCCGCAGTACCTATAGCACCGCCGGTAATGGCGCCGACCAAAGGGCCCGCTACCAATAAACCGGCACCAGGTACCAGTACGCTACCCACCAGAGTGAGCCCGCCGATAATGGCACCCAGAATACCCCCGGCCAAGCCGCCTGTAGCGGCGCCTTCCGGTAGTTTACTGGTTTGTTCAAAGCCTTCCGTGCCGGACACATTGTTGAAATAATCCCCGTAATAGCCACGGGTTTGTTCACTCATTAACACGCTGACATCCTGGGACAGCCCGACGCGTTCCAGTTCGCTCAGCACTTGTTGCAAGTCTGCCTGAGTGTTGAATACACCGGCTACGGTTTCAATATTTTTGCCCTGATAGTCTCTAAGCGGCATAGCTCTCTCCCTTCAATACCTGAATATAACGTTACTCCCGACCCGATTAAGCCTCTCAGACCGAAGGGCAAATCAATTGCGGATCGGGCGCTTAATGAAACGACTTCATGATGAATGACTGTAAAGAAAAACGATGGCCGCTGCAATTAACTGAATGGCTATTGTTCACTTTAGCCAGTCTAACCGGACTGATTAGATATCGGGTTAAGTCCAGCTTCCCTGATCTGATGAGTGTGGTGGGTTATTCTATAAGCCTGGAAAGCTTTAAGTCAGCCCGATTTGGACAGTTGAGCCTTGGGGAAATAGAATTGCAGAATTTGCCGGTAATTTTTGCGTTTTCGGGCCATTTCCGCAGCCCCCCACTGACACAGGCCAACCCCATGCCCTGCCCCGGTGGAGCGCGCCTGGTAATTCCCATCCGGCAGGCGGGTGATTGAAAAACGGGTGCCGGGCGCCTTATCCCAGCCGAGTGTCTGGCCCAGCTTCAGCCAGAATTGATACCCGGTCCGCTTTCGATTGCCCAGACGGAAATATAACGGACGCCCGGCGGCATCCGTTTGCGTGGTTCGG
>JAJQJM010000086.1 GCA_021323475.1 Vampirovibrio sp.
GGGTTCCCGTCCATTCCGCTGGCCATTGCCCGGCCGGATGTTACCGTAACCGCCGTGGAATCCATCGGCAAGAAGTGCAAGTTCATTCAAGATACTAAAGATAAGCTGGAATTAGCGAATTTGAGCGTACTCAACGCCCGCAGCGAAGATTTAAGCCGCAAAGCGGAAAGCCGGGAAGCGTTCGATGTAGTGACCGCCCGCGCCGTGGCAGCCCTGCCCACCCTGCTGGAACTGTGCCTGCCGCTAGTCAGGCCGGGCGGCTTGTTTCTGGCCATGAAGGGCCTGAGCTACGAGGAAGAGTTAAACGCCTCTGCCAAAGCCCTGAAAACGCTAGGTGGCCGGTTCAAAGAGGTGCAAAGCTTCCCACACCCTCGCCTGGAAGGATCTCGCCTTCTGGTGATTGAGAAAGTAGCCCGCACCCCGGATGCCTACCCCCGCAGCGCGGGTTTACCGGGTAAAAAGCCGCTTTAAAGTCGGGTTTCAGGTGATGGGGAAACGGCTTACGATACTGGTTAAACCGTTCCGATGTTCTTGGGGTTCAGGTTTTTATGAATGCTTCTGGCAATTTCGCCTTTGCCGTCTTTTTCCATCAGGTCGGCCACGTTGCGCAGGAAGTTCAACACTTCCGGGTTACCGGGCAACGGCCCTTGCTGGCTGGCAATTTTAGGATTCACCGGCATTTTAGCCGCCGGATTGATTGGAGGCTGCGGCTTACGCGGCTTGTTGGCGTTAATCGCATTGCCGGACGGCACACTCTGGAAGCTGGGCGCCTTAATGGCCTTTTGGGCCGCCGGGGCACGGTTCACAGGGGCCGCTGGCGGAGTCACTTTACCCGCTTTCTGGCCGATATTGGGAGCCGCAGCCGGTAAACCGGCCGGAGGGAAGTTCTGGCGAGCCTGTTGCTGCAATTCTTGCTGAAGCGCCTGGGCCCGTTTCTGTTCCCGAATCATCATCTCATCGGCCACGGGGCGGCTTTTAGCCTTGGTTTGCGGTTTTTGAGCCTGTGCTTGCTGGACGTTTTGCTGAACATACTGATTCACGGCCTGTTTTTTAGGAGCGGGGGTTTTAATGGGGGCCTTGGGATTGCTGGCCGCTTGCATGGCCGCAATCATCTGTTCCAGTGTGGCTGATTGCTTCGGCGTGGGCTTGGTCGCCGGTCTGGGATCCACTGGCCTTTGAGCAGGATAAGCCTGTTCGTCTTCCCAACCCAGGGAACGCAAACCGATGACATCCTCGGTATTGGTTTTGCGGGCGTTGGAACGGGTGGGCGCGGATTCGGCGTGAATCGGCTCATGCTTCTCACGGTAGGCATTGGCCATTTCCCGGAAGCCGATTTTCTTGCCGTGCGCCTGATCCTCTAATAAATCCTCAAAGTCGGGCGTGCCTTGTTTCAGTCGCATCACCTTGTAGCAGATAAAGCCGGCCATTCCCAGGAACAGGGCGCCCAGCAGGCCGTAGGGAATAAACGTATTCATTTTCCCAGCGGCCAGTTGCTCAAAAAAATTGGAGCCCGCCACGCTCGTATCGGAGGAATTTAAGGGAAGTGGGGCATTCTCACCGCTATTATCCGATTTGGAATTGGTTGTCAGAGGTTTCTGTCCGGTACCGCCAAAGGCAATGGGCTCATCGGACTGAGCGGATGTCGCCGCGTGTTGCGGTTTATTCCAATCCCCCTGCCAGGTGGCTGGCTGGGTTCCAGTATCCTGAATCCGGCGCAATCCGGCGCTGGTCTCCTGCTGAAGCCGGTTGCCGTTGTAGTCCGGGTTCACATTGTTATAAGCGCCGCTACCCGCGCTATAGAAGGCCACGCTGGGCGCGCCCAGGTTCTGGCCCCGCACGATCATCCTGATTTTATGCTCGTTAAGCGGCTGCATGATGACATGACTGATATTGGCCGCGCCGGAAAAATTAGTATGCACCGTCTCAGTGGTGTTAACCTGATCAATGTCGAGAATCAGCTTGTTATCGGACACCATGATTTTATCCACGGGCACAATGCTGCCGGTGTGCAAAATAATATTGGTCTGGTTACCGGTGGAGGCAAAATCAACGCTCTCCAGGTTGTAATTTTCGGCCCAGCCGGGCAAGGCAAACAGGGGCGTTAACGCGAGGCCCATTGCCAACAGCCAGAAACGACGCGGCCGATGGACCGGAAACTTCGTTTGAAATTCTTGAGTCACTCTCATACCACCACTTTCCACTCTCGTCTTGCTGGTCCACACCGAAAACGAATATATCCTCAAAATAACGTGTTTTAGGGGGTGGTTCATCAACCATACGGTCGAGTTCGAGCAGGGTAGCAGATTTAGACATACCCCCCATGAAGATTTACACCCTTGTGAGCCAGGCACGACAAAATCGCCTGCCTACAGGCGAAAGCCCAGTTATTCGCCCTTGAAAACCGCAACCGACTGCCGGGTTAAATCCCGGCAACTACCTTACATAGCGGTTGGCGCGTGTCCAAACCGGCTTTCTGGACGGTCATGTCAAAATCACAAGGGTCATAGCCCTGTTCTTCCAATTGTTTGGAAAGCTGCTGCAAGGTTTCCTTGGACAACATGGGTGTTCGGGATAGAATCCATCCGTATTTCCGCTTGGGATGGCCAATAATGGCATAGCTGTATTCAGGGTCCAACCCGGTAATCCAGTAATCGCCCCCGGCAAACCAACGCCAGCCCAGCAGGTGCAGAAATGTCACTTTCAGCCTGGCATTCGTCTTGGGATCCATCACTTTACCCCGTCCCTCGGCCATCATTCGTTTGCCGTTGGCCACATCGCAACTGTTGGTCACTTTCACCAGGCCGTCCGGCAACAGGGCATAATTTGCCGTGGCGTTGCCCACGCACTTCCGCTCAAAGAACATGGGAATGGCCGCAATTTCGTACCATTTCCCCATGTATCGTTGCAAATCCACGGAACTCACCGTCTTTACGGGATGATTTTCAGCCCGGCATGGCAGCCAAGAGAAACCGGCCAACACCAAACTGACCAGCGATAAGGCCAATCCTATCCCGAATAACTGTTCTCGCATGTTGGCTCCTTCTCTTTCTCAAGCTGATGCCTGATTGGTTTTGCTATAGGGATACTAGCCAAAACGGGTAAGCTGCTCAATGCCACGGTTGGCTGATTTTGAAAAAACATATCAGACCCCTCCTGGACTTCCGGTTAATGCGGATTTTTAGCTGAATTGGGAGTAGCTGAGTTCGCAAAAAAGGTTTATACTATGAGCATACTCAACAAACGGGGAACTTGAGGAAGAGGGAAGAAGGAGGACGCACTCCATGGATGTTTACGTGGCTGCCTTAATTGTGACCGGTTCTTCAGTCTTATGCGGAATGCTGCTGGTGCATGAAACCGCTCCCGTCCGCTCATCGGACAAGTGGCAATAAGCTTTTAAACGATTTTTTCTCGCCAAAACACATACTCAACTCCTGAACACACACGGCAAAGCGCTCCAGACCTTGGGGCGCTTTGCCTTATATAGCCATGATTTACACCAGAAAATTTAGCCAGCTCGGCAATTCCATGTCGGGCGCTTTTTTATTTAGATCACATTCGGCTTGTTTCCCGCCATTTGAAACAGCCTGACTCCGTCCGCCAAGCACATAGTTGAACGTCCCGATGCTGTTTAACAGTCCTGTTTACCTGATTTTCCTGGCCGTGGTGGTTGCCCTGTACTGGAGCATTCCGCACCGATTTCGCATTCCGTTGTTGCTGTTGGCCAGCTATGTGTTCTATATGAGCTGGAGCCCGCCGCATGGCTTAATGTACGGGCCGCTCATCTTTCTGGATTCCCTTTATTTTTACTGGCTAAGCCTTGCCATGATTCGCTGGCCGCAGTTCAAAAAGCCCATCCTGATTTTCGGGATCACTACGGAACTCTCCCTGCTGGCCTATTTCAAGTACACCAACTTCTTTGCCCAAACCAGCGAGGCCATTCTGCACTTTCTGCACTTACCCGCGCGGCATGTGCATTTTGATATTTTCCTGCCGCTGGCTATTTCCTTCACCAACTTCGTGCTGATTAGCTACCTGATTGACGTGTACCGGGGCAATGAGAAGCCCCACAGCAGCTTTACGCGCTTTGCCACCTATGTGGCCTTTTTCCCGCACCTGATTGCCGGGCCCATTGTACGCGCCAGCGAGCTGCTGCACCAGTTCGACAATTACCCGAAGTTTGAGATGGAACGCTTCGTGCAAGGCATTCACCGTTTCTGCACCGGCTTTTTCCTGAAGGTCTTCGTGGCGGATTTAATTGCGGTCTATGTGGATATGATTTTCGGCCACCCGGAATTGCAAGGGTTCAACACCAGCTGGATTGCGGTATATAGCTTCAGTATCCAGCTATTCTGCGACTTCTTCGGCTATACCTTAATGGCCCAAGGATCAGCACTGCTGATGGGATATACCCTGCCGGAAAACTTTAACGCGCCGTATTTTGCCCGCAATATGTCGGAATTCTGGACCCGCTGGCATATCTCCCTCTCACGCTGGCTGCGGGATTACCTGTATATTCCCTTGGGCGGCAACCGGCATGGTAAATTCAACACCTATCGCAACCTGTTTTTAACAATGGGGCTTGGTGGTCTGTGGCACGGGGCCAGTTGGAATTTCGTGGTTTGGGGCCTGATGAACGGGCTGTTCCTGTGCGCTTATAAAACGGGAGGCTATTTCAAAATCAACCGGTTCATTCCGGAAATCGGGGCTATTTTCATTACCTTCCATGCGGTTTGCCTGACGCGGGTATTCTTTCGCGCCACCACCTTCGAGGAGGCCGTCCATATGCTGGGCACCATGATCAATCCCTTGCAATGGAAGCAAATCAGCGATCAGGTAGGCAGCGTGGAGCAAGGCAACAGCTTTCTTTCACCGGAAACGGCCCTGCTGATGGTGATTCTGTTTCTGGCCTGCCACTGGCTCATTCGCCATTACCGGGAAAAACTCGCCCACCCTCTGTTCCGGGAAGCGGGCATTGCGGCGGGTTATGGCATCTTTCTGTACTTCTTGTTCACCCTGGGTGGCAGCTCCTCCCAGCAATTTATCTATTTCCAGTTTTAGGGGCGCCGAATGAAACAGACAAAAGCCATTCAACTTCCATTCCGCATCCATCCTGCGCTGCGGCCTATTTTGGTTGGGATTCTCAGCTTCGCCCTGTTCAACCTGTTGTTTACGGTGGGCGTTACGCTCTCTCCGCTCAACCAGAAGTTTAACTTCAGCTACGGCAACTTTTTACCCACCAAGCTGCAAATGCTGAAAAGCCACCAGCCGAATCAGCTGGACGTGTTGTTTATGGGCACCTCTCAAACCAACAACGGCTTTATCACCAGCGTGTTTGAAAAAGCCACCGGGCAGCCCATCCACAGTTTTAACCTGGGCCTGCCCAATAACCGATACGATATTATGCTGGCCTACCTGCAATTCCATCAGCAGCAGTTCGGCAAGCCCAAGCTGTTGCTCCTGGAACTCAGCCCCTCCATTCAAGAGAAAGACGCCTATTTATACTACCTGCCCGCGCTGTATTACCGAACCCTCATTGAGCAAGCGCCCAACCTGGCGGGCACTTACCTGAATAACCCCTTGCTGGCGGAAAACGTGAAGCAGGAATTGCTGCTCTCTTCTGTCAGCAGCCTGCACCAGTATCGGTTTACCTTCTCGCCGGTCAATGTCATCAGCAAAGTCAGCGGAAAATTAAAATCCCTGACAGCCGGACGGCAAGGCGATTCGGCCAATGCCGAGCCGGTGTATGCCGAGGACTCCGCTGCGGTTTCTTCCACTGAAAACCTGGACCCGGCCATGACTGAAAACGGTTGGTATCCCAAGGAGCAAAGTCCGCATATGCGAACCCCGAAAGGCATTCGCCTGAGTGTGGCGGAAGCGAAAAAATATTATATCGATCAACAACCCACCGTCTCATTCGATAAATTAAGGGCATTACTGGTTTACTGCCGGGAGCAGAAGATTCCGGTCGTACTGGTATCCTGGCCCAATCACCCTGCCTTCTTGAAAACATTTGAGCAATCCCGGCTGAATACCCTCTATCAGCAAGGGCTTCAGCAATTGCTAGCCGAAGAGAAAACGCCGGTCATCAACCTGAACCGGGAAATCCCACCGGAGCAAACCGAAACTATTGGGGGATTATTTGCCGATCCGCGCCATTTAACCCCCCAAGGCGCCCAAGTATTTTCCCAAATCCTGGCCCGTAAAATTTCCGCTTTGCCCCAGGCCCAAAGCGTTCTATATTCATCTCAGACTTTATCGCAAAACTCGTCACAAAATCGGTAGGGACACTCAACAGACATCGTTTCAACAGGGCAGGGGAGAATCGGAATATGGCAGATAGACAACCCAAAATCGCGTTGGTTACCGGTAGCAGCAAGGGGCTTGGATTGGAGCTGGTTCGGCAGTTGGCCCGCTCCGGGGTTATTACCTTCCTGACCGCCCGCAACGAAGCCCAGGGCAAAGCCGCCCAGGCCACATTGCAGCAGGAAGGGCTTGCCGTTGAGTTTCTGCATATGGATGTCACCAACCTCATGAGCATTCATGCGGCGGCCAACCATATTGAGCAAAAACACGACAAACTGGACATTCTGGTGAATAACGCGGGCATTTTGCCGGATGAGGACAGCGAGTCCAACGGGCTGCTGATTGCGCCGGACATTGTGCGGCAGGTCTTTGAAACCAACACGATGGGGCCTCTGCAAACCAGTCAGGTGATGATTCATTTGCTGCGGAGAAGCCCCCACGGAAAAATCGTGAACATTTCCAGCGGCATGGGCTCGCTTGCGGAAATGGACGGCGGATACCCGGCTTACCGGATTTCCAAAACCGCCCTGAATGCGGTTACCAAAATTCTAGCCTATGATTTGCAAGACAGCGCCATTACTGTTAATTCCATTTGTCCCGGTTGGGTGAGAACGGACATGGGCGGCCCCAACGCTGAGCGCAGCACAGAGCAAAGCGTGGCGGGCATTCTGCCGCTGCTGCTTTCCAATGAGCCAGGGCCTAATGGTCAATTCCTAAGAGATGGCATGCCGATTCCCTGGTAATCAAAATTCTGACTTGATTACAGCACCGGCGCAGGTTTTGGCAGGTCAAACAATAATACTTCCGAGTCCCGGCTGATGCCGTGCAGGGCCAGCCGTTCACCTGTAACACGCCCTTGGTTACCTGAAGCCAGGAGGCCCGGCCGGGCGCGATATCGTAATTCAACGATTGTTCGGCCTGCAAAATCGCCGCCCACAAATTGGCGTCCTGATTGACGCTGAGCGATCCCTTTTCCCCGTTGCGAGATACCAGCAGTTGCCATTTACGCAACCGATCGGACAGCTTGAACGCCTGTTGCTGATAGCTGGGCGTTAAGCCGGTTTTTTCCGGTTGAATCCAGATTTGCAGGAAATGCACCGTTTCCGTTTCCGAAGGGTTGAATTCACTGTGACGAATGCCGGTTCCGGCCGTCATCCGCTGCAATTCCCCGGCCTGAATCAGGGAGCCGTTCCCTAGACTGTCTTTATGGGCCAGTGTGCCTTCCAGCACATAGGTAATAATCTCCATATCCCGATGGGCATGGGTCTCAAAGCCTTTTCCCGGCTGAACCCGATCATCATTGATGACCCGTAAGTCGGCAAAACCCGTATAGCGCGGGTCATAATAATCCCCGAACGAGAAGGTATGGTAACTTTCCAGCCAATCCACACAGGTTTGGCCTCGTTCATGTCGTTGCCTCAAACTGAGCACGGCTCTCTTATCCTTTCATTGCCCAACGGTTCAAACTTTACCCATGAGCCCTGATATGGGGATACCCTGATGACTATTTTGGCAGAAAGGATTCAACAATCAATTGCAAAACCGGGTAAGCGGGCTGAACCAACTATCCTATTGGAAACAAATCTTGAGCAACTATGATGGTAGCATCACCTTCCCCATATTCATCACTCGCCTGTATCAAAGGAGCCATCCGTCATGAGTTCGCCTCTAACCAACCGGAATTATCCGCATGTCGTTATTGTGGGAGGGGGGTTCGGGGGTCTGTACGCTGCAAAATCACTGGGAAGCAAGCCTGTACGGGTTACATTAATCGACAAGCGTAATTTCCATCTGTTTCAGCCCTTACTGTATCAAATTGCCACCGGTAGCCTGTCGCCGGGCGATATCGCTTCCCCCTTGCGCTCGGTGTTAAGGGACTATGACAACATTGAAGTCCTGATGGACGAAGTGGTGGACATTTTGCCGGAAACCAACCAACTTCGCCTGAAAGAAGAACCGGCGCCGCTCTCTTACGATATGCTGGTTCTGGCCACCGGCAGCACCACGCATTACTTTGGTCATGACGACTGGGCCGAGAAAACCAACGGACTTAAAACCGTGGAAGACGCCCTGGATATGCGTCGGCAGGTATTTAACGTGTTTGAGGCCGCCGAAAAAGAACGGGATCCGGAAAAGCAGGCGGCCTTGCTGACGTTTGTGATTGTGGGCGGCGGCCCTACCGGCGTAGAACTAGCCGGCGCACTGGCCGAACTCTCCAACTTCAGTCTGCCGCAAGACTTTAAGCACATTGATTGCAAAAAGGCCCGCATTCTACTTGTGGATATGGGTTCCCGCATTTTATCCGCCTACCCGGAAGATTTATCCGCCAAGGCGGCCAAAACCCTGGAAAAACTCGGCGTCACCGTCCGCAGCAATACCTCGGTTACCAATATTGAGGACAGCAAAATTATCCTTTCATCCAACGGCAAAACCGAAGAAATCGCATCGGGAACCATTTTGTGGGCCGCCGGTGTCAAGGCTTCTCCCCTGGGGCACATGCTGGCGGACAAACTGGGTTGCCAGGTGGACCGGGGCGGACGGGTCATGGTGGAGCCGGACTTGTCGGTATCCGGGCATCCCAACATTTTCGTCATCGGCGATTTGGCCAACTATTCCCACACGGCGGATAGCAAGCCCCTGCCCGGCGTGGCCCCGGTCGCCATACAGGAAGGCCGTTACGTGGCGCACCGTATCCTGAAAAAATGCGCCAATGAAACTTGCAAGCCGTTCAAGTATCAAGATAAGGGAAGTTTAGCGGTTATCGGTATCCTGGAAGCAGTCGGCAACCTGAATAATATCCACCTGAGCGGGTTTATGGCCTGGCTGATCTGGGCGGTCATTCACATCAGTTATCTCATTGAATTCGATAACAAGCTGATGGTGATGTTCCAATGGGCCTGGACCTTAACCACCCGACGCCACGGCGCGCGCCTGATCACCGGAAAAGGCGTATACGATTAACGCGCTACCCAATCCGCAATCCCTAAAAAATTACGCAAACCCAACAGGACGCCCTTTTAAAAGCAGACCGCGCCAACCGGAGTAGACTTTCGTCTAATTGGCATCGGCTCAATCAGCATGTAATGTATAATCTAATAGACTTTTAGAACTCAACGGATCTGTGCATGGGATTTTTAAAGCGGCTGAGCCGATACAAAGAACTCATTCTGCTGCTTCTGGCAGGCTTGGCCCTGATCATGATTATTGATGCCATTCTGGTGCAGGGCTTCCACAAGGATGAGCGATACCGGGAAAAGCTGAACGCCGAGCGACTGGAAGCGCAGGTGCAATCCTCTTTGGAAGAGCACGTAACTGCCCTGATTGCCTTGAAAGTGGTGTACCAGAACTTTACCGATATCAACCA
Source organism: Vampirovibrio sp. (assembly GCA_021323475.1). GTDB lineage: Bacteria > Cyanobacteriota > Vampirovibrionia > Vampirovibrionales > Vampirovibrionaceae > Vampirovibrio. The sequence continues at coordinate 9,668 of JAJQJM010000086.1, forward strand.
CTATGACTTCCAGCAGTATGGCAAGTCCATCACCTCCACACTGCATGGGTTCCAGCGACTCATGTATATCGATCCGACGCTGACCATCCGGCAGGTTTACCCCATCACCCCGGAGAATACCGGCTTATACGGTTATTCACTGACCAAACAACCGGCTATGGAACACTCCCTGCGTCATGCCCAGAAATCCCAAAACCCCACCACATCTCGTCTGATCCCGTTCCTGAACCATCCGAAAAGCTTTTGGGCGTTTATTCCCATTTACCGCAACAACAACAAGGAATTCCTGGGCTTTGCCGCCGGAGAAATCTCACTGGACAAAATTTGGCAGCCCCTGGGGCAATCTTTCTCCCAATACCAGATCCAGTTGATTGATCCCAAAAACGTGCCCCTGTTTGACCATGTGAATATTCCCAAGCACGGGCCGACGGTTTCCAATTTTACGTTTAATTTGCTAGGGCAGCACTGGACCCTGCAATTGAAGCCGGTAAACCCGTCTACGGAAACCCTGTTGCTGCAACGCGGCAGCTTGTGGATGGGCGGCATCCTGATTCTGGTGCTGCTGACCATGATTGTCATGAGTTCCAAGCGCCACAAAACTCAGTTGGAAGAGGCGCAAAAGCAGTTTGAAACCATCTTTGAGGCCTCACCCGATGGCATTTTGCTGCTGGACGATAAATTAAATCTACGCATTACCAACCCCGTGGTGCGCGACTGGATTGGCAAAAACGAAGAAGAACTGACGGATAAAAACTTCTTTGATTTGTTTGCCTGCCAATGCCCTAATCTGAAAAAGTGCGGGGAGCTGTCTCATCTGTTATGCACCACCGGCCAATTCGCGGCGGATTTGCCGGACGTGCTGGAGACCTGCATTATTGACCCGCCCAGCGATCAGACCCCTAAAACCCTACGTTTGAATGCCTCCCGCTACACGCAGGAGCAAAACGGAAAGCAGGAACGGGGCTTCATTTGCGTACTGGGCGATATTTCCACCAGCAAGGAACTGGATCGGGTGAAGGAAACCTACGTGGCGACCTTGACCCATGACCTGAAAACCCCGCTGCTGGCCCAGCAAATGGTGCTGGATACCTTGGCCACCGGCTCCATCGGGCCAATTAACGACGAGCAGAAAAAGTTACTGCTGGGCGCCAAGGAAAGCGTGCATGACCTGGTGGAAATGGTAAACAGCACCCTGCTGTTCTACAAACTGGAAGCATCGCACGTTACCTTGCACCGGCAGCGCCTGCAATTAAGCAACCTGCTGAAGGACGTTATGAACGGCCTGCAACCGCTGGCCGAAAAACGCGATGTTAGCCTGACGCTGGATGCGGCCCTGGAAATACCGGACGCCTGGGTGGATCCCATTCAACTAAAGCGGGTGTTCCATAACATCATTTCCAACGCCATCAGCTACAGTCGGCGCAACACCCCCATTGTGGTCAGCGCGTTCGCGGAACAGGACGATAACGCGGAAAGTCGCCTGCTGGTTGAAGTATGCAACGAGGGTAAAGGCATTTCCGCAGAAGACTTACCCAAGATTTTCGACAAATATTACTCCTTGTCCCGTAAATTCAAGCAAATCGGAACCGGCCTGGGGCTTTACATCTCCAAACGCATTATTGAACTGCATGGCGGCAAGATATGGGCCATTAGCGAACCTGATAAGCAGACCCGGTTCTATGTTTCTCTGCCGGTCGTGCAGCATGTGGAAAAAACGGGCTCCGATACAAAGCGGGAAGATTCGGCGCTGTCCGTATAAGAGATTCCAAGGACTACGCCAGCAGAGGTGGGCCATCGGGGTCTCACGGCTCAACATCCGTCATTCCCGTGTAGGCGGAAATTCAGACAGGCCTTCCGCAAAAGACTGACTAGCGCGATCTCAATCGTGCTTCGTTATTGATCTTTTGCCTTGTTCCGGGCCAATGCGCGGGCGGTTTTCTCTGCCCGACGCTGCCAATAAGCTTTTTCTTTTGGGGTGGGCGCATATTGGGCGGCCAATTTCTGCTGCCTGAGCGCCAGAGCGTCACGATGACGCTTCTGCAGCATTTTGCCGACCATGGCATGCGTTTCCCAATCGCCGGTTCCCAACACCAGCACATCCTGCGCCGCCCGTTGCCAATAGGAAGCAGGCAGCTTACGAGGCAGCATGGAAAGCACCAGTCGCTGCTCCTCCAGTTTTTTTTCCGTGGCCGCTATGTCGCTCTGCAACTGCAGGGCTTCCGTCGAGTCCGGATGCTGTTCCAGAATCTGCGCTACCAATGCCCGAGCGCCCTCATAATCTCCGATGCAATAAAGCTGGTTGGCCATCTGTTGCTTGTTATCCAGTTTTCTTGCGTCCGGCAGCAACTGATCATGTAATTCCTGATTGCCCGTCAGGAAACTGATTTGCAATAGGGTCAGCAAGTCTTGCTCATCGGTGGGCGTAAAGCTCAACAGCGGAGGTAACGGGGTAAGTGGATCCATTAGCAGCAGATTCAGGCGGTCTTCCAGATTCCTGCTCATACTATGGCCCGGCCCGGATAATGTTTTCTGGAAATCAGCCTGCACGTAAGCCTTGGCCTGCTTGACTGCCGGCTCATTCATCAGCGCCTGACGATCCAGCATGCCCCGGCCTTTCTGGTAGACCGCTTGTGAGAAGATGGCGACAAGCCCCCGCGTCGCCGCAGAATCCGGCTCGTTCGTTAAGGCCGACGGCAGAATTTTGGCGCCTTCCTCATACACGTCATCCCAGTTACCGTTCTTCATCAGGCGACTCAGCAGTTCCAGCCCATAAGCCTGCTGACCCGGCCGATCCTTCAGCAGGGTCCTCAACAGGAGCATACCCCGCTCTTTTTCATGCCGCTGATCGTATATTTTCAGCAAGGATGCGACCGATTTCTCATCCATCGGATTCAACGCAATGGCTCTCTCCAGCGTCACCTCTGCATCTTCCGGCTTCATTTTCAGCTCATAGGAGCGACTCAACAGCGTTAACGCCTCGGTATGATCCGGCACCATGCCCAGAAGCTGTTTCAAGTTGATAATGGCATCATCGATCTTCCCGGTATCAAACGATCCTTTTGCCAGGAACAAGAACACGTCCGGTTCATGCGTGGTGGTTTTCTTGATGCCATAGAGAATCTGCAGGGCTTCTTCCGGTTTTTGCTGGGCCAGCAGCAATTCGGCCTCTACCAACTGGACTTCCATGGCGTTGGGAGCATATCGTTTGGCTTGCTTCACCCAGTGTGCGGCATCTTTCAGCTTGCCGTTGGCCAGCGCCACTTTGCCCAATCCCGCCAACGCATAAGGCATGGAAGGACTCAACTGGTTGGCGGAACGAAAGGCTGCTTCCGAACTCGTCAAACCGGCCAAAGCACCGGCCTCGTCCCCCACCTGCCTGGAGTGAATGGCTTTTCGGTAATAGGTCCAGCCCAACCCGTTGTAGGCGGAAGCCTTGATACTTTTAGAATGGCTCTTATCCAGAACCGCCTGAAACTGGGCAATGGACTGCTGGTACGAACCTTGCTCCCGCAGGATGCGCCCACGGGTCATTTGCAGGGATACATTGCCGGGTGACTTTTTCAGGCGGGCATCCACCAGGCGCAGCGCATCATAATAACGATGCTCGTCCATTAGCATCAATAAAGGGTCTCTGGGCCTGGCAGGCTGGGAGATTACCTTTTCCACCTTGACCGGCACCGTCTTGATAATCACCTGCTTAGAGCCGGGTACCTGTTGAATGATAACCTGCGGCTGAGGCTCTGCGGGGGCGGGACTTGGCACCAGGGCATTGTCCGAGGGAGGCTTAAAGCCCGGCGGGTAATACTTTTTGGCCGCTTCAGCGGATAACCCGTAATGGCCCAGCAAAGCTAGCCCCAAAGCTAACGCGAATACGCCCTGGCTTCTCATTCATCGCTCCCGACTGATACTCAACACCTGTGAATCTTCTAACAAAGTCGTGTTCAAGCGTTTATATTAGCAAATTAACCCTTAGTTGTATACGGCAACGGGATAAACGTATAATGTTGAAGCGTTTT
>JAJQJM010000201.1 GCA_021323475.1 Vampirovibrio sp.
CCGAACCACGCAAACGGATGCCGCCGGGCGTCCGTTATATTTCCGTCTGGGCAATCGAAAGCGGACCGGGTATCAATTCTGGCTGAAGCTGGGCCAGACCCACAATTTGCTGAATTTGCTGGCGGAACAGAACCGCCAGACCCCTTTGCCGGAATTAATGCGCCCTAAAACGCTGGAGGATTTTCTGGGGCAGGAAGAGGTGCTGGGAGCAGGCACCCCGCTGCGGAACCTGATTGAAACCCGGCAACTGATTTCCCTGATTTTCTGGGGTTTGCCGGGGGTGGGTAAAACCACGCTGGCCCGCATTATCGCCCAGAATTCCGGCGCCAACTTTATTGAACTCAGCGCCGTGAACTCCGGCATTAAAGAATTGCGCGAGGCCGTGGCCCAGGCGGAAGAAAGCCTGAAACTCTCCGGCTCGCCTACGGTGGTGTTCATCGATGAAATTCACCGCTACAGCAAAACCCAGCAGGACGCCATTTTACCCTTTGTGGAAAACGGCACCATCATCCTGATGGGGGCCACCACCGAGAATCCATCGTTTCAGGTGATTCCGGCGTTACTCTCTAGGGTGTTGATTGTACGGTTTAATATCCTGGGGCGGGAACAGATGAAAACGCTGATCAAGCGGGGCATCGTGTTTCTGGGCAAAACCCGGCAGAAAGTGACGATTTCATTGGAAGCCATCGGTTTTATCGCCGATTACGCCAACGGGGACGGCCGCAGCGCGCTGAATTTGCTGGAAACCGCCTTTAAATGCGCGCCGGTCGTGAAAGATGACAAAGGCGAAGAAGCCCGGCTGATTGAAGTGTCCTTGCTGGAGCAACTGGCCCAGCAGAACCGGCTGAATTACGATCGCCAAGGCGATGAGCATTATGACCATGCCTCCGCTTACCAGAAGAGTATGCGGGGCGGGGATGCTGATGCAGCCATTTACTGGCTGGCCAAAATGATTGCGGGCGGGGAAGATCCCCGCTTTATTGCCCGGCGACTGATGATTACCGCCAGTGAAGATATCGGGTTGGCCGATCCCCAAGCCTTTCAACTCGCCGTGGCCGCCGCGGAAGCAGTTGAGCGGCTGGGTCTGCCCGAAGGCCGGATTCCCTTGGCGCTGGCCACTATCTACACGGCCCAGGCCGCCAAGAACAACGCGGCCATTTGCGCCATTGATGAGGCATTGAGCGATATCACCCAAAACGGCCACAATTATTCCGTTCCGCCACATTTGCGGGACTCCCATTACGCGGGCGCCAAGGAGTATGGCCACGGCATAGGCTACATTTATACCCACGACCAGCCGGAGCGGCATCAGGATTTCCTGCCGCCGGAATTGACCCAAAAGCGTTACGTGGAAGACATTCCCGGCAAATTAGTCGGCAAAAATATTAAAAAGCAGATGGAAAGCAGGACATCGAATGATTGAAACCGAAACGGATACCACCACCCAATCCCGTGTGAGCCACCGGCTGGTACTGGCTTCCAGTTCTCCCCGCCGTCGAGAACTGCTGGGCTCTCTGGATTTGGATTTTGAGATCATCAAGCCCGATGTGGACGAGGAAGCATTCTCGCTCGATCATCTGCTGCCTGCCGACGTGGTGAAGTTTCTCTCTCGCGCCAAGGCGCAGGAAGTGTTCAAACATCATACCGATGCGCTGGTCATCGGCTCGGACACCATTGTGGTGCTGAACGGCGAAGTCTTTGGCAAGCCCAAAAGCAAGGAAGACGCCTTCCGTATGCTGAATGCCCTGCAAGGCACCATGCACGAGGTTTATTCCGGCATTACGGTATTTCACCCGCAGGACCGGCCGGATTATCCGCCGTTTGCCAGCGATGCCCTCTGCACCAAGGTCTATATGCGCCCCCTAACGGTAGAAGAAATCCACACCTACATTGCCACCGGTGAACCGATGGACAAGGCCGGTGCCTACGCGATTCAAGGCTACGGTAGCACCCTGATTGAGCGGATTGACGGTTGCTACTTCAACGTGGTCGGGATGTCTCTGTACCTGCTGGAACGCCTGTTTGAGCAACTGGGCGAAAAACTGGTGCTTTAATCCGCACGTCCCCACAGGCCTCGTTTGGCGTTACGGGCTTTCGACTCGGCGTTCATGTACTCGTCTTCATACAAGCGGTTTTTGCCGATAAACAGCGTGGTGGCATAGCCTTGGGCCAATTCCTGCTGGTTCAGCGATAGGGTATCGCCGCGTTTGGCAAATACATGCCCCAGACTGCGGCCGTATTTATCGTGCCGCCTCAGGTCAAACTCCAACCAGACCGTTTTACCTTGGACTTGGCGTTGCAGAAATTGGCTGGCCTGCCGGGCAAAGGGCTCGTCCGTCGGGTGGGCGGTGCCGTACGTGGGATTCTTTCGGGAATAGTGCATTTCCGGCGAATCAATGCCCAACAGCCGCACTTCTTCGCGCGGGCGTTGGATTTCACCATCCTCATTCATGTCGCAGCCCAACGTATCGCCGTCATACACGGTCAGCACCGTACAGGCAGTCCGCTGACCAGCCGCCTTGGTCTGTGCCTCGGCTTGGGCTTCCGGCGTCTGCAACGATTGCGTCAACTCGGTCGAAACAGGCTTCGAGGTGGATTCATCTTGAAAATAGGAAGCCAGCAATCCACCGAAGCCTGCCACAATCAGCAGGCCGCCAATCAGCTTTTCGTTAATCCGCATGGCTAAACCTTATGAATACTGGAAGAAACCGCGACCGCTTTTGCGTCCCAGGTAACCGGCATCCACATATTGCTTCAGCAAGGGGCAAGGACGGAAACGGGGATCATTGAAGCCCTCATGCAGCACGTTCATAATGGCCAGGCAGGTGTCCAGACCGATAAAATCCGCCAGCGTCAGCGGCCCCATCGGATGGTTCATGCCCAATTTCATCACCGTATCAATGTTCTCGGCCGAGCCAATGCCTTCAAACAGTGCAAAAATGGCCTCGTTAATCAGCGGCATCAGCACCCGGTTGGAGATAAAGCCCGGAAAATCGCGGCTCATAACCCCGGTTTTGTCCAGCCGGGCAGTCAGGTCAGCCACGATGGCATAGGTGTCATCACTGGTTTGCGCGCCCCGAATGATTTCCACCAGCTTCATCAGCGGCACCGGGTTCATAAAGTGCATCCCGATCACCTGCTCGGGACGCTTGGTTGCCGCCGCCAAGCGGGTAATGGAAATACTGGAGGTATTGGACGCCAGAATAGCGGAAGGCTTTACCAGCACATCCAGCTTTTTGAACAGATCCTTCTTGATCTCTTCATTCTCAATAATGGCTTCCACCACCAAATCAGCGTCTTTTAGAGCATCCAAAGCGCTCTCAAAGCGAAGCCGGTTTAGGATATCGGACTTTTTATCGGAGGTAATCACGTCCTTGGTCACGAATTTTTGCAGGCTTTGTTCAATACCGGCAGCGGCGCGCTCCAGGGCTTGAGCGTTCACATCCTGCACGATGACGTCCAGCTCGCCCTTGTGCGCCATGACTTGCGCGATTCCGTGGCCCATTTGCCCGGCCCCAATGATGCCCACCGTTTTGATGCCGGCGGACTTGCCATTGATAGCAGCTAATGCGGACTGTTCCAATACTTCCACCATGAGTCCCCTTCTTTCTAAACCAGCTCAATAACCATCGCGGTCGCTTCACCGCCACCAATACACAGGGAGGCCAATCCGCGCTTTTTGCCCGTATCCTGCAAGGCATGGATCAGCGTTACCAGGAGGCGAGCCCC
>JAJQJM010000003.1 GCA_021323475.1 Vampirovibrio sp.
GAGGACAGGATGAAAATCGCCAAGGATGTAACCGAGCTGATCGGTAAAACGCCGTTGGTGCAATTAAACCGGGTAACGGAAGGCTGCCAGGCCAGGGTGGTTGCCAAGCTCGAAAGCATGGAGCCTTGCAGCAGCGTCAAGGATCGCATCGGCAAAAGCATGATTGAGGGCGCGGAAAAGCGGGGCGAAATTACGCCCGGCAAAACCGTGCTGGTGGAACCGACCAGTGGCAACACCGGCATTGCCTTGGCATTTGTGGCGGCGGTTAAAGGGTATCGGCTGATTTTGACCATGCCGGACACCATGAGCATGGAGCGGCGAGTGTTGCTGCGGGCCTTTGGCGCGGAAGTGGTGCTGACCCCCGGCCCAAGCGGCATGAAAGGGGCCATTGAAAAGGCGAAGGAAATTCTGGCCAAAACGCCTAACTCGGTGATGTTGCAGCAATTCGATAACGCCGATAACCCGAAGGTGCATTATGAAACCACCGGACCAGAGCTGTGGGATGATACCGACGGGCAAATCGACCTGCTGGTAGCCGGGATCGGCACCGGAGGCACCGTAACCGGCGCCGGCGAATACATTAAAGCCAAAAAGCCGGACTTTAAAATTGTGGCGGTAGAACCGGTGGAAAGCAACGTTTTATCCGGCGGAGAGGCAGGGCCGCATAAAATTCAGGGCATTGGGGCCGGCTTTGTGCCCTCAATTCTGAACACGGAATTGCTGGATGAAATTTTCCAGGTGAGCAGCGAGCAGGCTCTGGAAATGGCCCGCCGGATGGCCAAGGAAGAAGGGCTGCTGGTGGGCATCTCTTCCGGGGCGGCTGTATTTGCGGCCCTGGAGGTCGCCAAGCGGCCAGAGAATGCCGGTAAGCTCATCGTGGTGGTTATTCCCAGCTTCGGGGAGCGTTATCTCTCTTCCGTCCTGTTTGAAACATACCGGCAGGAAGCTCAACAAATGCAAGCCGAGCCGGTTCCGGTTTAATCATTAAATAAACGCTAAAAAAAACGCCTTTCTCTCCGGTTCTAAACCCTGAGAAAGGCGTTTTTTCCCTATATTTTTCTACGCCAGAGGTTTCATACCGTTTTTGCGATATACGTCAAAGGGTATACCCAGGCTTTGGGCCTGCTTTTTTTGGCCCATCAGCACCTGGGCTTGCCCGTACAGCGACTGAGCATGGGCGGCAACCGCCATATCCTGCCCGGAGGGATCGGAAGGCGCCAGCGCAGCACCCCGAATGATGCTGTAGGCCCGCAGGGAGGATTCCGGGTCCTGGGCGTTCATACCGGGGATGGAAATGGGAACGTGGCCTGCCCTGGCAACTCCATTGCTGTCGTACTCAATGCTAATGCCGCCGCCATAGCCACCCGCTGCGGATTGATGCGCCTGTTCGTGCCCTAAAATGTGCGCGTAACTCTCGGCCTTGATTTTTTGCAGCATATCGTCGGCGCTGGTGGGCGTGGTGCATTGGGCGCAGGCACACATGTTGCCGTATGTGGATTGCAGTTGGCTGATTTTAGCCTGTTCTGCCGCCAGGCCTGATGGAATGGCGGCAAACTGCCCTGCGGGTGGTGCCGCCCGCCCAAACTGGACCTGCGAATTATACGCATAGAGATTATTGAGAGAAATTCCCAATGGATGCTTTCCCCTTCTTCTTCCGTTTTTGGGTTAATCTTTCACTTCTATCTTTTTGCTTGGCTTCCGTAAAGCCGCAACAAAACTTATATTGGCTAGAACAAGTAGGCAGTATTCTACCCATATCATGTTAAAAGATATTGTTAAATCTGAAAAGGCCTTTTAGTCATTTTATTCCTGCTTTATTACAAAAATGTAATGATAATCCCCCCTGAGGTGTGCTCTAAAATTTACCCCTCGACTGTCTAATAGGATGAACCGGTTAACATAATATAATCTATAGCTTGTTGTACTGTAACTGAGCTAAAGTAAAGGCTACTGGCTTTTTATACGGGATCGAAATGCCTTACCGTTCAGCCCTCCCCTACAACTATGCAATTAAACAGGAAACCGAATGAGTTCCCGGTGTATCGATAACAGACTGGGTAGCGCAATTAATGCACTATATAAAGCCTCTGACGAGTTTCGGGACGAAACCGGTTTTTGGGATGCTTTGCTGAGGGAAGCCCTGCTGTTTTTTGGCAGTGATTACGGAATGCTGCTGCGCTGTTCTGCCGGAGAAACCGGGTTAAAGCCGCAGGATTGTCAGGTGTTGGCGGCGACTGAACCGTTCAGGCTTCAGGAAATGTCCGGCTTGCTGCCGGAATTGGCGACGATTTTGGAATCAGGCAACCGCCTATGGGTGCAGACTGGCGAAAAAAGCCGTGGCTTCTGGCTGGTACCGCTTATTGCAGCGAATACAGCGCCCTTCGTGCTTTGCCTGGAAACGGTTGAGGAAAGCTCGGCTGAAGATTTCAGGAACGATTTCAGGACGGATGATTTTTGGGACGCCGCCTCGGCCTTTGTTAACACGGCATCTCTCTTGCTGCGAACGCTGGAGGGCTGCTTACCCGAAGCTTCCTCAAAAACCCAGGACAATGGAACTATTCATTGTCAGCCGGTAGACAGCACCCAAGAACAAGGTAATTTGGTTACCGAGTCGGAACGGCTTGATATCTATCGCAATGCGTTTAACCGGGCCGTTGTAGGCAAAGCGGTGGTAACGCCTGATGGAAAGTGGGTGATGGTGAATCCCGCCTTCTGCGAGATGATGGGGTACAGCGAGTCGGAGTTGCTGGGCCGGTATTTCACCGAGATTACGCATCCGGACGATAAATGCGTCAATTTGCATTTGCTGCATCGGGTTGCCAAAGGGGAAATCAATTCGCTGGACTTGGAAAAGCGTTATATTCACAAGTCCGGCAGAATCGTGAATGCCCGGCTCCGGATTTCCAGGGTGCAGGACAAGGACGGGACCGATTTATATCGGGTAGTCGACTTTGTGGACATTACACCTCAACACGAGCTGATTTCCCTGTACCGGGAAAAAGAGCAGTTACTGAACGCGGCTTTTCAAAACGCGCCCATCGGTAAAACCATCATTAGCCTCACTGGGGAATGGGTAGCGGTGAATGCCACATTTTGCCAAATGGTGGGCTATACCGAGGAAGAGCTGATAGGCAAGGAAAGGGATAACCTGATCCTGGCAGAGGACCGGCAGGCATTTCGGGATTTTGTGAAGCAGGTGACGGCGGGACAACAGACTCGTTGCCAGATTGAGCAGCGGTATATGCACAAGTCCGGCAAGGTGATCATGACCGAGGCGCATATTTCAATGATTCCCGGAAATGACGGGAAACCTCAATACTTTATTTCCCAGGTGCAGGATATTACCCGGCGCAAGCAAATGGAAGAAGCGGTGCGAATGGGGCAGGAAAGTCTGCGCAGTGCCTTCGATCACGCCAGTATCGGGATGGCGCTGGTGTCCCCAGACGGCGTATATCTGAAAGTGAACTCGAAATTGTGCCAGATTACCGGCTACAAGGAGTCGGAGCTGATTGGCTTACGCATTGCCGATATTACCCATCCCGACGATATTCAGGAAGACATGCTCCTGGTTAAACGGATGCGGGAGCGAGACATCGACTCTTGCGAAGTGGAAAAACGTTATATTCATAAAAACGGCCATATCATCTGGATTCTACTGACGGCATCCGTCGTTTCCGCTAAACCGGACGGGGAAGTATTATATTTCGTCTCGCAGATGCAGGACATTACCGAGCGCAAACGGGTGGAGCAGGCCCTTCGGGACAGCGAGGAAAATTTCCGGCGTGCCTTCGACGATGCGTCGACCGGTATGGCCATCATGTCGCTGGACGGTTATTTTTTAAAGGTCAATTCCAAGTTGAGCCGAATTACCGGTTACACGTCCCAAGAGCTGCTGTTGAAGAATTTTCAGAGCATTACTTACCTGGAAGATTTTGAAACGGATTTCCAATTCTGGCAAAAAATGATGACCGGAAAACTACAGACATGCGAATATGAGAAGCGGTATATTCATAAGCAGGGCTATTTGGCCTGGATTCTGCTGACCGGCTCCAGTGTGCGGGATGAGCATGGCAACCTGATGTATTTTGTGATGCAGATGCAGGATATAACTGAGCGTAAACGGGTAGAGCAGGCTCTTCGGGACAGTGAGGAACGGTTCCGCAGCGCGTTCGACCATGCCAGTATCGGGATGGCGCTGGTGTCTCCTGAAGGTCGCTGGCTTAAAGTCAACCGCATCGTAACCAAAATTACCGGTTACTCCGAAGAAGAATTGTTGGCCATGGACTTCCAGACCATTACCCACCCGGATGATTTGCCCATTGATTTGAGCCTGTTCGAGCGGATGCTTCAGCGCGAGATTGAGACCTATCAGATGGAAAAGCGCTACATTCACAAGCATGGGAATTCAGTCTGGATCCAGTTGAACGTGTCGCCGGTTTATACGCTGGACGGGCAAATCGCTTACTTTATCGCCCAGCTTCAGGATATTACGGATCGCAAAACCGCGGAAGAGCAACTGCGCAAAGCGAAGGAGGAAGCGGAAGCGGCCGCCAGCGCCAAATCCGAATTCCTGGCCACCATGAGCCATGAAATCCGGACGCCTATGAACGCGGTGCTGGGAATGGCCGCCCTGCTGGAAGCGACCCCCTTGACGGAAGAACAGCGCGATTTGCTGCACACCATCAAAAGCGGCGGAAATACGCTGCTGGGCATTATTAACGATATTTTGGACTATTCTAAGATTGAGTCCGGAAAAATGGAGTTGGATTATCAGCCTCTGGAGCTGAAAAGCTTTATTGAGGAGTCGTTCGCGTTGTTCCGGCAGGAGGCGAACGGGCAGGGTCTGTATTTATCCTATGAAATTAACGAGAATGCACCGGCCGTTATTCTGGCGGATTCAGTGCGTTTACGGCAGATCATGGTCAATCTGCTGGGCAACGCGGTGAAATTCACCGAATCGGGCTCCGTGCAGGTATCGGTCAGCAGCAAGGATAAGCCGGATGAAAACGGCCTGTTCAAACTGGATTTTCAGGTGCGGGACACGGGCTGCGGCATTCCTTCCAATAAATTGCAGGATATTTTTGATTCCTTTACCCAGCTTGCCCCGGCTACATCCCGTAAATATGGCGGAACCGGCCTGGGGCTGGCTATTTGCAATCGGTTGGTTCAGTTGATGGGCGGTTTTATTTGGGTGGAAAGCGAAGTGGGCAAAGGTTCCGTATTCCATTTTTCCATTCAGTCCCGTGTGGTAAGCTGGAAACCGGTTCGAGCCACACTGCCTTCCTCCGGAATTTATATGTTTGATTCGGAATTAGCAACCAAATATCCCCTTCGTATCCTGGTGGCGGAGGATAATCCCGTAAACCAGAAACTGATTTTGCATATTCTTCAGCGGTTGGGTTATCAGCCGGTTCTGGTTGATAACGGTTGGAGTACTCTCGCCAAGCTGGAAAGCGATACGTTTGATCTGGTGCTGATGGATATTCAAATGCCGGAGCTGGACGGCCTGGAAGCAACCCGCATGATTGTGGAACGTTTTGGCGCGGAAAATCGGCCCCGGATTATCGCCATGACCGCGTTTGGCTTAACGGAAGACCGGCAGCGGTGTATGGAAGCGGGCATGGATGACTATATCAGCAAGCCTATTTCCGCCCCGGAGATTGAGCAGTTGCTAAAGCGCTGGTCCCAGTGGAAATCCAACGCGAAACTGGGTGCCAAAAGCGCGATTGAAGGAACCATGCTGTTTTCCCGCATCGGCAACGATATGGAAGCCTTGCAGGAAATGATCCAGATTTTTGAAGAGGATTGCGTTCGTCTGCTGGAGGCAATCCGGGTAGCCCTTGAACAGCCGGATGCTGCTGCCCTGAAGCGGCATGCCCATGAACTGAAGGGTGCTTGCCTGGCGTTAAGTGCCAGCCATATGCGGGATTTGGCCGCTAAGTTGGAAATGAACGCCAAGCTGCAAAAGCTGGAACAGGCTCCATTGTTGCTGGAAGCCCTGGAGACTGAGTTCCAGAAAGCCAAAGCGGAATTGCACCAATTAAGCAAACTGTCCCCTCCGTCCAAAATTAATTCAGCTTAAGAAGGTCTGGCCAGTTGGTTTTCAGGATTAAGGCCAGCGTTCAAACGCCTGGGCGGCCCATTCGCTTAGAACGTATGCCTGGTTTGGCTCTGCGCCCAGAATTCGAATTAATGCTTTCTGCTGTAGATTGAAGAGCAAAGCATCCAGTGTTTCCGGTTCCTGATGTTCGAATTGTTCCAAAAGTTCCGCCTGCGTCATATAGCCACGCTGATGCAGCAGTTTTAACGCCTTCAGGTCATCCGGCTTCAATTCCAGCAAGACCTGGGCCACAGACCCGGCTAAGCCACGCTGGTCATTAATGGCTGCTGTCGGCTTTTCGGGTTTGGATGCAATTTTTCTCTTGGGTTGAGTGGGAGAAGCGGAATTGCGGATAGCTTTCGTTGTTAAATGCAGGTTAGCGGAAGATGGCAACGCTGTTTTCGCGGTGGCGGATATTACCGCTTGTACCGGGAGCGCTTGCTTTCTATCCGTCGGTTGAGCCTGCGATGGACTGTCTGTTGTTGGGGGAGCCTCTACAGGGGCGTGATTAGCGCTGGCTGTGGCTGGATTTGAATTGACTGCCGCCGTTTCGTGGAGCGCTTTCTGGTCGAGCACGTCTTTTGTGTCCGACTGGTCTGACGTTTTTTCGGAATCCGCAGACTTTCCGGCAGATTCGGAATACCTGGTTTGAATGGCCTCATGAATGTATGCGAGGCGTTCGCTGCCGCCGGGATGGCTGGAAAAGAAGGCTGCTACCGGGCCGGAATCCGCCGCGAGTTTGCCGAACAGGGTTTCCATGGCCAAGGGGCTGTACCCTGCTTTCACCATGTAATCCAGACCGACCAGATCCGCTTCTTTCTCGTAGGGCTTGCTAATGTTGCCTGCCACGTCAAAACCTCTCTGTCGGGCATTCTGCCATGCCTTTGCGCCGACCAGAAAAAAGGGGTAGGCCAAGCCCCCACTTGCCACTAGGGCGGTTGTGCCTGCCGTAAACAGGGTGGTGTTTACCAAAGCGCGGGTGGCAACCTGCTTTGGGTATACTTTACCGGTATGGCGCTTGGTAATATGGGCAATTTCATGGGAGAGCACCGCAGCCAACTCGTCGTCATTGTCAATCACATCCAACATATCCTTGTAGATGCGAATGGTGTTTGGCCCCACAAAGCGCGAGGCGGAAGCGTTCCGGATGTCCCGGTTATCCACTAGGAATAGGATTTTATCGGGAATATCATTGGCTTTCAGGATTCGATGCCCGACTTTCAGTACCTTTTTCTCGTAGGAGGGGCGATTCCACAGCGGGTCGTTTGCTCCTTCCACGGGGGTACCTTCCTTCGAGGCGCCGTCCATGGCGCCGCCTTCTATGTTTCCTGCCGCCAGGGCCGCCAATGGAGACAGACAGGCCAGATTGAGTGCGCAAGCCAGTATCAATATCCGGCACCAAGTCTGAAATCGCATGCAAAGCTCCATCGTTTCATTAATCGCCCATGACTATAGCAGAATGGCTGAGCTTTCAAAAACGATAAATCTTCGGTTTTACAAAGTTTTGAGAAATGGTTTTCCGTTATGGAGGCTGGGTTGAGTAATCATCCGGCGTTGGTGATGCCGCTTGTTCCGGTGCCGTTGGTTCAAGATTCGCCAGACGCTTGCCGTCCCGGATGATGATTTTGCCGGGAATGCCAACCACGGTACAATTTGGAGGGATGTCTTTCACCACCACGGAGCCGGAACCGATCTGGCTGCGCTGCCCGATGGTGATATTGCCCAATATTTTGGCGCCTGCACCGATTACCACGCCGTCTTCCAAGGTGGGATGGCGTTTGTCTTTCCGTTTGCCGGTGCCGCCCAGGGTAACGTGCTGGTAAATAGTGACGTCATCCCCGATTACGGTTGTCTCGCCAATGACCACGCCCATGCCGTGATCGATAAAAAAGCGCCGCCCGATTTGCGCCGCCGGATGAATTTCAATCCCCGTCCAGAACCGGCTGATGTGAGAGCCCAGGCGGGCCAGGGTCTTTAGGCCCATCCGCCATAGCCTGTGGTTGACACGATGCGCCCATACCGCATGCAGGCCCGGATAGCACAGGAATACCTCAACCGGGTTACGCGCGGCGGGATCCCGCTCCAAAACCGCCTTTATATCTTCCCGGACGCCCATCCTGACTCCTCTCTCAATTCAACTGGAAGCGGTGACATGTTCACGATTTGCCTGCCGATCATCGGTGTTGAGACTATGATTTTATGCCAAGCCGTGGCAATTGACAAAAGCATTCGGTTTTTGTCTACTATATTCAACGTCAAATACGGGTTTTTATTGCCGTGCAGTCAGCAACTCGCAAGCAGTCCCATATTAATTGGAATCGCCGACGCTCTCGAAGGACCGGGTCTTGGGCGCTTTCAAACTGCCTTGGCAATCTCCGCTAGCGGAATTCGCTTCAAAAGCCAGAATGAATCCCCGAGATCCAAGTCGATAACGGGGATTCATTTTTTCCGGTTTTAACGCACAAAACCGGTTGGTCCCGATTTTATATACTCACCATTCACCAGGATAGATTTTTACAGCCGATGAGCCAACAACCATTTCAATTTGCCGACCGGGAGTCCCAGGCCAACGCCTTGGGGACATATCGGCATGATGTGGCCTATACGGCGGCCCTGAAATCCGAACAGGCGCTGGCTTTGGGTAGCTATCGGCACGATGTGGCTTATACCGCGGCCCTGAAGTCAGTTCAAGCTCATGCCCTGGGCAATTACCGGCATGATGTGGCGTACACCGCCGCCCTGAAATCCGCCCAGGCCATGTCCCACCAAGGGGGCACTAGCTTCAAGGGACAGTTAACCGAAGATTCAACCATCACTGGTGTTGAGCAATGCTTAGCACCAGTGATTTTTTTGGCGGCTCCGGCTGAGAAAGGCAAGGCCGCCTGATGCTGGGAAGAGTGGATGGGTTCCTGTTCAACCCGACGGTGAATAAGACGCTGGCCGCCCTGGATGACAGCAAGTCCATGTTCTCGGTGGCCTCGCGGGATTTCATCGACAGCAGCGGCCGGACTTACATGGAATACAAGCGGGACAAACACGGCGGCCGCGAGCGGTTGCTGGAAGAGTTCCTGACGTTTGGCATCTGGGGTTTCGGGGTGCGGGCCATGAAGCAGGCCTACGACGCTTCCGTTATGAATATGCCCAAACTCGGCATTAAGCTGCCGGATTTGGATATCGATCTGCTGCCCAAAGCCACCAAAGCTGGGGATGATAGCCTGCAGAAGCTGAATATTGGCCTGGTTGAGAAATTTGCAGACAAGTTCAAGGATGCGGGTCAGTATAACGACTTGCTGACGGTGATGAAATCGCATGGGTTGCAAAGCGCGTACCGCAAATCCAGCATTCTCAAGTTTATCGTGGCCAGCGGTGTACCCGCATTGGCCATCGCCATAGGGGTGCCGACCCTGAACCAGTGGCTTACCCGGCAATCCCTGAACAAGGAGAAGGCCGCCAAAACTCGGCAGCAACCCGCTTCCTCCCAGTTCGGCAACGTCAATAGCGCCAAACCGCCACTGGCAAATGGGCCGCAACAGCCGATGCAGGCTGGTGCCCAGGCGGCCAACCATTTTGCCCAGGTCACCAATTTTAACGGGTATCCCTCCTCGGCGGCACCGACCGGGCGGCAACCCTTCCGGATGAACATGCCCAATGTCGCGTCACCGTTTCAACAGCCGGGCCAACATCCTGTTCAGAAACCGGCTCAGCAGACCGCAGCAGGCAAAAACGGGCAGGTGCAGTTTGGCGGCATGGCCGATGTGGCTTCCGCCATCCTGCAAAACGAGCGTTTGAATACGCTGCTGATTGACGGCACCATCAGTGGCGGACGGGTGCTGAAAGCCAGAAACCCGATGGAGCGCTTTGAAATCTTTTTCCGCGAGGCGGCGATTATTGCCTTCCTGTACTGGATTCAACGGCCGTTGCAGGATGCCATCGGCAAGCAGATGGGCAAGGCTTGGAAAATCCCGGCGGATATGGAATTCAAGACCATTCAGTATCTGCGGAAACAGGAACATTACGCTAAAACCCCGTCCCTGTTCCATCAGGAATACAAACAGGGCCTGACCCACATTGCCGAAGCGATGGGCAAAAAGCTGGTGCCGGGCAAAAATGGCGCGTCCGCTAAAGACGTGCTGAGCGAGATTCTGAAGAGTTCCGATAATAAGGAAAAAGCCCTGCTGGAATCCGTTTACGATTACTTCCTGAATCACCGCGATAGTGCCAAGAGTAAAAACATGATTTTTGAAACCGCGATTGATTCCGGCCTGATTCCCACCATTTCCCGCGAGAAGCAAAGCATCTTCTCGGAAATGAACCCCATCAAGAATCAGGATTTAACCAAGAATAAATTCCTGGATCTGACCAAAAAGATTGATACCAAGGGCATTTTCTCCCTGATGGAAAGCCTGGAATCGTTGAGTGAGAAAACCATCAAGCAGCCCGCCCACCTGGAAGAAATGCTGAAAAAGACAATGCGCTTACGCTCGGGTGCCTGGTTCGCTTCCAATGCGGTGTGCTTCACCTTCTTGTCCGTGGTGATCCCCGTGTTGCAGCATTACATCACCTACAAGAGAACCGGCAAGAATTACTTCCCAGGTGTCCAGCAGGAAGCCTGAGCCTTATTATCATCTGACTGGGCCTGATTGCCGTATTCTGTTCGTTAAACGCTAAACAATAGCTATTGCCGCCACCTGTTTTAGCGTTTTGTCTTCAGTATTTTGTTCGGTTGCGTATGGCTAGTTGACCAGAAAACCGACCGGCAAGTCCTTCAGAATGTCGGAAACATCAATTTCCGCCAGATGTTTGCCTTTGGCTCTGATGTCCTCTTTGCTCAGGACGTTTCGGAACGCATAATTCCGCATACTTTCCGGCAGCGTGATCGCCGTGTCTTTCCATAGCCGTTTCCCGCAGGGCATCCCATGTTTACGCATGCCCATGCTGTAGAGTAACCGTGGCGCAACTGTTATGGCTACTTTGTCCTCCCATTGCCGGGCAAAGGCTATCACATGCTCAGACCCGGAACCGGTGACATCCAATGGCACATAGCTCCCATACTGGAACAATTCCCGGTTTCGCCCACGATAGTGCAGCACCGAGGCGATCAGGTATTGCTTGATGCGCCCGTCCGTCAGGTTATCGGTCAATTCCAGCAGAAACTTAGTCAAATGCTTGGGATCATCGGAGTAAACGGCTTCCTGAATCGGCCCCATATGAGCTTGCCTCAGCGAATAATCCACAGGCTGGCGGTTATCCGGGTCCACCATGCTGAAATCCCATAGCTCCGTCCCCTGGTACAGGTCGGGTACGCCGGGACAGGTCAGTTTGAGCAGGGTTTGAGACAAGGAATTGAACAAACCAAACCGGGCCACAACGCGCTGGAAGGGCACAAAATCATCCAGAAACAAGGATGAAGGCCGTAACAGAACCCCACGGATGAACTGGGCCAAAGCATCCTCGTACTCTGTATCCGGGTTAATCCAACTGGTATTGGTTTTCGCCTCTTTGGCCGCTTTCATCATGTATTGAATCATCCGCTCAGCCAGGGACTCCAAGCCCTCCTTTCCCGGTGACGTCAAGGGCCAAACCCCGATCAGGGCCTGGTAAAACAGGTATTCCTCATTGACGGAGGGGGTCTGTTCCCCGTCCTGCAAATGTTTGCGCCAGTGGCGATGGAAGCGCCGCCATTGGCTCACATGGCGATGCCATTCCTCCGGCATCTCGGAAAGGACGCTGATGCGGGCGCGCACGTCTTCCGAGCGTTTGGTGTCATGCGTGGACGTATCCAGCAGCGTATTCGGCGTCCGTTTGCTCCGGTCCAGGTTGTGATGGTGGAAAGTGGACATGGAAATCCCGAACTGGTGGGGCTCGCCTCCCACTTCGTTCAGGGACACCAAGCGGTTATACCGGTAGAAAGAGGTATCTTCCAGACCCTTTGCCATCACCGGGCCGGAATACTGCTGGAATTTCATGGCAAACCGGGTCACCGCCTCCAGGAAGGGTTCCTCGTCCTCCGTGTCGCCATTGGCTAGGGGGCGGGTGACGGATGACTTGCTTGCCTCACCCGCCGTGGTGCCTGCTGCAACCGGGTTATTGGCCCCGGCGGCTATCCCGTCTCCCAGGAATTCCGGCGCGAATTCCAGCAGCAACACGGAATGAATAAAGTCGAAAATGCTGGTATCAATGGCTTTGCTGCGCCGCTTGGCCAGCCGGACGGCCCATTCAATGTATTCGCGGTCTTTTTTGCTGATCTGATCCGGCGTAATGTAGGTGCGGTATACCGGGAAGCAGGCAACCACCTCCATCAACGCGTCGCGAAGGTTGTGCAGCGTGTAATCGCGGGTGCTCCAGTTCCGCTTGGAAAGCCGGTTCAATTGCTGGCTCAAAACCCCCAACTCGCTGTTCAGGGTGGTTTTCATAATCAGCTTTTTGCAACGGTACACCAGATCATCAAAGTCCACCTTCTCACCCAGCAAGCGCTCGTAAATGCGGGTGAATTCCTTCTCCTCATCCTGCTTTACGAAGATGCCGTTGACCAGGTTGGTGAATTCGTAACCCGTAGTGCCATGCACGGTCCATTCCTGCGGCAGCCGCTCAAACGGGGCCAAAATCTTCTCAATCAGCACGTAAAGCGGCAAATCCTCGGAGCTGAGCTGCCAGTCGGTGCGAATAGGCTTACCCAGTCGCTTGGCGGCCTCCTCTTGCAAGCGGTGGAAGTAGGCGGCAGGGTCGTACAATCCGTCCGGGTGGTCAATGCGCAGGCCGGTCACCAGGCCCTGTTCCACCAGTTCCATAATCAGCTCGTGCGTGTCGTTGAAAACCCGCTGGTCTTCCACTCGCACCGCCACCAGGTCGTTGATGTCGAAGAACCGGCGGTAATTAATCTCGTCGCTGGCTACCCGCCAGTTGGACAGCCGGTAAGCCTGCTGTTCCAGCAGGCGGTGCAAGCGGGTCTGATTGGTGGGATCGTCTTTCTGCGGGATGAAATCCTGCACGTTTTCATGGATAAACGTGACGATATCCGGCGTTTGCCCGCATAGGATGACCAGCCGGTTCAGGCTGATGACCCGCTCTCGGGCGCGTTCTTCCTTCTTATCGAAATCATAATTGGTGACCACCGGCAAATGCTCGAATGAGGACATAATGCTGCGGTACTCCAGAAAGGCCGGGGTGGTTTTGCCCAGGCGGGCTTCCAGGGTTTCCAACCGGTGGCCCAGAATAATGGGGTAAGACACCGGATTGATGGGAATGGCGTTTTCGTAATAATCCAGCCAGAAACGCCCGTTTTCCGGTGCGAATCGAACTTTAAGCTCGCTATTGGTCAGGATTTTACCGTAAGCATCCCCCAAAATGGGTAGCAGAATCTTGTTTTGCAGGTCATCCGTCAGCGGATGCCAGTCAATATCAAAATAATCGGCGTACATGGAGGAGCGGCCATTCTCCAGCACGTCCATCCACCAGGGGTTGTCCTTGCCTGCGCCCATATGGTTCGGCACAATGTCCAGCACCAGGCCCATGCCATGTTCCCGCAGAATATGGGATAGGTGCTCAAACTCCTCCTGGGTGCCAATTTCCTGGTTGAGTTGCTTGTGATCCGTAATGTCGTACCCGTGAGGACTGCCCTCGCGCGCCTTAAGTAGCGGAGAGGCATAACAATGGCTGACCCCCAGTCGGCTGAGGTACGGTACCAGCTCAATAGCGTCCCGAAAGGTGAAGTTTCGGTTGAACTGGAAGCGATAGGTGGCGTGGGGAATGGTTAAGGAAGAGCTTCGTTCGCTTTTTTTTTCCCCGAATCTTCGGAGGGTGTCTCAATCGGGTTGATAGTGGGGCGTTCCGCCGAGATTGCCGAACAAATCTCCTTGACCCGGCTATCCGTAAACAGGGTTTCCAGCGGCAGGGTAACTTTACGCTTCCAGCAGGCATAAACCGGATCCGTGGTGCCGGGCAGGTTGATCTGGTCAATCTGCTGCAACATGTCCTCGAATTGCACCATAAACACTTTAGCATTGGTTTGTGCCACCAACCGGTGAATGGCCGTGGACAGTTCCGGCGAGATACTCGGCGTAGACAGTGGCCCGGCCGTCACATCCGGGGGCAGCAGGCCCCGTTCTTCCAGCAATGCCAGAATAGCCATCCGTTCCATCACCCGATCCTTGATCTGGCGTTCCCGCATTTCCTTGTTCGGGTACAAGTCCAGTTCGGTGCGAACCGCAATATCCTGCCCTTGCCAGAAGCCGCTTAGGGTAGGCAAGTCATGCGTGCTGACCGCAACGGCGGCGGTGTCCAGGTATTCTTCGGGCGATTTATAGCGCTCGCCTTCTTTTTCAAAGTAGAACACCTTGTAGGAATAGATGCCCCAACGGTTCATGCGATCCCGTACCAGATCCGGCACGGTGCCCATGTCCTCGCCGATGACCATACATTGGTTGCGCTGGCTTTCCAGGGCCAGAATGCCGAACAGTTCATCCAGGGAGTAATGGATATACGCCCCCTGAGACGGCGGCAGGCCCGGCGGAATCCAGAACAGGCGCATCAGGCCCATCACATGGTCAATCCGCAGCGCGCCGGCGTGTTTCATATTCTGCCGCAGGATTTCAATATAAGACTCATAGGATTCTTCCCGCATTTTCTCGGGAATCAGCGGTGGCAGGCCCCAGTCCTGGCCTTTCTGGTTGTACTCGTCCGGGGGAGCGCCCACCGCGCTGGATTTAGCAAATAAATGCTGGTTGGCCCATACGTCCGCGCCGCCGCGATCCACGCCAACGGCCATATCCATATACAGCCCCACGCCCAGATTACTGTTCAGGCAACGCAGTCCGGCATCCCGAAGCTGGATATCCACCAGCCATTGCAGATACTGGTAGAAGCCGACCCGTTCCCGGTTGGTTTCCAAAAACTCCCGAACCGCCGGGCCTTCCGGATCCTGGTAGGCTTCCGGCCAAGCAGGCCAGCCCCACACAGAGGCGTCTTCCTTGTGGAAACGCTCCTGCAAGGCATGAAACAGAGCGAACCGCTCCAGCAGATGGCCGTGTTCGCTGATGTAACGCCGGAAATCCTGGGCTCGCTCCGTATTCTGCGATAAGTGCTTATGGCAGAAGTTCTGGTACAGCAGTTCCAGCACTTCCAGCTTGCGTTGCCCAACTTCGGCATAGGGTACCATCGTTTCCTTGCGCAGACGCTCCAGCGCGGTCTGGTAGGCAGGGCTGAACACCAGCTGCTTGGCCTCGGCGGACTCCAGGAAATCTGCCACAGCCTCGACATCCAGGTACAGCACGTTAAAATACATGCGGCTGGACGGGGAATACGGACTGGAGTGGGCCGGGTTGTGCGGGAACAGCGCATGCAGCGGGTTCAGGCCCACCATGGCCGCGCCTTGCTCGGCGCACCAGTCCACAATGCGGTTCAGGTCGCTGAAATCGCCGATGCCCCAGTTGCGATGGCTCTGCACCGCATACAGTTGCACGGCGGGTCCCCAGACTTTACCGTTTTTGCCGCCATGTTCTTCGCTATCCAGCACATTGGGCATATAACAGCGAGTCGGTGTGATGACTAACAGCATGTTCACGGATTCGCCGGATTCCGCGTCCCGTACCTGGAACTGGTGATACCCTTGCGGCAAACCGCCTTCCAGGGCTAAGCGGTACTGCCCGATTTTCTCGTGATGTGCCGCCAGCTCGACGGTTCCCACCTGATGAAGCTCGCCAATCCTGAACTGACCCGTTTTACTATGGCCGTCCTCGGTTTGAAGCTGCCACTGGAAGGTTTTTTCGTGGGCGCTTTCGGGCAGATGCACCGGAACATCGATATTTGGTGCGGTTTCCGGCACTACCATCACGGGCTCCAGCCAGCGGGCCACGGTTTGGTGTTGCAGTTTATCAAACGCCAGATCGATATCGGACTGGGAGTGGATGTTGACTTCCATCGCGGAAAGCAGGGCCTTGTACATCTCATCGGTCACATGGTGCGCGTTACCCCAGATGTCGCGCCATTCCGGTTGAATACCGTAGGCCTGGGCCAGGTTTTGGAGGTTGCTTTCCTGCGTAATGGTTTCCATGATGCGGGTGCTTTCTTTTAAAATTCGCGTACTATTTGGCTTTGTTTAATCAATGAATGCTTTCTTTTGGAGAGGATGGCAGTCAGCCAATCTTCCAAAGAACCGCCCAGGCCGGGATCGTGCCTGACTCAATCTCTTGCGCGACCGTATCTCCACTTTGATAAATGACATTCATACGGCCGGAACGAATATTATCGGAAAGCGGGGACGGCAAAGTCAATGGCGTGGCGCTTGGGTTGGCAACCAAAACCAGGGTTTTTCCATTCGCAAGTGGCCACTCGACTATCATGCCGGATTTTTCCAAAATTTTACATTCGGGTTTACGTGGCGCCTCATGCGTTTGAGCTGCCAGATGCGGAATGATCGCCTGCTTGCGAATGCTCAGCAACTCGCGGGTTAAGGCCAGCCACTCGGCATGCACTGGCTGGTGCAGCACGGTCCAGTCCAACCGGGATTGTTCAAAGGTGGACACGGCCGCCGGATCCGGGATGCGTTCGCGGGTTTCCGGATTGCTGAATTCCGGGAACCGGGCAAACTCTTTACGGCGGCCTTCCGTCACCAACCTGGATAATTCCGGGTTAAAGTCGCAGAAGAACAGGAAAGGCCGATCGCTTTGCCACTCTTCGCCCATAAACAGCATCGGAATGGAAGGCGCCAATAAGAGAACTTCAGTCAGCGATTTCATCGCTTCCGGCGGAGCCAGTTGATGCAAACGCTCCCCAAAGGCGCGATTTCCAACCTGATCATGATTTTGCAGGAAGTTCACGAATGCGGTCAGCGGGAGTTGATCGGTTTTTTCCCCGCGAGGATGCCGCCGGTACTGGGATTGTTCACCCTGGTAAGCGAACCCTTCGCTCAGGCAGCGGGCCAAATGGGCTACGGCCGGTTGATGGGAAGCGGCCTCATCGTAATCGGAGTAATAGCCCGATGCGTCCCCGGTGGCAATTACATGCGCCGCATGATGGAAATCATCATTCCACTGGGCGTCAAAATGCGTTTGGCGTTTTCCCAGTAAAAAACGAGACGCGTTATCGTCATTCTCCAGCACCAGGTGCACATGCCGATCCGCTGGAATCTGGCTGCGTACGGTTTCCGCCAGCTCATTCAGGAAGTGGGTCGGGGATTGATCGTAAATGGCATGCACCGCGTCAAAACGCAGACCGTCGATATGGTATTCCGTCAGCCAGTACAGCGCGTTTTGAATGAAGAATTCCCGCACCGGGCGGGGGCCTTCAAAGTTGATGGCCGCTCCCCACGGGGTGTGGTAATGCTCGGTAAAAAACGATTTTGCATAGGTATGCAAATAATTCCCGTCCGGGCCGAAGTGGTTGTATACCACATCCAGAAATACCATCAGCCCTTTCTGGTGTGCGGTCTGGATTAAATCTTTCAGATCATCGGGCGTTCCGTAACTGCTATCGGGAGCATAGGGCAATACGCCGTCATATCCCCAATTCCGCTGGCCCGGAAAATCCGACAACGGCATCAGTTCAATGGCGGTAACGCCCAAATCCA
This sequence comes from Vampirovibrio sp., assembly GCA_021323475.1. Taxonomy (GTDB): domain Bacteria; phylum Cyanobacteriota; class Vampirovibrionia; order Vampirovibrionales; family Vampirovibrionaceae; genus Vampirovibrio. The sequence continues at coordinate 17,664 of JAJQJM010000003.1, forward strand.
CCAGGTAATCCAGTTTGTTTTTTACGCCCTGATATGTGCCTTCCGGGGTGAATGTGCCGACATGCAATTCATACAGGCTCGTTTCTTCCCACGGGCGGCCTTTCCAATGGGTATCCTCCCACTCAAACCGGGTGGGATCCACAACCTGGCTGGGTCCATGCACATCCTGCGGCTGATACCGTGATGCGGGATCCGGCACGTTCAAATCCCCGTTAATGCGAAAGCTGTATAAATCTCCATGCCGCGCCTGAGCGGAAAAACAGGTATGCCAGCCGTCCGCTTGGGCGTCCAACACCAGCGGCTGATCGTTTAACATCAGCTCGACGGATTGCGCGGTGGGTGCCCACAGGCGAAACGTGACTCCCGCTTTATCCGGCGCGATATGAGTGCCGTATGGCATTGCATGAATGCGACTTGTTTCCGTTGGCCCGGCATTGCCAGCCGCGTATACCCCAGCCATAGCACAGCCTTTCTATTTTAAATAACGATAAACTCAATTCTCTGTGGAGGAGCGATGCCCGATCGGCCCTCTCCGTCTAGAAACCAGAAATTATATAATAAAAATTATTTTATAGCTCAGCTTTTTAATAGAGTGCTTTTTCTCCAGAACCAAAAAAAAGAGCCGGAAAACCGGCTCGATAAGATCCCCAAAAGAAAATCTGTTTCGCTATTTGTAATGGTGGTCAATGAATTGTGGTGGCCCGCAAGCTGTTCCCTAGTTAGCTATTGACAATGCGTCCGCCATTGGGATGCAGAATTTGCCCGGAAATATAGGATGAATCTTTCGCGGCCAGAAACACATAACACGGCGCCACTTCGGAAGGCTGTCCCGCTCGGCCCATGGGCGTGTCGGCGCCAAATTCCTGCACGTCCTTTTCAGAAAACGTGGCGGGTATCAATGGCGTCCAGATAGGCCCCGGCGCGACGCCGTTGACCCGGATTCCCCGAGAGGCCAACTGCTGGGACAGGGAACGGGTGAACGTAACAATGGCTCCCTTGGTGGTGGAATAATCCAGCAAATGCCCGGACCCTTTATAGGCGGTTACGGATGCCGTATTAATAATGCTGCATCCCTCTTTCAGGTGTTTTAACGCGGCCTGGCTGAGGTAGAAGAAGGAAAAGATATTGGTGCGGAATGTTTTTTCCATTTGCCCCATATCCAGATCTTCCAGATTCTCCTCTTCCCAGTGTTCTGCGGCGTTATTGACCAGGATGTCCAGTTTTCCGTAGGTTTCAATGGTTTTATCCACAACCTCGCGGCAAAATTTTTCGTTGCCGATATCACCGGCAATCAGCAGGCATCGCTGCCCTTTCTCTTCCACCAGGCGCTTGGTTTCCTGGGCGTCTTCATGCTCATTGAGGTAAACCACCACCACGTCGGCGCCTTCTTTGGCGTAAATAATGGCAACAGCCCGACCGATACCGCTATCGCCGCCGGTGATAATCGCCACTTTCCCTTTTAATTTGCCGGCGGCTAAATAATCCGGATCATCTTCCAGCGGTTGCGGGGTCATTGGCTTCTGGCGGCCCGGCTTTACGGCCTGATGCTGTGGAGGGCGTTGCTGCAACGTCTGCTCGGTTTTACTTTGCGTGGCTGCAGTCTCTGCCATCGTCATCTTTCCCCCAACAAAACAAAATTCGATTGTATTTATATTGAAGTTTTTTTTCGCCTGACTTTCAACTAGCCGACTGTCTACAAAAATGGATGAGATTTAAAATGCCGGGCCGGGTGATTGATTTCATCCACATTTCCCCGCATGGGCTAGCAGGTTGGGGATAGATCGTTCAAACCAAATTCAAGGGGCTGAATAAACGATATTTTCCCATCAACCGGAGCCGGAATTCACTCAAGCCGGTACTGAGCAGGGCTTTTCCTTTTTGAAATCGCCCCTTTTTACTGACTCTTGAAACGAGCATTTTAAGTAGCCATTCGCCGTTTTGGACGTGTTCGGTCATTTCGGGTTTATCGTAATACGTGGGCCAATAAGGGCATTAATGGCGGCAATAGTGGCCAGGCAAGGTTTTGAAGTTGTGTGGACTCCAATAGCGGACGAAAGCGGTTCATGAAATGCAGGCGGGCCTGAAATCGACGCCGATACGCTTGTTGATACTGGGCTTGAATGATTCGATAATCCTGTTTGTTTTGCAGCCCGGTATGAATAATTTCCGCAGCCAGCATGCCGGTTTCCAGGGCATGCGCCATGCCGGAGCCGGTAAATGGATCGACGGTGACTAGGGCATCGCCGACGCGAATTAAAGCCGCATCATCAGGATGTTTACGTTTTTGCAGTTGATTTGCCAAGGGCAGGTTGATGTTGGCGGTGGTGCTAAAGTCGCCGTCCCGAGAGGTGTTGGTTAAATAGTGGCTGGCTGCGGGATTCTGGCCAATCGTGGCGGTAATGAAATCCCGAAACGGATCGTGCATGCTTTTGGCAAGGCTGGCATCCAGCATCATGCACAGGTTGGCTGTTTGGGAAGAAATGGGTTGAATGCCGCCATAGCCACCCGGAAACAGAAACATGGCCAAATCCTTTTGAGGTAATTTTTCATTGAAACGGACATGGCATTGAATGCCCACCCGGTGGTTGCCTTGGGCCTTGGGCGGCGGATGCGCCTGTAAAAACAGATTTCCATTGCGACCCGTAGCGTCAACCAGAATCTCCGCCTCAGCCTGTTCTTTGGGGCGGGTTAAATCGGCTTCTTCCCGCAGAACTTCCACTACAAATTTTGCATTCCGTAACCGGATAGCTGCCGTAATTCTGCATTGTTCGTGGCATTGCAAACCTAAGTCTTGTGCATGCCGAATCAGCAAATTGTCCAGCGTTTCCCTGGGTATGGCCAAGGCATAAGGCCATTGGCGATGAATCCAACGATGATGGATGGTGAGCGCCTGTCCTTTTTGGTTGTAGAACAAGGTTTTTTCAACCGGTCCATACGCATGGGCTTTCACCGATTCAAAAACACCCAGGATTTGCAGCAACGGGAATGCATCCGGCCCCAGGAATTCCCCGCATAATTTTTTTCGCGGAAAGCGGCTTTTATCGAAAATAACCGGGTCGTAGCCAAGCTGCTTCAGCCGAATCGCGCAAGCCATGCCGGCCAGACTGCCACCGCAAATAATGATGTTTGGCATCTCTTGTCCTTTTGAACAGAGTCCCATTACCGAGACGCAATTTTATGGTTGCCGTATCGAAGCGTTTTCCCTGCGCCAGCATAGCACCCAGCGGTAAGGACGATGATGTTGAATCTCCAGTGTGGTGAGCCCGCTTTGCTGTTTTAACCGTTCCAAATCAGAGCGGTCAAATCCGCGTAAAACGGAGAGCGGCGCATCGTTTTTAAATATTCGCCCTTTGCGGGTTAAATGGCCCAGGGTCTTGATTCCCAGCCAGGCCAGCGGATGACGTTCCAAATCGTTCACAATCAATCCGATTCGGCTGATCCGGGCCATTTCCCGTAACAATTGAACCGCTTGCGCATTATCCAGATGATGCAGGAACATGGAGCTGATCACGATATCAAAACTGTTTTCCGTATAACTCAAATTCAGCGCGTCGGCCTGCACCACGGTAATTTCCGGGTATCCTTGGCATAATTGCCGAGAGACGGAGACGGCCACCGGATGAATGTCGCAAGCGGTAATGTGAAGTGGAGGTAAATTGAGATGGTTGGCGGCGCGGGCCCAGTTTGCCAACGCTCGCGGAATATCGGCGGAGCCGGTCCCGATGTCCAGCACTGACAACGCTGCCGGTAAATCGGAGGGCAGCATGGATTGAAATGCGCTTAGCAAAACCTCAGTACCGCCCAGATTGCGGTTGACCCATTGGATATCCCGCAACGCTTCCGTAAATTCACCGGTGGACGTGGAGGGTAAATCCATCCATTCATCTTCATGCTTGCGTGATTTAAACAGGGTGAACAGGCCGCTCATCAGGGTTAATTCCTCAGTTACAACACGTTTTGCTTAACACCTTGTTGAAGAAGCTCGTCAGCCGCTCCATTTTTTCAACACCAATGCGCTGTTTTTGGAGCCAAAGCCGATGCAATTGCAGACGGCCCATTCCACCGAGTGTCGTCGGCCGATGTCCGGCACATAATCCAGATCGCAATCGGGATCAGGATCGGTTAAGTTAAGCGTGGGCGGCAACAGACCGGTTTCCATGGCGCAAATGGCGGCCGCGACTCCCGCCGCGCCGCTGGCCCCCTGGGGGTGGCCAATCATGGATTTGGTGCTGCTGGATGGAATATGATAGGACTGCTTGCCGAACGCCAATTTCAGGGCGCGGGTTTCCGTCCGATCGTTCAATTGAGTGGAGGTGCCATGCAGATTGATGTAATCAATCGTTCCGGCGTCCGTTTGGGGATTTAATCCTGCGTCCTGCATGGCCAGTTGAATGGCTCGTGCCGGCTCCTCGCCGGACTCATCCAGCCGCACCCGATGGTAGGCGTCACATGTCGCACCGTAGCCGGCCACTTCCGCATAAATGCGGGCGCCTCGTTCCAGCGCGCAGTCCAATCGCTCCAGCAGGAATAGCCAAGCGCCTTCCGCCAGCACAAAGCCGTCCCGGTTTCTGGAGAAAGGGCGGGAGGCTTTATCGGGCTGATCATTCCAGGCGCGGGAAATAATTTTCATCAGGCTGAAGCCGGTCATGGTACCGGGCGTAATCGGGGCGTCGATTCCCCCGCACAATACCCGATCCAATCTTCCCGCCTGCAAATGGTGGTAGGCGTACCCGATAGCGTCCGTGGAGCTGGTGCAGCCGGTGGAAATCACATGGCTCAATCCTTTTAAATCAAACCGCATGGACAGTTCGCTGGACAGGGTGCCCATGGTGTTGGAAGGAATGGCATAGACGCTGTTTTGATAGGGTGTTTCATCAAAAAACAGTTTGTATTGCCGCTCCGCAAATTCAACACCGCCCCCGCCGCTGCCCACCAGCACCCCAAACCGGCGACGTTCCTCCGCCGTTAATTGTGCGGGGTCTATTCCGGCATCCCTAAGCGCCTCGGTGGCTGCGGCAATGCCCAGAGGGACGGTGCGCGGCACATGCGGGGCATCTTTTCGGGATATCCAGATCAGCGGGTCAAAGTCCTGTATTTCCCCCGCAATTTGGCAGGGCAGTGTTTCCACCGGAAACGACGTAATGCGTCGGATGCCACTGATGCCCCGGTTGAGGGCGTTAAAATAATGCGGCTTATCCACCCCGTTGGGGCTGATGCACCCGATTCCGGTTATCACCGCCGTTTGTTTCGTCATGCTGTTTCACTTGCCTCAAACACACTATCCTCCGGCCACCATTGGCGGCAGGAAGGATAGGCAACCTCGTATTCCGAACCCTGTCTTGGGGCAGGGCTTAGTAAATGGTCATACCCGACGAAGGAAGAGACTCGTGAGTCATCTGGTTCTTCATTTTACTGGCCACATACAGTTGATCTTCCTCGCTAAGGTAGGCGTTTGCCCAAGGGAATATCGCCTGCTGGTCCGTTTTGCGGGCTACGTCCAGCAGATCGATCAACCGGCGCATGTCATTGTAAAACTCGCCGCTGGGTTCATCCACGTGCATCATGATGGCGTGTTCGGTCAGCTTCTCAATTTCCTGGTGGACGTTTCGAGCCCGCTCCAGCAAATCGTCGCATTCGCCGTTTTTGCGGATGAACGGAAAAATCAGGTTTCCCTCGATTTGCAGATAACTGTTAACCTGGTCCAGAATGGTATTGGCTTTTTCCAGACGTTCGGCGTCTTCCATCATCTTGTAATTGTCGACCAGTTCCCTGGCAACCCGTTGCGCCAGGTTCAATTTGGCGGATATCACGTCCAGAATTTCCATAAATTCCCTCCCCATTGGCAGATATGGGTCATTTTAGCCCTGTCCGACCCGCTCTGCCATCGCCCGGGCGGCTATTTTGTAAATCCTCCGTAGCGGACCGCGCGATTACCCTCTTGTATACGAAATGCCTTTCCATTTTAATGATGGCGTATCGCAGAGAAGGGTTTGAACTTCCAGCAGTGGAAAGTATGTTCAATCAGCATAGCCCCCTGATGCTCCGGAACCAGGAGCGGGAAGGTGGCTTTTTAGTATGTTTGGCCTGCCTTGCCCTGTCCCTTACAAGGATTCATGGAAATCCGCGCGGGAGGCAATTCACTGTATGTTGAGGTTTTATTCACTCAGCGATGTGAGGATCACTGCCGAGGGTTTGAAAGGATCATGACCGTAGCCACACTGCCCATGCCTGCCTTAATGACGGGGATAACGGGCGTTCGTCCAAACCTGCCCGGGCTCAAGCAGCCTGCGGATTTACTGCCTCAACTGTCGGAGATGAACGGCAGGATCAGTGATCAATTTATTCGACAAGCGGCTACCCTGGCAGCAGCGGCCATCCCGGCCATGAAACCCCCATTGGAGGGATCACCCGTATATTTGCCCCCCATCCCCCCCGCTTCAAAGCTTCCGGGTTATGCTTCCCTCCGTATCGTTTCCAATAACGACCCGCATGAAAAGTTCAAGGCGCTACCCCATTTGGTTAGCGCCTTTTCTATACTGTCTCAACAGGGGCGCCAGGGTGGCTGGGATGTGCTCCGTTTGAATTCCGGCGACAACAATGTGGGCAAGGAGCCGCATGAATGGGCCTTGAACATTCGCCTGATGAATATGATTGGTTACCATGCGGTGACGGCGGGAAACCATGAGTTTGATGTGGGTAGCGAGCACTATGCCAAGGCGCTGGAGTATGCGACGTTTCCCACCTTAGTATCCAATCTGAGGATTCCGCCCGGCAGCGCGATGGATCAGATGGTGCGGAACGGTAAAATCCGGATCGGCCCGCAGATTGTTCAGGATAATCATGGCGTTTATGGCCTCATTGGGGTGACCACGCCGGAGCTGAAGCAGGTGGTCAACAGCAAGGCCAAAATGCAGGGCGAAACGGTTCAGAGTTTCCCGGAAACCGTAGCCAACGTGAAAGCCCAGGTGGAATGGCTGGAAAGCCAGGGCATCAATAAGGTCATCTTGCTCTCGCATATGGGCACCGATCTGGATCGGAAGCTGGCCCAGATGGTACCGGGCATTGATGTGATCATTGGCGGGCATTCGCATGATGTCATCGAAGGCATCACGCCCGGTTACAACTATTTGCAAACGCCGAGAGGGGAGCCGGTACTGGTTCTGCAGGCGGGTAAAAACGCCCAATACATCGGCGTGGCGGATTTGCTGTTTGATCCCCTGGGTCGGGTGATTCCGCAGCAAAACAGGCTGTTCGATACGGCGGCCTTTCCCATCAACCCACAGGCAACGGTCATGAAGAATTCCGTGCTGGGGACGCCGCAGAAAATCGCCGATATTACCACGGCTTACGATTGTAACGATAACCAGTACCATGCCGACCCGGTGGCCCAGTTCACGGCGGACGCCATTCGCGCGCATACCGATGCGGATATTGCTTTTGTGCGCTCCTCGGAAATCCGCAGCAATATTGAACCTGGAGCATTAACAGACCAGGACATCGAGGCCCTGATGCCCTTTAAGGATCCGATTGTGAAGGTCAACTATTCCGGCGAGGAAATTCTGAAATCGCTCTCCAAATCGGCCGAAGGTGTGGCCAAGCGGGAAGCCCATCCGGGCATGCTGCATCCCTCCGGCATGGCGGTGTCCATGAATAAGCAGACCGGCCAGGTGCAGCAGGCGTATGTGCTCAACAAAAATACCCGTCAATGGGAAACGTTAAACCCCCAAAAAATATACAGCGTGGCGCTGGGTGAATTCTCCGTGAGCAACAAGGAATTCCCCGATTTCTCTCACCCGGAGCGTCTCCAGCAAAATACCGGCCTGCCGCCCATGCCGTTGCAAACGTATTTTGCGATGGGTCTGCAACGGGCCGGCGCGCCGTTTAAGCCCATTCAATTCCGGGATGACGGCCGCTTACAAATCATATAGGGATGCCAACCGTCTGATACGAGCCTAAACCTGTTGGAAGGCTTTAGTCGTCTTCCTGTTGGGGAATCGGTGGCTGATCGGAAGGCGGGGGCTCCTGCGCATTTGACGGCGTTGGAGCCGGTTTCCCCGATTCCGGCGTGGTCGTATTGCCGCTATCCTGGGATTTGCGCTTTTTAGGTACGGGCCGTTCGTCAATGACGGCACCCGCACCGGCTGGTCTTGCTTCCAGCGGTTGCTTCTTGATCTCGGACGCATTCATGCCCTGTACCGGCGTGGGCGGCGCATTCGACGGCGCGGCCTGCGGCGTTGCCTCAGGTGTCGCATTTTCCTGGGGTTTGGAACCGCTTTGCTCTGCGGATTCAGATGCGGGAGGCGTTTGCGTTGCCTGTTCACCGCTTTCGGTGGGTTGGGCCTGTTCGGCCGTCTCTTCCCCTTCCGGTTTGGGTGCGGTTTCCGCTTCCAAATGCGGGCTGTTGGCAATACATTGCAGGAATTGCTTATCCTTGGCAATCCAATATAAGCCGTTCAACCTGAAATTCAGCCCGTTGGGCACAAAAACAAGCTGCTCCTCAATGCTTCCCTGAATTCGAATCACTTTCCGGTTCAACACATCCAGGAAGTTTTTGGAATTCTCGCCGCCCACGAATTTTCGCCGAAAGCCCAGTTCATTGGGATTAAACTCCTCAATACCCCCCAGGTGGGTTTCCACGCAGTTGCTCATAATCAGGAAACGACGGCGGCTGACGTTCTTTTTGAAACCATCGCTGCCGTATTCATCATAAATCTGGCCGTATTGCTTGCGGCGTTCCATTTCATGAATGTCATCGGCCGCCATTTGCAGCAAGGCCAATTCATCCAGCCGGTAAGCATATTGCGGGCTGTTGGGGTCCTTGGCGTTCACCGAAACCCGATCGCTGCGGCAAGCGCTAAGCCCGATGAGCGAGCAGGCCAATACCACCAATGCCGTATGTTGCGCGATACGATGGGAACGCGGGAAACTCATGATGAATCCGAACGCCTCTATCCAAATTGAATGACCGGCAAACCAACCTGCCCTGCCACTATTCTAACCTGAGATTAGCGAACGGTGGCGGTCAGATGCTTCATTCTTCCGTTTCGATCTAGTCGATCTTCTGGAACATGTAGCCGATACCGCGAGCGGTCAAAATCAGTTCCGGGTTGCTGATATCGGTTTCCAGCTTGGAACGCAGACGGCTGATATGCACATCCACCACACGGGTATCAATCCGGTGATCCGGCGGGTATGACCAGACATGCTGCAAAATTTCGCCACGGGAGAACGGCTTGCCGGAATTGTTCACCAGCAGCTCCAACAGGCTGAATTCCATACCGGTCAGGCGGACCCGCTCGTTCTTTTTGAAGACCTGGCGCTTATTCAGGTCCACTTTCAGGTTGCCGACCACTACCACGTTGTTGGTTTCCTTGCTGGTGGCCGTGCTTCCACCGCCGCCTTTAGCCGCCGTGCGGCGCATAATGCATTTTACGCGGGCTTCCAGTTCTTTCGGGCTGAAGGGTTTCACCACATAATCGTCGGCGCCCAGTTCCAAACCGGTAATCCGTTCCGCCACATCGCCCAACGCAGTCAGGATGATGATGGGGGTGTCGGCCTGTTTGCGAATTTCCTTGGTAACGCCATATCCGTCCATTTTGGGCATCATAATGTCCAGCACCACGATATCCGGGCCGAACTTGCCGAATACATCCAGAGCTTCCTCGCCGTCGGCGGCGGTTGCCGTGTCGAAGCCCAGCATTTTGAAACGGGTTTCCAGAATGCGGCGGATGCTGGCCTCATCATCGACGATCAGGATTTTTTCGCTGCGGTTGGACGCTTTCTGGCTGCTGGCGGATTCTTTTTCGGATGTAGCGCTCAATGGGAAAAACCTCTTGCCATTCCTAATAATTCTACAAATCAGACTCTCAGATAGTGATTATTATAGCTCTCTCTTCAGATACCCACGATGCCGATGAAAATCTCTCTCTTCCTCAGCCCGCAAGCGATCATACTAAAGACGGAAGCCTCCGTAAAGTCATCATTGCACTATTTTCGGAAAGTGGCAAGGTGTAATCCTATGCCGGTTGTAGGACGAAGCCCGGCACTTGGCGTGGCGGATTTCCAAGGGCGCGATTCTGCATGTGCCCGGCCCATGAGTGGGTACCCAAAACAAAGGCCCGGATTTTATGCCGGGCCTTGTGAGCTTCTTGATGATAATCGGAAAACGGTTACGCCTGCTGGATGACGACTTGTCCAATCAGATAATCGTCCACCATGGTTTGCAGGGTTTCAGGATTGGGTGGGGTGCCGAATTCCGTGGTGTAAGCCTGGTTCATCAGCCGGGTGACCCGCGCGTGACGTTCCGGTGAAACGGCTTGCGTAAAGGCGAACATCGACTTCTCGATGCCGGGGTTTTCAATGTTGCTGGGAATGTTGAACCTGGCCTGGGCCGATAGCAGGTTCATCATCCGTTCCGGATCCATTTTCAGGCTGGCATACGGATCGCCAGGGGGCGTGGCCTGGGGTTGATTGTCCGCATTGGCGTCGGGCTTGGAGCCTTTGCCCTGTCGGTTGGCGTTGAAGTTGGCCCCCAGGTTTTTATCAGGATTAAATCCCGTGAAATCTGTCATTGATGACCTCTCCCTCGTGGTTGGTAGCTCACTTTGAGGTGTTCGTCAAATTCACGCAAAGCTTTAGTCAGGTCCCGTCAAAATTTACAATGGTGTAACACTGGTTAATGCACTATGCCGAGTTGCTTCAGTATCCCTAAAAACACTTGTATTTATATTGTACTAAATTATATATTTTTGACTGCGAAAAATTTTCCCACCGATGGCAGTTGGCGTTGGGGCCATAAATGACAAATCCAATTGAATTTGAAGTTGGTAGTCTAACGCCCACTTTCTTGCCTGGCACTTGAGTTGTGCCGATGCTTCGAATTATACCGGCTCCACATATCAAACTCAATGAAATGCGGGCCGCCGCGCATGAATATACACCACCTGCAGGAGAGCGGGTCGATACAGGCTGGGCAGCGCGCTTCAGAATGAATCGTAAATATATACCTAATATTGGAAACAGATACGCAATCTTGATTTACATATTGTTTTTATTTATTTAGCGCATTATATTTAGGGGTTTCCAGCTATGAGTAAGAAAACGAAAACCAGCCGCACTCGTAAAACCAGTCCCGATCAACTGTCTCAACGGGAATTGCAAAAGCGTATGCAACTCTTGGGTTTCATGCGAGGCAAGGAACAGTTTTTAAATCTGTTGACCGAAATGCAACAAACGGAACAGGAACTGGCCGAGTCGTACAAGCTGGCTCGCCAATGCGATACCGGCACGCCGGAAGAGGATGATTGTCTGGCCCATATTCGGGAACTGGAGGACAAGCGCTTCCAGTTATTGGGTCAATTGCACGGTAACCGGGTGAATGATTACCAGAAACTGACCTCCCGCGCAGAAGCCTGAATCGCAGGCATCCGGCGCCTTTCCTGAATTCGCTTGTTCGCAGGATGGCAAATGTCCGCGTTTCGTTCACAATTTAAGCAGTGGTGAATCAACCCGAATTGGGAACGGACGGCCTGCATGGCAAACCTGTTTGAAAAGGAACTGGGCATACCGCTGCCCCGGTGCTGCAATACCGGGGCCTGTTGCAAGGGTGCGTCTCCCAGTACGCCGTATCACAAGTTAATGGCGCGCGCCGCCAATGGGGATGAATTTGCGCAAGGGTTTTTCTCCATTATGGTGCCGTATCTCCGCCGGGAAGAAGCGGAGGCCGTGGTGCCCGGCATTGTGGAGCGGACGCTGGCCGCTGCCAAAAAGCAGCCGGATGAATTCAAGACGGAAGAGGACATTGTTTTTTACCAATGCCGCTACCAAACCGCGGATAACAAATGCGGCGTGTGGGAAGATCGGCCTCAGTTCTGCCGGGATTACCCGGATACGCCGTTTGTGGTGATGGCGCCCGGTTGCGCCTTTGAGCCATGGGCCGCCGCCTGCAAGGAAAAATACCATGCCATGAAGGCCGAGGTCGCCAAGCTGAAAGCGTTAAAAGAGGAGTTGGCAACCCTAAAGGCTCTACAGTCCGGGCAAACGGTTGCAGAGGATGCCGTTTTGCCCAATGTCGCTTTATCCGGCGAGGCGGGACTTTGGGGAGAGGGGCTTCTGGAAAGTGCGGAGCCGCCTGCCTCTGAAAGCACCCCTTACGGTGAATCGCACACGAAGATTGACGAGGCGCTATGGTCTTCCCATAATACCGGTAACTTGAGCCTGGTTCTTTCGCTGACCGGGCTGTACCTTGGGGCGCCGTTAAAAGCGGCATATTTTCTGCATTAGTTTTGCATTAGTGGGGTAACAATAAAATGTCATACTTTGATCTGATCCATTCACGTGGGCATGAGGGTGTTTTCTTCTGCGCGGACCCGCATACCGGGCTAAGGGGCATCATCTCCATTCACGATACGACCTTGGGGCCGGCGCTGGGCGGTTGCCGCATGAAACCCTATGCCAGCGAAGTCGAAGCGCTGACGGATGCCTTGCGCCTGTCTCGGGCCATGACCTATAAATCGGCAGTGGCGGGGCTGAACCTGGGCGGCGGCAAATCCGTGGTGATTCTGGATAATCCGGACCAAAAAACGCCGGAACTGTTGAAAGCCTTTGCCGAACGTATCAGCCTGCTGAAAGGGAATTATATTGGCGCGGGGGATGTGGGCTCCGACACCCAGGATTTGAAAACCATGCGGCAATACTCGCCTTATATTGTGGGGCTGGCGGAAGAGGACGGCGGTCTGGGGGATTCCGCGATCCTGACGTCGCTGGGGGTATTCAAGGGTATTCAGGCGGCGGTTAAAGAGCAACTGAACCGGGATGATCTGGACGGGTTGAAAGTGGCCGTCCAGGGTGCCGGAAAAGTAGGCTTTCTGCTGGTGGGGCATTTGCTGGAGGCGGGTTGCACCGTGTATCTGTCCGACATCGATCTGCATGCCATGGCCAATGTGAAAGAAGCGTATCCGGCAGTACGCCTGTGCAAGCCGGAAGAACTCTTCGGGCTGGAGGTGGATGTGTTCTCTCCCAATGCCATTGGCGGGGTGATTACCGAAACCATTGCCCATACCCTGAAGGCCAAAATCGTGGCTGGGGGCGCTAATAATCCGCTGGCGGATGAATCGGTGGCGGCCATTCTGCATAAGCGGGGTATTTTGTACGCGCCGGATTTTGTGATTAATGCCGGGGGCGTGATAATGGTGGCCTGTGAGCTGGAACGCAAATCCTTCCGGCAGGCGACCGATAAAACCCTGGAAATTTACGACACCACGCTGAGGGTCTTCGATTACGCGCGTCGTCGACATTTACTGCCCTGGGATGCCGCCCAGCATCTGGCGACGCTCCGTATTCAGGAGGCTCGCGCGGATGGGTTGCATGCCGGTTGGGGGCAACCACCGAACCGGGACGAACTGATTCGCCAAGCCGTTTGCGTGTAGCGCCCGCTGGTTTTCAATGAACCTAATGACCTGCTAATTCCTACTGAACGGGTTGGGCCACATGGCTGACCAGGCTCACTACTCTGAGCCGTTATCCGAGGCTCCGGCTCGACCCGTTCTTATTCTTTTTAGGAATATCTTATCTCTGCGGTAGATGGCTTAGAGGCTGATCAAACCCTACCTCCAATTAGGATATTCCATTTTGTTTGGCATTTTTGTTCGGTATTAAATCACGGCAATAAGCAATATGTCGCACTTGCTAATATTAATTCGGTGTAAAAAGTGGTTCCATTAAAGCTAAGTAAGCGCAGGACCTCAGAAAATGAGCCAGCAAAAGAAACTTAACTACCGGATTTGTGTAAGAGCAGAGTCTAACCACCCCATTGAGGCATCAAATCCTAATGAAGCGATCAGTCTTTGGCAACAGGAAGTGTTTGGCAAGGAAATTCCCTATAAGGTCATTGAGCAAGAATGGATTAAAGGTGGCTTCCGTCTGGGTGTTGAACTTTTGACACACCTTTCACAGACAGAGCGGGACGAATTGGGTGACAAAATTAGTATAGATAACAAGATGAAATCCGGTGAGCATACAGATTAGTGTAAGTAAGGTGGCTCTATACTAATTATGGTTCTGGCAATAAATAAGAGAAGCTGGCCTGCATTTCTCTGGATAAGCTATCCACCGACACGACTGTTAAACGGATTTGCTTGAGCTGGGCACCCCGCATTACGGTTAAGGTTATGGTGTCGCCCGGCACATCCGAAATGAGGGCATCCACCTCATCCACGTTTTTATCATAGGTGCGGATGCCGTTAATGGCCACTAATATATCCTTGGGTCGAATCCCCTGCTGTTGGGCCGGAGTGCCGGGAAATACGGATTGAACGATGGGGTAACTGTCGGGGCGGATGGTCATGTCCAATCCCACCACGCCGTGGCTGCTTTGATCCGTGGACTGCTGCTGATGATAGGTTTCTCGAAGCACGAATGGTTTTGCGGAGCTGGAGGACTGCTTGCCCTTGGACTGGGACACATCCAGTTCCGGCTGGCGGGGTGTTTGACTATGCAGCTTTTGAGGCGCTTGAGCGATGGCTGCCGGAATGCTATGGGTTAAACAGGCCAACGTGATGAGAAGGGTCGCCATGGCCGACCCGCTTGGATGCCAATACGGATGGGGTTGCTTTTGGGCATTCTGGGCATTCTGCTGCATGGCCGTTTCCCTCGATTGGTATTCAAACAATATGCAGGATGTGTTCCCTGTCCATCCGAGATCTTCAAACTGGACTTTTGAAGCGCCGGGAAATTTTGGGAAATTTTTTTGAAACCTTTACAGGTCAAACCACCCTTCTTACAATTTAAAGATGTCATGGGGCCGGGTTGGTCGGCATCCTCCTATGGTAGGAGACGAGGCCGCCGAGATGAGGTTTCCGCCCCAAAAATGCTTTACAATATGGCCTAGTTACTGAAGCACACATCAATAACATAGGACGGTAATATGCCTTCATCCAAAACTTCCATTGAAACGATTGCGCGTCGTGTTTTGATTTCCGGTAAAGTGCAAGGCGTGGGTTACCGGTTTGCGTTGGCCGATTTGGCCCGTAACCTGAACATCCACGGCTGGTGCCGCAACCTGCCCGATGGTCGGGTGGAAGCATGGCTGCAAGGCGCAAAACCCCAAATGGAAGAGATTCTGGACTGGATGCAACGGGGAACGCCCAGCGCCGTGGTGGAGGATGTGTCGATAGAAAATCAGGCCATTCTGGAGCCCTTGCTCGGGGAAAGCATCGAAACGTTCGAGATTCGCAAATGAGACGGAATGGCTGAATGATCCCAATTGCGCGCCCAAGCCCATTTTCTTCCAATCGGGTATTGGCCTGGGCCGCTGTGCTGGGTCTGATGATCTGCTGTGCTTCCGGTATCGGATGGGCGCAGGAGCTGGATCAAGATCCGTACATGGGTTCTCCGCCGGATACGCCGGCTCAGTCCGACTCCGGCAAGCCGGTACGGAGCGGTAAGGCCAAGCCCGTGTTTACCATGCGGGCCCCGTTAACGGCCACGGTTTCCAAAACCTTGTATTTGCCCCCGGCGATGTATGGGCAATGGAGTGTGACCGGGAATCTGCTGCAAACCAACGTGCCCGAAACCTATCCGGTTTCCAATAACATCTGGATGCTGGAGCGGGTGGGGGACCAGGTGATTATTTCCAACCCGGAGAACGGGGCCTCGGCTTCCATTGATGTGAAGGCGGCGGAAGGCAATACGGCCACCTTTTTAAAGAGCAATCAAGTGGGGCGGATTACCATTTCCGAGACGGTCACCATTACCGTGGACGGAGATAGCTTTACCGGCCAGAACCTGAGCAAGCGGGAATACTTCAAGGACGGCAAGCCGGTGAAAACCCAATTCGCCCTGTTCCGGCTGAGCGGGGTGCGGATCGGCGGAGCCAGAACCCGCTTTAAGCCGGAAGCGGAAGACGCCGGCCCGGATTTTGAAATCCAGGACCTGAAGCGCCGATAACTTGCGCGTTCAAGCAATTGACTCCCAATGTTGACTTTCTATACTGGACACATTGTATAGGCAGACACTAATAGGATGTCTTTAGTAAGACAATGCCGATGACATTGAGAGTAATGCCTTATCTTGCCGCCGCTTCTGCTGGAGGGATTCTGGGCTATGCGTATGCCAGGCCCCTGCAGCAATTACGGAAGACTGCCGGTATACCGGCCCCTCCTTGTATTGTGGATCAGTTTGTTTTCGCAGTGAGAGATGTGCAAGGGAAACTGCCGCCGGTTATCCCTCAACCCTCGGATGCTCATAATCCGTTTCACTGTTTGAGGGGCTATTTGAAAATTTAAACCATTTATGAACTTTTTTTAAAATTGAGGGGTAAACGGTTCAGGTTTTCTTCCTTCCGGCCGATAGGGTTTATATCGGATAAAACGCGTTTGGATCACTACTCACCGGAGAAGAAGACGAACGTATGAAGCAGTTGAGACAGCACTTAAAACACGTCCGGCATCAAGGGAACGCCTTGATGGAGTACGCTGTTCCGGCCAGCATCATCCTGTTTTCGGCAGGCGTTATGCTGACCGTAACGGATGCCACCAGCATTATGGGCGAGTATTTTATGTCCGCCAGCGGGCATACCAAATCCAGCCTCAGCGGCAGCACCTTTAAAACCGACGGGTTGGGAGCTTCCGCCTATGGCGATATGGACAACGGCTTATCCGGATTTACCAGTTTTGCGGCCGTAACGGATGGCAGTGGTGCGGCAACCGGCGAAAAGGCCGGAGGACTCTTCTTTTCAGGGGCAGTTAACCGCTCCGGCGGACGACAACCATCTCCCTCACCCGAATATTTATATCCCTGACTGATGGGCAATCATCTGACAGACAGCAGGACAGGAATAGGCAGAGCATCTTGATGACGCAATACCGTAAACATACATTGGCATCTCAGGCATACGGATTCACCGAAGGGTATTCCGGTCAGTCTCTGGCTGGTCAGTCCCTGGTTGAGTTCGTATTGGTCATGCCCATTCTGGTGCTGGTATTAATCGGCGGCTTCAGTTTCGGTATGGGTACCTACCAGGCCCATATGGCTTCGGACGCAGTACAGATGCCCGCCATGAAAAAGCTGGACCTGAGCAATGAAACCGGCGCCGTGGGTGGAGGAACCCTGCAAGGGTATATGAACGGCAGTAATGTCAAAGGTAACTTCAACACCGGCTCCCTTATCGATTCCGTAACCGTGGCAACCGGATCTCCGTACACCAGTATTATGGTGGGCTCCAAAAACTTTACCCCCACCGCGAGTTTTATCCCCGGTTTCACCATAAAGGTCGGCGAGGCCATTAACCGGAACCTGCTGGAACCTGCCAACTCCGGCGCGGAAGTACGCCCGGCCAACACGGCCTGGGTTCCGGGCGGCACCCCGAACCCGCCGCCTTAATGCGAATCTATAATGACTCAGTAACCAGCCTGAAAATACTTATAAGGATTTCCACGTGCTGAACCAATCCCCGCAACTATCAATCTCCCGCCATACCCGTCCGTTTCGCAGAAAGCAGCGGGGCGCCAACCTGGCCATTCTATGCGCCGTGGCGGTCATGATTATCGGCTTTATGGGGATCTCCATATATACCGGCTTGCATGCCTTTATTGAAGGCGACTTGCAACGGGCCAGCATGAATGCGGCCATGGCCGGTGCCGCCGCCTATTACGGTAAAACGGACGGCAGCGGCAAGCCCACGCCCGATTCCGGTGGCGCGCAAGGCATCGCGACCTCCACCTTCAACGCCATTGTCAGCAATAGTTCCCTGGGCGGCTTTAGCGCGACCGCGACCGCCAGCAGCAACGACACCAACGACAGCATTACCATTACCGCCAAGGCCGGTATTCCCACCCCTTTGCTCACGCCGCTGGGCATCAGCAGTATTGAATCCAACGCCAAGTCCACGGCCCGCGCCTTGCGCTACGATCTCACCCAATTTACCGGCCCCCTCAAAATTCAGCCGGTGGACGGCAATATCGGTTCCTACTCCAAGGTGGTCCAGTTGACGTTTCCTCTGGTGGACGGGCCGGGCACCGATATTTACGTGGAGCAGGACGCGGCCATGCAGCAGGGCTATGTGCTGGAGGCTTGCAATAATACCGAATGCTACAACCTGACCCCCGGCGCCACCAAGGTCGGCTCCAGCCAGGTTTTAACCGTAAACGGAATGCCGGTGGTCTATGGAACGGCGACCTTCGATCTCGGTAAGGCCGGTGTGCGCAAGGCCAGTAAACTGCGGATTACCCATTGCAACCAGTTCGACTTTTTCAACGCGGGCGCTGGCCCGACTCCTACCCCTACGGGTACCCCGCTCACGATTCGACGCATTTACCTGTTCGGCTATGCGGGCACTTGTGTGGATGACAAAACCTGTCCCATTCCCGCCGGGTTCTCCCCGGTAGAATAAGCTCGTTCTCCCGTTGCCTAGTTCAGGGTGTTGTCTACGTAGAAGATCTCGGAAGACAGGATGTAATCCTTGAACACCCGGCGGTGCGATGCCTGACTGGCCGTGAAATTTCGTCCGGCTTCCAGCAGCGCGGCATTGTCTACGCTGGACAACTGTTTACGTTCGTCGATTACGACGTTCAGTATCTCGGAGGTCATGGGTATCCCATCCTTGTGACTAACTGGGCTGATAACAGGGCTGGCGCTTGGGCCGATATCAATCGTGGTGTTCATACGTACAAAAAATAGAAACCCCTTCAAAAATTGCGATGACTGTCGCAGCCATTCGTGGAAAAGTTTACAATTCGCAACTCATCCGCAAACTGATTCTGTTATACGGGTTTTTACGAAATTCCGCAATTGCTCGCCTGTCATCTGATCGCAGAACAGCCATTGCACCTGCGGATTACGCCGGAACCAGGTCATTTGCCGACGGGCGTACTGGTGAATATTAATGCGAATCTGTTCCAGGGCGTCTTCCAACGAGCGCTGACCCAGCACCACCTGCACCAGTTCCGGGTAGCCGTGCGCCACCCCCAAGGCATGGGCCTGCGGGCCGTACCGCTGAACCAGCCCCTCCACCTCCTCCAGCCAGCCTTGGGCCATCATGGCGTCAATGCGCTGATCGATCCGCTGGCGCAGCAAGTCCCGGTCCATATAGGTCAACCCGAACCATTGCACGTTGAGCCCTTTGTTCTCGCTGCGTTTGGGAACGGGCTGGCCGGTGGCCTCGATAATTTCCAGCGCCCGGATAATCCGCACCCGATCGTTGGGATGCAATGCCGCCGCCCGTTCCGGGTCTTTTTCCCGCAGCAATTGATGCAGCGCTTCAGGATCGGTTTGTTGTTCCGCCCAGTCGGCCATGGCGGCACGGAACGCATCGTTGGGGGGCACGTCCGGAATAAAGTCCGCCTGGAGCAGGGCCTTCAGGTAAAAACCCGTTCCACCGGCTACCACCGGTACTTTATCTGCTTTCCACAATGTTTCCAGATGGGCGGACGCCTGCGCCTGATAGGCTGCCGCGCTGAAGGACTCATCCGGCGCGGCCACGTCAATCATGTGGTGAGGAATGCCCTGCTTCTCCTCTTCGGTCGGTTTGGCGGTGCCAATGGTCAGTTCCCGGTATAGCACCTGGGAATCAGCGGAGACGATCTCCGTGTTCAACCATTGGGCAACCTCTACGGCCATGGCGGTTTTTCCGGTGGCCGTCGGCCCCACGATGGCAATGACGGATTTGGCAGCCGGTTTGCCGCTTGAAGCTGGGTTGGGCTTGGGTGTCATTTCCTCAGGCATCGCCTCAAACAGCCGGAGGTTGGCCGACCGTATCGCTGTCAGGTTTTTCTGCCGGTTGTTCCACGGGTTTGCCAACCGCATGGTACACGTAAACAAAGACGGCAATGACCATATACACCAGCATCAGCAGCAAAAACAACTGGAACATAATCAGAACCAGTGGGCCTGCAATGGCGGATAAGGCAGTCAGGAAATATAAAGAGGTTCCCGTCAGCAGGAACAGGCCGCTCAGCGGGAACATCCGCAGCGGGTCTTTGAAGTATTGCAGGCTGGCCCGCCAGAATGCCTTCAGGGTACCGTCTCCATAATAGACGACAAAGGCCGGCCAGAGCATGAAAATCAGTAGAAAGCCGATATAGGCGAACATGCCAACCAGTAATACCAGAGATAGCTTGCCCAGATTGACCTGTTCGGCAAAACTTAACGATTGAATGGCTGTCTCCCGGTGGCTTAGGTCAGCCTGAATCAATTTTTCAAGAATGGCTTGGTTTTCAGTCCACATGGGGTGAATGACGTTAAACAGCAGCAGGATGGCCACGCCGTGAATCAGCATGCCACCGGCAATACTGGGGAAAAACCGGGCAATGCCGGGGAAAAATTCTTTGTAAAGCGAAAAGGCCGCCAATGGGGACACGTCCCGCAGCGCCTCTTCCCTGGGGCGACCCAGAAAACGGGTGCAGGCGGACGCCACCATACTGAACCAGCCTGCGGCAATGGCGGCCATTACCTGCAGAACTACCGCGAATAGCAGCAGCCAGCGCCATTCCCAGGCGGGCAAAACGCCTTCCGGCAGGATAGCGCCTAATAAAAAGAGACTGAACAGAAAGATATAGACGAGTGTAAAGTTTCGTGTCCAGATAATCAGGCTATCGGTTAAAACGGTTAAAAGCAGTCGCATAGCCGAAAGCATACCACCAAGATATTGTTTCAGAAAGCCAAAAGCGTCCAATTCCCCATTTGGGCAATAGCAATCCCTGTATTTAAAAATATAATTGAGTAGACTTCTTCGAGTAGGAGTGAACTCAAAGTTTTTCGCGCTTTTACAATTCTTTATTTATCGGTTTTCCAGAGTTCGATGAGAATCAACAGATCCCTTGGGGCATAAAACAGAGACGTGTATAAGTAAAATTGAGGGTAATTGGGCATGTTGCAAACGCCATCACAACCGAAAAAAGGCCGGCCATTGTTATCCAAGCCAATGGCTCCTGAGCTGCCGGGAGGAAGAATTCGGCAATATTCGCCGTATCCGGCTATTCCACCGGCCAAGTATTCGGGCATGCCCAATTTCATGCACTATTGCATCGGGCCGGGCGCGGATTTACAGGGCGCGGATCTCTCCAACGCCGACTTGCGCTGGAGCAACTTCCGTAGCGCCAACCTGCGCAATACCAAGTTGCGCGGTTCCATATTATGGGGCTCCATCCTCACCAACGCCGATTTACGGGACGCCAACCTGAGCCATGCCGATTTTACCGGCGCGGATTTGGTGGGCGCCAACCTGACCGGGGCGGATTTGGAAGGCGCCTGCTTCCTGGGCGCCCGCTACGGCAAGACCACCCAGTTCCCCAAAAAATTCGGGGATCCGGAACGGAAAGGCATGGTCAGCCTGAGCGAGTCGATGCAGTTCAGCTGACGCAATCCGTTAAGAGGTCGCTTCGCGCGACGCATTCGATATTCAAAGGGGCTCGAGGTACAAGTGACTTCGGGCCCCTCTCTTCCGTATTGTTTACCGGCCTGGCTTGAATTAAGATGTCAGCATTGTCATACGTTTATGCGGGGATTCAGTACAATGTCGGCTGACGATATTCAAAGTTTGGCGGAAGAGAAAATGAAGAAGGCGATTGCCTCGGTGCAGTACGAGATGGGCTCCATCCGTACAGGCCGGGCGAACCCTCTCATTCTGGACCGGGTTACGGTGGATTACTACGGCACTCCCACCCCCGTGCGCCAAATGGCGAACGTGACGGTTCAGGAAGGACAGACCCTGGTCATTCAGCCCTATGACAAAAGCTCGATGGGCGATATCGAAAAAGCCATTTCCAAGTCCGATATCAACCTGCCTGTCAATAACGACGGTACGGTGCTGCGCCTGAACGTGCCGCCGCTGACTGAAGAACGCCGCAAGGAAATGGTGAAGACCGTCAAGAAAATCGGCGAGGAAGGCAAAGTGGCTATCCGTAACATCCGCCGGGATGCCACCAGCGATGTGGAAAAGCTGAAGAAAGCCGAAAACCTGTCCGAAGACGAAGTGAAGCTGCGCCAGGACAAAATTCAGAAGCTGACCGATAAATACATCGGCCAACTGGAGCAGATGGTCAGCGATAAAGAGAAAGAAGTGATGGAGGTTTAGCCATTCGTACGGAAGCCTCCGAGGTTAGTCAAGCCGGAAAGCGTAGTTTGTCCCGTGTTCGCATGGGGCTCATTATTGCGGTGGTCTTTTTCGGGGCTGCCGCCGTAGGCGGATGGTTCTGGTCTTTATTGGTATTCGCTTCCATTTACCTGGGCAACCAGGAATTCAAGACCTTGATGGGAAATATCGGCGTTAAGCCTTCCCAAATCATCATCATGGCCTCTGCGGTGCTGATGGTGCTGGTCGCCAGCCTGGATCAGTCCAAATGGCTTTCCCCAATTCTCACGCTTGCTATTATCGCGAGCTTTTTCCGTCTGCTGTTCCGTAGTCCCCGCGCCCACATCGGGGATATCGGCGGTACGCTGATCGTGATTCTGTATATGGTGTATATGCCGGTTTATTATATTCTGTTGCGGCAATTGGGCTTGCAATACCTGGTATTGACCTTGGCTGTTATCAGCGCTTCCGATATTGCGGCGTATTATGTGGGTAAGGCATTTGGAAAACACCTGCTGTACCCGGAAATTAGCCCCAAGAAGACCCGTGAAGGAGCCATCGGAGGCTTACTGGGCGGCGTGTTGCTGGGCCTGTTGACCACTCTCATCTGGCCGATGCCCTGGTATCACGCGGTTATCCTCAGCGTGTTGCTGGTCATTGTAGGACAGTTGGGCGATTTAACCGAGTCCATGATGAAACGGGACGTGGGCTTGAAAGATTCGGGCATGTTGCTGGCCAGCCACGGCGGATTTTTAGATCGGGCGGACAGCTATATTTTTTCCGGCGCAGTTTGCTACTATTATATATATTGGATTGTGCTCCGGCAGGGTTTGGCGCTTGATGTGATCCGCTGGTTTGAACAGTTCCATTAAATTTTCGTTCCAATTGAACGATACGTTGAATATAAACGCTCAATAGTACGGCTGGAGCCGCGTGTTTCCCTCTCTCTCCGGGAGCATCGGCGGCCAGAAACCGCTAATCGCTAATTTGCTAATAAAGGACAACTCGCATGGTTTCCACGGCTTCCGAAAGCCAAGGTAAAGAAAACCAGGACAAACCAATTGATAAGGACAGAAAGCAGCAGATTCTGTCCTTGTTGAAAGGGCTGAATATCAAGCGTCCCCGCAATTACGAACTCTATGACCGGGCGCTGACTCATAGTTCGTTTACTTACGAGAACAAGCTGTCCGCCTTTGAAAACTACGAGCGCCTGGAGTACCTGGGCGATGCGGTGCTGAAGCTGGTAGTCAGCGAGTACCTGTTTGAGCGCTTTCCCGATTACCGGGAAGGGGAGCTGACCAAGATCCGGGCGGTGGTGGTCAGCGATGCCAAGCTGGCCGAAGTGGCCAAGCTGATGAACCTGGGCGAGTACATTATTTTTGGGGCCAGCGAAGCCAAAAGCGGCGGGCGTAAAAAGGTATCCAACCTGGCTTGCGCGTTTGAGGCGCTGCTTGGGGCCATGTACCTGGACGGCAAAACCGGGGAAGTTCGCGATATGGTGCGGGCCCAACTGGAAAGCTTCGTGACGGAAATCGATCTCAGCAAGACCAAGGATAACTATAAAGCGGCTTTGCAGGAACTGACCCAGGCGGACGGCGGTGTGCTGCCGGTTTACCGCACAGTAAAAGAATCCGGCCCGTCGCATAACCGCACGTTTTACGTGGAGGTTTCAATCAACGGGGAAGTGGTGGGCATTGGGGCGGGAAAATCCAAGAAAGAAGCCCAGCAGCAAGCGGCCCGGCAAGCGCTGGAAACCCTCAACGAACTGGATGAGTCCGACATTTAAGTGAAGGGCTTCAGGTAAGCGTTGTCTTTTTGAGGCATGTCTATCGCTTGAGGATACTTTTTACTTATAATTCCCGTGCCTAAAATCCAAGAGTAGATTTATATGACAACTTTATATAGTCACCCTTCCTACCAGGACAAAGTATTATCCAGAAAGCCCAGTCAACACACACTGGCGCATATGGGAAAGCTGGACAACGGCCTGAATGCGATTGCTGAGCGTTTAGATGCAGGTTCTCACCCCATGGATATCTTTATGCCGCAACAGACAGCCCAGTCTACCATTGCGCCCTCCCCGGCGGAACGTTTAATCCATGATGTTCATACGTCTTATGTCACGCCGGCTGATTACCAAAAGCTTGAGTCGATCCCGAATGTCACACCGGCTTTGCTTGAACGGCATTATGCAGCAATCAAGCAGAAAGACTACCAGACGGGCTCACCTGTAGAAGCCTCTATCAAACGGTTTGGGCTGCTGAGGGAAATTGTGGATGAAGTGCGGACGAACGTACTTTTCAATTGGATGAAAAAGGCCCATGAGCTGCGTAAGCCGTATAACCCTAAAAATGATGGTTTATATCCTATCAGGCTTTCCAATGGAAAGGCGCTAGGAATTACCCGTATTGACGATATTGGCCAAAGTCAGAGCGGTGAACCCTATTCCTCAAAGCAGGTTTATCCTTTTATCGATAAAGACAAGAGCCCTAAGGAACGGGCTGCTTTGTATAATCAGATTACCTGCAAGCCCATTAAGAAGGTTGCTAATCTGTTGGAAAGCGCTTTAATTGGCCAGGATGGTGTTTTTGCAACCAAATTTATCCCGAAAGGCACCTGTATTGGTGTATACGGTGGGGTAATTTTTCCAAACATCCCGGTAACCAGATTACCCCAGCATGAATCGAAACTGCTGGGCCACCTCGATACGTATTTGCTGTACCTGATGCGCGCAGGCCAGCCTATCGTCCCCATTGACGGGGATACCATCATTTCAAAGGCAAACACAACATTTATTTATGAAGATGGTCAACCGGTCGATCAGGCTCCTCTTTCCGCATTTAACACCGAGCGGGTGGATTTTGGCGTTGATTTGAGCAATGGCTTAAAAACCAATATTGCCACGCTATTTACGACGAAAGATATTCAGCCGGGCGAGGAGATTCGTTTTGACTACGGTTATGAGCCTGAGGATATTAAAAAGAAATTTAGAATACAGACCGCCAATCATTAATTCCAGTGAATGGCTATGATTTCTATGTTGTGTTTAGTACCTGCCGAATGGGCTTATAGTCTGTAAGTCGGTACTTTGGGCAATCACTCCATAGGATTTAGCCGATCAAGGGATACCCAACCGCGCTTGCTTGGTCTATAGTGGCTACTAATAGGCTTTTTTGCCGAGGAGATATTGGTTATGGCACACACTGATTTGATTTTTGAAATGCTGGTGGAGGATCTAAGTGCTCCCCGCGTCCTGCTGGAGCAGGTGGTGAACTATATCAACGATCACTACAGTTATTCCACGGCGGACTTGTACCGCTTTTTTGATGAAAAATACCCGCAACTGGAGGATTACGAGGTTGATTTGACCTTCTCGCCCCAGTACACCCCGGCGGAGCATCATCGGCTGGAATATATCCCGCTGCTGGGCGCCAAGCATTTATCCAAGCTGGAGTTAACGGAGCTGAAGCGCCGACTGGAAGACGCGAAGCTGGAAATCATCCTGAAGTCCCCGGATGGGCGGACTGAAATGAAGGTTCCGGTGCATGAAACCTCGATTGAGCGCTATGTCAATCTGCTTCGCCTGGACTTGCCGCTGCCGGATGCGCTGTACCGGGAAATACTGGCGAACGTGCCGGAAGAGTCCCACAACGAAGTGAACTTGCTGTCCCGTGAGGACATCTGGCAAAACCAGGCCCGTCAGGATATTCTGGTGGCGTTTTTGCGGGCGTTCAAGCACCTTCATAATTTTTCCACGGTTAAAATCAGCTTTTTAACCAATTTTGTGCGCACCTATCGCCCGGCCCACTTGCTGGAACTGGAGCGTCAATTGGATAGCCTGATTGAATCCTGCCAGGTGGATATGGAGAATGTGCAGGGCCGGGGCTTCCACGATGAATACCTGAAAGCCCTGAACGTCGGTAACGATTTAACTCAGGTTAGCGAACGGAATGTATGGTCGCATTACCAGCATATGATGGATATTTCGGCCCAGTTGAAAGCGGATTTCCAGGCCATCGCCCAGGTTAGCCCGGAGAGTCTGGAAAAAGCCAAAAGCCAGACCGTGGTTTGACTTTGATAATCCATTGCCGGGTTTAAACAGAAAAATGAATAAGGCCAAGCCTTAACGGATTATTCGTGAGTGGCTTGGCCTTTAAACTTGGATACAGCGTGAACGAAGCCATTGTTGTGTGGGATTGCGGTGTGGCTTCGCGTTTTTTGTCTAATTGTCTGTTTTGATGTTTTTCTTTGCAGGCCTCTTTGCTCGTTCATTCTTCCATTTTTGATAATCAGACTCGGCTTTTATTCTTTCGGGAGTCAGAAGCAAGAATTTTTGCTGCATGGAATCAAAAACAAGCGCATGTTGTTTGGCATATCGTCTTGCAGAGAATGGATGACTGTCTTCATCATCACTCTGGTAGGGCGTTGTGACATACCCCCCATCATTCTCTCCCAGGGCTTCTCTTTCTTCTTTGTATTCCACGTCCTGGGGGCGGTTTTTCTCAAACCAATCATTCCGAGCTTCCAGAAAGGCATTTTGTTCTTCGTGTTTTGCACGGGCTTTATCCGCTGCCTGATCTTTATGGTGAAGATCACCTTTTTTCCCTTGAAAGGTAATTGACGATTGGCGTGAGACAGGAGTAAAACGTGTAAGCATGCTGGTACCTCAGATTTTAGAAAGCGACATGGATGGAGTAGTTGTCAGATAGGCCGGAAGTGGTGATCATTCCGGCAAAATACCCAACGGAAATAGTGAAGGCTAAATTCACCCGGACCGGAATGGAAATCATGCCATGACAGGTACTATTTTTGAAGGATGAAAGTGGCTTATATAATTTGTGGCGCTTTATTTCCGCTTGCTTGTGTCGTATGGTATTGGCGCAATCATGACTTGGCTTGACGTTCCAGGTCTTGCACTGTAACGTCGGCAACCGTCCGGCGTCGATAAACGAATTGGGATTTGGTTTAACAGACAATGAAATAGCTGGTTGTCAGTTACTTGATGAGGGTTTACTTGGGATTATGCTGATTTTTGACAGAATGAACCCCCCACACTATCACGGAGCGAGCCTGAAACTGTCCGGCATGACCAATCAGACGTCCTCCTATAATTTTTTGTCTGGAAGGCGGGTTACGATGTCTTCCCGCTCCATTGCCTCCGGTGATCGGTTTATTCGCCATCCGGCTCCCAATGTGAATGATCCGTTGTATGACGCCTTTACCAAGACGGAATGGATGTATCGTTTCGGCAAACCGCTGAACCGGGCCGATGCAGCGTTACAGAAAGCGCTGCGTGAAGGGAGAACCAAGGACATTCCACACCTGCTGAGGAAGGGGGCCAGTGTTAATTATCAGGATCCGATCGGCAATACGCCGCTTATCGAGGCGGTGCTGCTGGATAATTTGCCGGCAATGGGTATATTGCTGGCGCATGGCGCCAGAACCGATATGATGGATGCATTTCAGGAAGGCCCGTTGTTCAAGGCGGCGAGTCAGCGGAACAAGGCCGCCATGAATATCCTGTTGTCAGCCGATGATTCCATTGCGGTGGACCAGGGGCCGGAAACCGGCGAAACACCGCTCAGTCTGGCGGCGTCATGGGGCGATCAATGGCTGGGAATAACCCAGCAACTGCTGGCCAGGGGCGCAAACCCCAAGAGCGCCAATATCCTGGGTATTACGCCCATGATAACGGCAGCCCAAAGCAACGCGCCCCAAACTGCACAATTGCTCTATGAGAAGGATGCAGACCCGAACGGGACGGATCGTGCCGGCCAATCCGTCCTGATGCATGCCGTTAAAGCCGGTAATTTGGAAGTCATTTCAAAGCTGTTGCAACTTAAAGCCGATCCGAATTACCGGAACCCCAAGAATGGCGATACGGTGATTCAAACCGCCATTATGGCGGATAACCCTGACGTGCTCCGGCTGCTTTTATTGGGTAAAGCCAAGATTCAACCGGAAGACCTGGATCTGGCTCAGCGGCTGGAGCATCCTGCTATGGTGGAACTGCTGACGACGCCACCCGTTCCCGAGCAGGAGATATCCACCTTAATTGACTGGGTCAAGAATAAACTGATTTGTTCAAAAATGCCTGCTTCCGACCCCAGCTCTGTTTCCGAGCCCAGCACCCCAGAGCAGAAAGAATAAAAATTTGCACATGAATCCAGACTCATCTGGATAGGCTGAGGCAATGACGCTGCAACTATCTGGGAATGCTAGCCGCCAGTTCCGCGAATGCCGGGAGATGAGGCTTTTCCTCAATTCAGTGGGCTGTTAAACCCTGAGCATTGTCGACTCGTTATTGAGACGTTCTGGTTGTATTGTGATGTGAATTGATGATGAGTTTCTTATAGGTCTCGCGACGGGCATCGGAAGTCTCTTGAGGTTCACCGGGCAGCGGGGTGTATTCATCTCTGGCAAGCCGATCAAGATTTGTAGTTCTCTGTGCCATAGCCGTTTTGAGTTTACCGAGCGCTACTTTTCGCTCCGCAGAGCCAAAATAAGGGGATGGGGAAAATCCGGAAATTGTATTCATTAAATTTCCTCTTTCATATTTCAACAACTACAACAAGCATCTATGCAAACTTCTATACAATAGAAGTCTTGAGTATTTCGATGAAAACAAAATCGTTTCCGTTATTGCTAGCGGTTAAAAGTCTAAAAAACGCGACCTACCCGGCTTCTTTAGGCAGGGATTGAGAATGTTCCATTATGCAGCGTGAATATTGGCTCCTATTCAGAATCCAGGTGCAAATTCTCTTGTGTGGAGTGTAAGTTTCCGTCCCGGAGCGGTGGAAATTTGCTAGAATAGATGAGAAATAGGAATTTTTTTCCATTTTCCATGAGTGACAAAGCGGATTGAACATCGCCTGAATGCAAGAGATGCAAGTCGGATCAACAACGCTAGAGATCCTGCAAGGGCAGGCCGTGGCCTTTTTTGCCTTTGATATGGGCTACGAGATTTCATTGGAGCAGGTCGGCCGCATTCTGGCCTCGAACCCCAAGCAGCCTTTATCCCGTAAAAAGCAGAACCCCAACTATCTGCAATACGCGCAAGTGCCACATGTGCACTCCCTGGGCGAAACCCAGGTATTGGACCATTGGGCCGGCGAAATTGAGGCGACCATTTTTGACTTCGGTGCGGTCAGTATCGCTTACCGCTGGAAACTTTCCACCGATGGCGAGACGGTTCGGCTGGCTGACTTGCCGAGCCTGAGCCAGCAATTGTATGACCGCAATCTGGAAGATCATGCGCGGGCGCAGGTACAATCGCTGATGCAGCGGATTCGGCCGGCCATTACCCGCCCCGAGCTGTCGGTGCTGGTGGAAGATTATTACGTGTTTATCATCGAATCCTTCAGTGAGCCCCTCAAGGCGGATGCGTTGATGCGCGGCTATGGCGATACCCTGGCCCAGGTGCTGCAATTCGATACCGAAAGCCTGAGCGAGGCTCAGCGGCAGGATGCCCTGACCAAAGCCATTTCCTACTACGATCGGGATCTGGTGCTCATCGATTGGAACGCCTCCATTATTTACGACAGTGATTACCGGGACACCCTGAACGTACTGGAGCTGTTAAACGTCGAGTTGCTGGAAGCCCGCTATATGGACGCCCAACTGGACAAGCGAATCAAAAATTACGAGGGCCTCAGTCCGAAGCAGCCTGCCTGGGTGATGCCGCTCTCCATTCCCTACCGGCAATCCATCAATGAGCTGGCGGAACTGCGCATTGAATCGGCGGTACTGGCCGAACGGGTGGATAACTCCCTCAAGCTGATTGGGGATTTGTACCTGGCGCGGGTGTACTCCGCCGCGTCCGAGCAGTTTTACATGCCCACCTGGGACGCCTCGATTTCCCGCAAGCTGGATATCATCGGGAACCTGTACCAGTTACTGACCGACCGCGTAAACAGCCACCAGGCCCAAATGCTGGAAATCATCATTATTATCCTGATTCTGATTGAAATCTTCCTCAGCCTCTACAGCCTCTCCCATCCGGGAGCCTGAGAGGAAGAGAGGCAATTCGCTCTAAATTCGGCGTCGCGCCAGGGTCAGCCCGTCCGCAATGGGAACCAGGCTGAGCGTGACCCGGTTATCCGTATGCAATTGCCGGTTCAATTCCCGAATGGCCTGGGTGTCTGGGTCTTGCTCCGCAGGATTGGCGACCGCGCCGCTCCACAGCACATTGTCGATCATGATCAGACCGCCGGGACGCACCAGTTTGAGGCCTAACTCGTAGTAGATGTCGTAGTTCGCTTTGTCGGCATCAATAAACATGGCGTCGAAGGCGTTGCCCTGTCCTTCGTTCAACAATTGTTGCAGGGTATCGGCCGCCGGGCCGATGCGCAGGTCGATTTTTTCCGCCACGCCGGCTTCTTGCCAATATTTTTGCCCCACATCCGTCCATTCCCGGCTGACGTCACAGGCCACGATTTTGCCGTCCGGCGGCAGGGCCATTGCACACGCCAGGGTGCTATAGCCGGTAAAGGTGCCGACTTCCAGCATGCGATTCGCGCCCATCAGTTCTACTAACAGGGCCATAAACTGGCCTTGTTCCGGTGAGATCTGCATGCGGGCTATGCCGCCCAGGCGAGCGGTTTCCTCCCGCAGTCGGTGCAAAATCTCCGGCTCCCGCACGGAAACATCCAGAATATACTGATACAGCCGGTCATCCACCTGAATCGTGCGGTTCGACATGCCAAACCCCTCCTGCTCAACACAATGGCAATCACTAATATCTCCACGATCGTAGCTTTAACCCTACGGCCTGACAAGTGAAAGTTAGCGCATCCCGCTGTTTGATTTCAACAAACGTATAGGGCTGATGCGTTATCGCTTATACTCTCGGAAGGCATCATCAGCCATTTTTTCGGCACTTTTCCGGATATCCCGATCATCCCGTTTGTGGGTCCAGCCCTGTGGGATCCAGTGGGAACGGTGTTCTACCTTTCTTTCCATAAATTGACTCCTTCCCACGGAATTTAAGTCCGCCGCCAGGTCTTTAGTCAGGATTTTTTTAATTATGTGCTTGGCCTGTTTAGTGCTGCCTGTTAGGTTTTTTATGACTTCAAAAAAGCCATCGTTTCCAAGCAGGACTTCCGGTAAATGGCCTATCGTATTCACTTCGGGATTTTTAAGCAGCGCCCAGGCGGCATCAGCGTCTCCCTTTTTGATAGCCGCAAAAAATCGATTCATAGGTTCTTTATCCGCTAAAGCCTTACAGGTATCGTTGTAGCCTGTCTCAAATTCCGGATCAATACCGCATCGTTCCTCCCAGTCCCTCGCTTCCATAAGCCTATATAGGCGATGAACGGGTTTAAAATCAACGGTATCCTGCCCACTGGTATGGTAATAGCCTGTTATTTCGCCAGGATATTGGTAAGTGAAGTTGACTGCGTTGGTATCATGTTCAGCCCACCCACGGTGGACGCCTGAAAATTGAGGTGCGTTGCAATTGGGTGGTCGAATATTCATGTTGGTGATGCCTTATGGTGAGACCAGAACATGTGGTTTGGGGATGAAAGTTAGAAAACGGCGATGGGGGATAAAAATCGTTTGATCTGGAAATGGAAAAGGGGACGATGTTGAGGGGAATGAGCATACATGTAAGTCAAAAGCCGTTGATAAGTCAACGGTAGCAATTGTTATTGCTGAGCTGTTTTTTATACTTAATCAGTGGTTTTGGCATGAAGGAGCTTTTCATTGTCTGTCTTGAATGGGTCGTTGCATTGGCGTGTTATGTTGCTGGTCGTCGCATTGCTGGTTACCGGCTTAATGGATGTGGATGCCGCAGCGCCGTCCCGTAAACCAGCGGCCAGGCCCGGTGTCGCTCGTAACGCCGCCCCCCAAAAGCCGGTGGCTCGATCAGTTGCCAGGCCTGGGGTCAAAACCCCGGTAAAGGCGGGGACGAAGGCGCCTGTTAAGGCTGTTGCTAAACCCGTAGCGACCGATCCGAACGAGTTTATCCGGCATTTCAATGCGGGCAGACAGGCCTTGGAAGCCGAACATTACACCCAGGCGGAAACCTTGTTTAAAAAGTCATTTTTCCTGGCGGAAAAAATAAACGGGCCTCAGCATAAGAACATTGCCATTATCGGCAATATGGTGGGTATCAATGCCTTTCGGCTGGTGAAATACCCGGAAGCGGCCACTTATTTGAAGCGTACCATCGCCATCTACAGCCGCCCGGAGAATATTCAGGAAAATCAAAGCGCCATTCTGGGCGCTCACGTGCTGCTGGGGCAAATCGGCATGTATACCGGCCGTTTTGCCGAAGCGGAAACCCATTACCGGGAGGCATTGTCCATTTCCGAGAAACTGAACGGGCCAGACCACGTGTTGACTGTAGAATCCAGACACGCCCTTGCCGATATCGCCAAGATTGAACAGGCGCCTGATTACCCCGATTACATGAACGCGATGGGCACGCGGGTGGTGCATTGGGCCAACCCCGCCAGCGAGCCGATTGTGGTATACGTTAGCGATGGTTCGAACGTCCCGGGCTGGAAACCGGAGAATATATCGGTGGTGATGGACGCGTACCGGGAATGGCAGACCGCCTTGGAAAATCAGGTCCGGTTTGAATTTACGGATAACCCCGAACAGGCGGATACCATTGTCAGTTGGATGGAGCTGCCCAAAGAACACTCCGACGCTGGCGAGAAGAAACCGGAACTGGCCACCGGGGAGTGCCAATTTCGCCATACGGATACCCGTCTGGTTCGGGATGACATTGTACTGGCCTTGAAAGATCAGAAGGGAAAAATCCAGTCCGCCAACCATTTGCACAATGTGACCCTGCATGAAGTGGCCCATTCCTTGGGGTTGATGGGCGGGCACAGCAGCAATCCGTCGGATGTGCTGTTTCCCAGCGACAAATATGACGGCGAACTGCGGAAATCTCCCACCACGCGTGACATCAACACCGTGCGCCGGCTATATTCCCTGAAGCCGGACATCATTAACCCGCCGGGCATTCATCTGGTCCGCTACAGCCATTATTCCGATTTCATGAAGCAGGGCGCGGATGCATACAATGCCAAAAATTTCCCGCTGGCCTACCAGGCTTACCGGAATGCCTTGTCCATTTATGATCCGGAGCCGGATACCCGCCTGTATGCCGGTCTTTCCGCCTATAGCCTGAAGCTGTACGATGAGGCCGCGCCCTATTTTGTGACGGTGTCGTCCATGCCGGGCAAATATCAGGCGGAAGGTCTTAAAATGGCCGCCTATGCCGTTATTAAGTCCGGGGAACTGGATGACAAAGCCGGTAACAGCCAGCGAGCGGAGCAGAAATATGCCTATGCCCAGCGTTTGCTGTTCGGCAAGATGAATACCATGCCGGTGGAAGCCGACAATGCCAAAGCCATGCACAACGCCTTGAACTGGCTGAATGAGCGTCTGGCCATGCGTTCCGGCGCTGTAATTCAATGGGGCGGCGGTCAATCATCGCAGGCAACGGATGGAAAGAAACCTAAGAAAGGCTGGTTTTCCAGATTTTTCAGCCTGGGTGATGATGCCAGTATTCCCATTATGGTTCCCGTCATCCGGGGCTGGTAATCACCAAATGACTTGAAGGCCCAGTTTTACAATGTTTGGTTTTACGGTGACGCCGTGTCTCGAATACCCAGGATGAGACTGTCCTGCTTGACGGTCAGATCCATGCCGTGAAAGAAGTTCATGCCCAGCAGGCCGCTCAACAGGGTGTCTTCCCCATTGCCCAGCTCCTGCACCACGGCACTCACTTCCGGAACACGAATCTGCCCGATGGAAATATCGTGTAGCTTGACCAGGGGTGCTTTAATGGCGCCGTTGGCGGTAATAATGGCGATGCGCGGCGTCTTGTCCGTTATGGTAACGCCCAGTTTGCGCGCCATGCGGGGCGTAATCACCGTATAGCTGGAACCCGTATCGACCATAAAGGTCGCCATCACCTTATCTTGAATGATGATGGGCACGACCAGACTGGTGTCTGGCTGCTCCATTAAAGGAACCACCACTTGCCGGGAAGGCGTCCGTTGCTGGGAGAGCTTGGCCAGGCTTTCCCTTGCCAGGGAAGCAATCAGCGGATTCTGGGACTGCCGGGCCAGTCTGTCGAAGAAATCTGTGGCTTCGGTGATTTGAACATTGCTTTCCTGGGCCTGAGAGGGCAGAGAGCCCTGAAAGCCCATCGTAATAAGCGCCAATAGTAAACCAAGAAGGCGCCAGCCTTCCAGTTTCAGCCCATTAGGGTTGCGCATGCGAACACTCCCGCTCTTAAAGGTGCTCTGTTTCTGAAATTCCGTTCTCCTGTTTACAGGAAACCATAGAACGGACGAGTCCAGCATCCCCCGGCTAACCGAGTCAAAACCGGTGAAAAATTAGGCTGTTGCGCATTCCATCCAGAAGCAATCCGTCAGCAGTGGCATTTCTGAAAAAAGAAATCACCATCACTAAAACACCCCGGATAACATCTCATCCGGGGTGTTTCTGGTTTATGGATCTGAATGAAGGCTTAGCGTTTTTCCGGCTGGGGTGCTTTCTCTGCCGCGCTTGCCACTTTTTTCTTGCGGGTGGCGGGTTTTTCGGGTTTGGCCTTGGAAACCAGTTGCTTCTTGGCTTCCTCGATTTTCTTGGCGTCCCGCTTGTGGTGAGGCTTGACGTTGACTTTAGCCACATCTTTGCCCCATGTCCGGTAATCGTCAGGCAGCAAGTCGGAGCGGACTCCGAAGTGTACCCGCGCCGTGGGCTGAGCGTTCCGCTCAATATCGGTGCGGTTCAGCATGCCAAAGCCGAAATCCACGAAGCCTTGCATATACTGGCTAACCCGTGCCCGAACGCCGAGCCCGGCGCTGGCCAAGGTGGTTTCGCTGTTCTGGAACTGGTTGCTCTTATCCGACCAGGTGCGCCCGTAATCAAAGAAACTGGCGCCTTGAATGCGATCGGCCAACCAGGGATTCATCTTACGCAAACCCGGTACGGGCCAGCGGTGTTCCACCGAGAACTGGTAGCCTCGGTCGCCGATGAGCAAGCCTTCCGTATAGCCGCGAACGCTATAGGCACCCCCGAGCTGAAACTGTTCCGCCGGCGGGAGGGCGTCCGGCGTGTATTGCGCATAGCTCCGCAGAATCAGGAAGTTGTTCTTGGGCAGGCGCACAATTCGGTTGGCCAGGGTTTCGGCTTTCCAGAACTGCCGGTTGCCGCCGAACCAGGTGGTGCCGACCGAGGTTTGGGCGCGAATAAAGGTCCGGCCCCAGTTATCGAACTTGTCAAAGTTCAAGCCGAAT
>JAJQJM010000087.1 GCA_021323475.1 Vampirovibrio sp.
TCGTGAGGCCAAATCGATCCGTTGTGATAACTCATCGGGTTATAGGCCACCGTGTTGGAACTTAGGGTGCGGATGCCCCAGCCGTTGAACATATCCGCCGACATGAGCCGGTTAATCAGCTTTTCAGCCTGCATGTCATAGAAAATTCCGGTTTCCAGGCAATGACCGGGGTTGGATGAAATCACCCGAAACGGCTTACCCTCATCATTCAGGGCCAACGCACAATATTCCAGATCCTCCATCCAGAAATCATGGTTGAAATGCTTGCGAAATGCCTGACTTTCCTGGCGCAAACGCTGGCGCAAATCTTTCTCGTCCATATAATCCGCCAGACGAGCCAGCCGGTGCTTGGCCATATAAACGTATCCCTGCACCTCCGACAGGGCGATGGGCGGAATGCCGACCACGCCTAATTCATCCATCACGCTATCGTGGGAATCCTTCCAACCTTGTTGCAGAATGCCCCGATCGGCCATGGTGCGGTACGTGCTATAACCCAGGGGATGTTTGCCCAGGTTCTGATCAATCCATTCCATCGCTTTCAGCGCATGGGGCCACAGTTCACACAAAAGCTCCCGGTCGCCGGTCCAGCGGAAATATTCGTAAAGCGTGATAATAAATAGCGGGGTAGCGTCCACGCTGCCGTAATACGGCGTGTGCGGAATTTCGCCCAGACGGGCCAACTCCCCGACCCGCAACTCATGCAGGATTTTTCCCGGCTCCTCGTCCCTGGCCGGATTGTTTTCCTTGCCCTGGTATTTCGCCAGAATCTTGAGCGACTCTTTGGCGATGGCCGGATTGAACGGCAGCGCAAACCGCGAGGTGATCAGGCTGTCCCGCCCGAACAGCGCCACATACCACGGGATTCCCGCCGCCACGTAGCTGCCTTCATCCGTATGCGTCATCAGCATATTCATGTCCTTGTGATTTCGGGACATCATCTCGTTGAAGTCCTCGTTGTCGGACGTGAATATGGCCGCATCCATCTGCATTCTGCGGGACCGGAAATTCAGGTGGGATAAGGCTTCATCCATGGTGGACACGGCGGCCTCAATGGTCCCGGCATTCATCAAACGGTCGTTGATAATGGTCTGAATCTCGTAGTTGAAATTGAACGGCTCCCTAGGGCGCAGCAGAGTACGATAAACCACCGTGGCCACCGGCGCGCCTTCCACAAACTCAGGCGTTAAGTCCACAAATCGGATACCGGTTTGCAGGTTGCGCCCGCTGCGATCCTTGTAGCTGAAAATCAGTACCGGATTTTGCCCGCTGGTATCCAGAATGGCCGGACGGTAAGGCGGACGCTCCTGGGACACAATGCCCCGGATGTCGAACATATCCTTGAAGTCCGCATCGAAGGTAAAGGCCAATTCAATGTAAATCGGCTCCGGATTGTAACTGATCAGCCAATAACGTTCAAACTGCAAGCCATACAGCACCGTTTCCCGTTTCAACTGAATACTTTCCGGATACACGGTAATCGGCTTGCCCGCTTCGGTGGTAGTCTCAATCGGCCCATTGGTAAACACAATGGTAGACATAAAGCCCATTTCAGTAGAGGACAGCAGCGGAATCGGATCCGTGCCGTGCAGCTTGATTTCAAAGCAGCTCAGGAACCGGGTATCCAGGTGATACATGCCCATCCCTGATGTGTTTTGGTAGCCGATGTTGCCTTGAAAATCATCGACCAGATACAAGTGGTTATGCTTGATGGTTCGGTGACGGGATAAAAAATCTTCCGGCTGTTTAATTTGCATGACGGTGCTTTCTCTCCGGCATTAACCAAACCATCAGTATAGATACCCAAATCTCATGAAAGGTGTTGAAATAACCGCTATCCCCGCGGTTGAGCTTCCCCGGCCCCTGTCATCTCCTTAGGGGCCCAATAAATATTCCGGATAATATTCTGACATATCAGGGTCCGGTTGAGAAGCATCTGAAATATGGTTCAGGTTGGGCGCTGTGGCTCCGGCTGTGCTGGCATAGGCCCTGCCATTCCTGACCGGTACGGACTGGCGAAGAGGCGGCCCCGATTGCTTCATCCCGGCAATTTGCGACGGGGTGAGCAGGGAGGACGTCAGATCCGGCCCACAGGCAGCCAGCTTGGATTCCGGCTCCAGCAGCGTTTTGTGGGGCTTGCGTTTGGCGATTAACGCTTCATAAACGCGCAGGTGGTCATCTACCATGCGCTGTACGGAGAAGCGCTTTTCCACCAGTCGGCGAACCAGTTTTCGATCATAATCCCGGTAGCGACGCACGGCCTCTGTCAGTTCCTCCACGGAATCCGCCACATACCCGGACTGCTCCTGATCAATCACTTCCGGTATGGAGCCGTCTCTTAAGGCGAACACCGGCGTACCGCAGGCCATGGACTCAATCATGACCAACCCGAAGGGCTCCGGCCATTCCACCGGGCAAAGCGTGGCCACCGCATTGCGCAGGAACGCCACTTTCTGCGGATGATTCAATTCACCGATATAAATAATCTGCTCGCCGTCCACATGATGAGCCAACTCCTCATCGTAGAAAACCTGATCCACGCGGTCAATTTTGCCGGCCAGGATTAGCTTCATATTCAGCTCTTTGGCAATGCGAATGGCATGGTGTGGCCCTTTTTCCGGCGACAAGCGCCCCAGAAAGGCTAAATAATCTTTCCCGTCCCGCTCATAGCAGGGATGAAACTTGTTCAAGTCGATGCCATGATGAATGGTTGCGGCGTAATTCAGTTCCGGCCATAGCTGTTGCTGATAGTGACTAATGGAAATATAGGGCAAATGCGCATTCCGGTAAAACAGGCGCCGCACCGGCTCGGGATTCAGCGCGTTATGCAGGGTGGTCACGACCGGTGTGTCCACAAAGTCCGCAAAAGCCAGCGTCTGGAACCCGACGTGATTATGGATGACATCAAACTCATCCGCCCGCTGAAACACCTCTTGCAGCATTTTCAGTTCATAAGCCATTACGGTGCAGTGGGTTTTGTCTTTTTTAGTCTGCTCTTCCAGCTCCCGCAGCGCTACCGGGGCGCAAACCTCCAATCGCGCGGACGTTTTGCTGCCGGATGCGGCAAACAGGGTGACTTCATGCCCCCGCCGTACCAGCTCTTCCGTCAGCAGGTGAACGACCAGCTCTGTTCCGCCATATGCCTTGGGCGGCACCAGTTCCCACAGCGGAGCTACCTGTGCAATTCGCATACAAGCATCCTTTCCCGGTGACTAAGCCGTTGAAGCAGACCCTACTCTTCAATGCGAGCTTAGTATTACAATTTTGCAGAATCATTCGCGATTTTCAAACCGCGAGCTTTCAAACTCTTCATTATATTAATAATTTTGAGCCGGAAAAAAAATTCGACACCTGGCTAGAAAATAAAGCCAACCGGCTATCTAACGCGCCCTCAAGGCTGACTCCTAATGCCCTTCAGGGGTTGGCTCCGATTGTAATTTGGAAGACCGTGATTTCCACGGTAAGATAATCAAGCCAATAAAATTCCGAAACTCGCTGCATTTATGAAACGCTCCAACAACCCACTGAAATACCGTTACCACGTTTTTCGCGGCAAGCTGATTCAGCCCTTCTTCTGGGCATTGTGCTTTTTAGGCCCCGCCCTGGATATATTCCGGGTGGATATGATTGGGCAAAAACTGATCTTCATGCGGAAAGCCCTGCCCTTTGAGTTCAACAGCCTGATGTGGCTGCCCATCGGCTTTTACGGAGCGGTTATTCTAATCGGGATTATCTCCTT
The DNA here is from genome assembly GCA_021323475.1 of Vampirovibrio sp. GTDB lineage: Bacteria > Cyanobacteriota > Vampirovibrionia > Vampirovibrionales > Vampirovibrionaceae > Vampirovibrio. Next base: position 3,740 of record JAJQJM010000087.1, read on the forward strand.
CGTATGGGGCAGACTGTTTTGCGGCTGGACATGCCCCCACAACACGCTGACCGAATGGACCATGCCTCTGCGGGCGATGGTGGGCCGCGCCGAAAAGCCCCGCTGGATGAAGCTGCTCATTCGGGACTACCCGATTGCCAAAGACCTGCTGCCGATTCTGTCCCCCTTGCTGGCCTTGCCCATTACGTTTGGGCTTAGCCTGCTGCTTAGCTTTTATGTGATTCCGCCCACTTGGGTGCTGGCCCAGTACGCCAGCGGGCATCCCCATATCGCGCTGGTCTGGGGTAACGGGCTGTTTTTGCTGATTGGCCTGTTTTTACTGTATGCGGGCAACGACTTTTGCCGGACCTGCTGTCCGTACGGCATGGCGCAGTCCATTTCCGCCTACCATGAGGACGGCCCTTGGCGACCGATGGAAATTAAGTTTTCCGGCGACAAGGTCAGCCAATGCAAAACGTGCAGCGCCTGCAATATTGTCTGCCCGGTGGATATCGATCCACGGGATGGCACCCTGGAAGGCGTCTTGAAGGTCGGTCAGTTCGACGGCTGCTTCAACTGCGGCGAATGCATTGACGCCTGCAAATACATCCACAGCTTTAAACAGGAACCGGGACTGCTCTCCTTCAAGAATCCGGGCCTGAAACCTAAAAATAAAGCCAAGACCCCTGCCGCCGTTATTTCCAGCGGCGCGGAGTCCTGACTAAGGTTTCCCCCCTCACACGCCTTATTCGTTCAGCTCAGGCGTGTTTTAAAATTCTTATGCAGACCCATTGACCGTCAGGCCCACCTTTCGAAAGAACTCGTCTTTGCGAACCGGCGCCCGGTAAGCATACTCAAAGTCCACGGTCGGCACGTCCTTTTTCGTATTCGTAATGTCCTCAAGACTGGTCGCCACGACGAAGTGGTGAACCAAGGGCAATTCGGGACACGGAGGTTGCGTTGGCACATAGGCCTTTCTGCCGACCAGCTTTTGCACCCGACTCAACGTTTTGTCTTTGGCATCATTCGTCACGACATAAGTATGGAATTGTCGATCTTTCGGATCACGGGTTTTCACCAAAGCCGCTTCCTGTTCACGCCCCTGAAAGACATCCTTAATCGCGTCCTGAGACGAGCTTTCTTCCTTGCGATAGGTAAAGTCGTGATCCCGACCGCTCACATCCTTATAATTCACCTTGTAAACACCGCCAAAAGTCGGCCCGATAACCCTCATCATCGGCGTATCCTTTCTTAAATTGTCCAAGTAAAAGCGAAATAGGCCCAGGTTGCGAAACCCTGAGACTGATAGCCCCCTGTATATATGCCTAATCTACGCCTCGCAAAAAAACCGGTCAACCCTGTTTTCTCATATCCCCGCAAACTTCGACAATCTCTGGCTCATTCAGCCGGTTTTAAGGTGGCTTGCCCTGCAGGATGGTCTGTATCAATGGAAGCACCGATAGATTATAAAAACAAACAATACAATGGTTATTGATAAAAAAGGCAAAACTAAACCATTACGGCCTTTAGAAAAAGAGGAAGCTGCTCACTCACCTATGACTATCGTGATTACTGAGAACGTTATGATAAACACATCCCCTACCGGACTCTACTTTAAGGCCCAGTCTGCCAGAATAAACCCTGCTACCGCCAGTGATGTAAAACGATATGGAATTATCATTTCAGGAAAACTACCTTATGCCATTACGGGCCGTAATTATAAGTATTTAGAAAAAGAGAAAATATACCCTCCTGAGGTTTTCCGTTCCCTCACCAAAAACATGTACATTTAACATATTGGCACCGGGGACGGCTCATTTATCTCTGACTTGCAAAAGGAGGGTTATCAATATGCGCGAGGGATCGATATTGGTCATGCACTCCCCAAAGATAAGCCCTTTTTAAAGCAAGTCTCGGTTGCGGACTTCAAATGTCCAGACAACAGCTTGGATAGAATTTTCAGTTCTTATTCCATTTTCTGCTACCCGGAATCGTCCGCATTCAGGCTGGCAATCTTGAAAAAAATGTGCACTTGGCTGAAACCAGGCGGAGAAATCCATTTGGCAGCTTTAGAGTCAACAACAGAGTTAAAACAGTTAATTGCTCAAATACCTGAATTAAGGGTAGGCACAGAAGGTAAAAATGACTCTTATATTCAGATTATCAAGCGAATAAACCGCCCCACTCAAGCATCCGCAAATACCAAAAACAGTCTGGATATCAATGCCTGAGCATGACTGAGGAATCTATTTGTCTCTAAAGGTATCGGGATTAGAACTTCAGGTTCCACTATCTTTAGTGTATGGTTATGAAAATTCCATCAATCCTCAGGAGAGAGTGTTCCCCATGACCGAAACCAAACCCGCTCCCGCCGTTATCCGTGTTGCCCACAGCCCGGATTCCGATGATGCCTTTATGTTCTGGGCGCTGGCCCACCACAAGGTGGATACCGAAGGCCTGACTTTCGAACACATCCTGACGGATATTGAAACCCTGAACCAGGAAGCCCTGAAGGGCACCTATGAGCTGACCGCCATCTCCTACCACGCGTACGCTAAACTATACGATAAATACGCCCTACTGAACGTGGGTTCCAGCATCGGCGACAAGTACGGCCCGGTGGTCATCGCTAAAAAACCCTTCACCAAGGAAGAATTGAAGCAGGTCACGGTTGCCGTTCCCGGTGAGATGACCACTGCTTATCTCGCGCTCAAAATCTGGGAACCGGAGCTGAAAACCGTGGTGGTTCCGTTCGATCAGATTATGGAACGCGTGGAAAGCGGCGAATTCGAGGCTGGCTTGATTATCCACGAAGGCCAGTTGACCTACCAGAAGCAAGGTTTCACCAAGGTGGTGGACCTGGGCGAATGGTGGTTTGAAGAAACCAACCTGACCCTGCCATTGGGCGGCAACGCCATCCGGCTGGATCTGGGTGACGAGATGATCCAGAAAATCGGCCGGGTGCTGAAACGCAGCATTGAGCATGGCCTGAAGCACCGGGATGAAGCGCTGGATTACGCCTTGCAGTTCGCCCGTGGGCTGGACCGCGATACTGCCAACGAGTTTGTGGGCATGTACGTAAACGAAATGACCCTGGATGCGGACAGCGAGATTCGCAAGGCCGTAAAACTGTTGCTGTGGCGCGGCTTTGGTATCGGCGTCATTCCGGAAAAAGTGGAACCGGCCTTCGTGGACGTTCAACCCGAACTGGCAGGCCAAGCCGGCTAATACGAATCGGACACTCCCCAAAACACGCAAGCTCTACCCAACGCTTGTCTTTCCCATCCGCATAAAGACAAACGTAGATTCAGCTACGGGATCTTGCTAGGATTTCTCTCATATGAACATGCCACGTAAAACCAAAATCATGGCGATTCTGAACATGACCCCGGACTCGTTTTCGGACGGGGGCCGTTTAAGGACGCTGGATGCCGCGTTACGCACCGCCGAGCATGCGCTGGTGGCGGGGGCGGACATTCTGGACGTGGGAGGAGAATCGACCCGACCGGGCGCTATGCCCGTTGAGCCGGACGAGGAAATGCAGCGGGTACTGCCGGTCATTGCCGCTATTCGCAAGGAATTTCCCCAGGCCATGCTCAGCATTGATACCCGGAAAGCTGCTGTAGCCAACGCTGCACTGGAGGCGGGAGCCGGCATGGTCAACGATGTGTCCGGCCTGCAATATGATGACGCCATGACCGAAACGGTGGCGCGCCATGAGGCCCGGTTGATCATTATGCACAGCCAGGGCACCCCGGACACCATGCAAAAGAACCCGCAATATCCGCGCGGCATTATTGAGGAGATTACACATTTCCTGGGCAAACAAGCGGATCTGGCAATACAGGCAGGCATCAAACGCGAGCATATCCTGCTGGATCCAGGTTTTGGATTCGGCAAAACCTTGTCTCACAACCTGACCCTGCTTAGCCGCCTGGATGAAATCAGCGCTTTGGGCTTTCCTTTGCTGGTGGGCGCCTCCCGCAAATCCTTCCTGACTTTGGGAAACCGGGATATCCCGGTTCATGAGCGCGAAGCCCAGACGGCAGTTGCGTTATCCCTGGCCATTCAAAAGGGTGCAGCCTACGTTCGGGTTCACGATGTGGAAACCCAGTTCCCCATTATTCGCCTGGCTGAAGCCCTACTGGAAACGGAAAAACAGGCGATGCCCTCCGTGGCGGGGATTGCCGGTTAATCAGGCTTTTTAATCAGTGTCAGGGTTTCAGTACAAACGGCAATCGCTGATGGGCAGCCTTATGATTGGATGAATGCGGCCTGCTGCTGACCAGCTCCGCTTGTAGGACCTTCCTGTCCATCGCCTTGTAAAGACCGGTTGCCGCCTGAACGGTTAAGGTTATCAGCCCAGCGCACCCGGAAACCAGCAACAGGAAGCCCAAAACATGCACAGTCGTCTGCATTCGGCCATTCTCCCAATATCTCCTCACATTCGTACCGGTCAGTACGAACCCGGTTTTATTGTATGGATTTTTAGCGGCGATGCAATTACCTGAAGCGCTAATTTTGCAGATTTCAGGAGTTAGGTCCCCCGGCCCCCGGCTTGAACTGGGTAAACAAGGGCGCCCTTGCAAGACTAGCCAGCCGGGTTATTTAAATCCTGTGCCCGGAAACCTACAATATAAATCGTGATTAGATGAGATTTCAAACCGGGTCGATCCCGGTGGGGGGAAGGAAAACAGGATGCGAGCCCAGGATGGGGCTGGCATCCTGATGCAACTCCTGAAAATTCGAGTATTGGAGGTTATATATGGCAAAGAACGATATGCTGTCTCTGCTTGAGCAGGAACACAAAGAAGTGAGCAGCTTGTTGAAGGAAATTCTGGCGCATCCCAGAAAGCCGGACCTGGAGAAAATCCAGCAGGTTAAATCGTCGCTGGAACTGCACACCAAAATTGAGGAAAAACTGCTCTATCCGAAAGCGGAAAAGGAAAAACAGGCATCCGAACTGATTAGCGACGCCTACAAAGAGCATCAGGAAGTGAAGGATCTGCTGAAGGAATTGAAGGACGATGCCGAGCCGGATGAGCTGATTAAATATTGCGAGCAAATCCAGATCGGGGTGGAGCACCACGTGAAGGAAGAGGAAGGCGAGTTGTTTCCGTTGCTTCGCAAACTTTGGGATAAAGAAACACTTCAGGACCTGGGTGAAAAAATGCAGGAAATGAAGGAAAAAGAGCTTGCCAGGCACTAAAGCGCCTTGAAAATCGCGCTCCCGTATAAACACAAAAAGGATCCGACTGAAACCGGCGGATCCTTTTTTTGAGCGTTAATTCGGTTTATACTACTCCTCAGGTTATAAAACCGCTTGTCTATTAAGCGCTACAGGTAAGCGCAACAGGAAAGGAGTCTGGCCCAATGCCGATTTCCCAACCCAAAACCCATCACGGGCATCCGCTTGGCCTGTTGTGCCTTTGTCTGGCGGTCTTGCTGACCGGCTTGGCCCTCCCTGCCCAGGCACAGTCCAACTGCCGGGCCACTTATACCCAGGCCACCGATCTGCTGGACAGCACCACTCAAAAAGCAGCCAATAACGAACACCCGGATAATGAAGCGTTCAGCGGGAACTTTAAACAATTGGTAGATAAGCTGCAATCGGATAAATGCCTGCCGGAACTTATGAGCCTGATTCAGCACATACAGAGCGAGCAGCAAAAATACCCGGCCCCGGCTGCCGGTCCGGCCAAGCCGCTGCCCATAGTGGATTAGATTAAATTAGATTAGATTCAGATTCTCACACTGATTTGACCTCTTATAGTACCGTAGGAGCCCAAGGCCATGTTCCCCAAACGATTCATTCCCACCCTTCTGCTTGCTGCCACCCTACTGGCCCTAGGCAGCATCGCCACGCACAGCGGGCTTATGGTCGCCTTCGCCTGCTCCGATCATGCCAGTAACAAAGCCGGCACTGAACCGTCCAAAGTGAGTGCCGAGGCTACCCAGCCCGCTGAGCCCTCTGAGCAAACGCCCGAAAACACTCCAGCGCCCGACCATTCTCAACCCGCTGCACAGCCTCAGGCGATTCCTCCGGCGGAATCCCAGGCCACACCCCTGGAAGCTTCACCAATGAGCCTGATCCAGCAGGGCAAATTGCTGATGGAAACCCGGTGCAGCAGTTGCCATCCCACGCCACGGGCCAACACGCACACCTTGGCTGAATGGCCCGCCGTACTGCAACGCATGGGCCGCTTGGCCGCCATGAAGGATGAGGAAATCCAGCAAATTCAGCTCTATCTGGACGACACGTTAAAACCCCAATCCCGCGCAGACTGGGATCAGCCCAACAGTTAGCCGTTCTAATACTCAGCATCCGGTATCTGCCGGGTCGGTTAATGACTGAGTGACGAATTCCAAACGACCGCCCGACTGGCGATAATAAAAGCACCAAGGCGGTTGGGATGTGATGCCGGTCCATAACAGTGACATTGCCGAAAAGCTGAATCACTTGGCGGATTTGCTGGAAATTGAAGGACAGAACGCCTTCCGGGTTCGCGCCTATCAAAATGCCGCGCGCATGATTGCGGAACTGCCCAAGGATCTGGCAGCGCTGCTTTCCGAAGGGGCCGATTTGGATGAATTACCCGGCATCGGCCCGTCCATAGCGGAAAAGGTGAAGGAATTAGTCAATACCGGGCACCTGAACGCTTTGGAAACGCTGGAAAGCAAGCTGCCCGGCCACCTAGCGGATCTGTTGGAAGTGCCGAACCTGGGCGCTAAACGGGTGAAACTACTCCATGAAACCTTGGGCATTAACAACCTGGACGATTTAAACCGGGCCGTCAAAGCGCATCAGCTTCGTAAGCTGCCGGGTTTCGGCCCCAAAATGGAGGAAAAGCTGGCCCTGGCGCTTACTAAGTTTACCGGCGAGGAAAGACGCCTTCGGCTGGATGTGGCGGAAAAAACCGCCGATGCGCTCACCACTTACCTGAAAGAAACACCGGGCGTGAACGAGATTGTGGTAGCCGGTAGCTACCGAAGACGCAAAGAAACGGTGGGTGACCTGGATATCCTGGTAACCTGCCGCCCGAACAGCCCGGTCATGGAACAGTTTATTCATTACGATCAGGTTCAACAAATCGTGATGCAAGGGCCGACCCGCACCACGGTTATTCTGAAAAACGGGCTGCAAGTGGACGTGCGCGTCGTCCCTCAAAAAAGCTACGGCGCCGCCCTGCTGTATTTTACCGGCTCCAAACCGCACAATATCGCCCTACGCACCACAGCGACCCGGCAAGGCTACAAAATCAACGAATACGGCGTTTTTCAGGGGGAAACCCAGGTGGCGGGAAAAACGGAAGCGGACATTTATCAATTGCTGGGTTATCCCTACATCGAGCCGGAATTGCGGGAAAACCGGGGCGAGCTGGAGGCCGCCCTGCAAGACCGATTGCCGCGCCTGATTACACAGGATTGCATCCAGGGGGATTTACATGCTCACACCAAAGCCAGCGACGGACGCAACACCATAGAGGAAATGGCGCAGGCGGCCTTGGCCAAAGGTTATGAATACCTGGCCATTACCGATCACACTCAGCACACCCGCGTTGCCAACGGGCTGGATGAAAAGCGCTATAGAAAACACCTGGCTGACATTGAGCGCGTCAATGACAGAATGAAAGGAATCACCATCCTGAAATCCGCCGAGGTGGACATTCTGGAGGACGGCTCCCTGGATTTACCGGATGCGATTTTAAAGCAAATGGATGTGGTCATCTGCTCCGTCCATTCCCATTTCAATTTGTCGAATGCCAAACAGACGGACCGGGTGCTGCGCGCCCTGGATCATCCCTGCGTCAATATTTTTTGCCACCCGACCGGGCGCTTACTCAACAAGCGGGAACCCTACGATATTGATTTGGAAAAAATCATGCGGCGGGCCCTGCAAAATGGTTGTTACCTGGAATTAAACGCCCAACCCGCCCGGCTGGATTTAGCGGACACTTTTTGCCGCATGGCGAAAGATTTGGGCTTAAAACTGGTCATTTCCACGGATGCGCATAAAGTGTCCGATCTGGATTACATGCGCTTCGGCATTGCCCAGGCCCGGCGCGGCTGGCTGGAAGCAAGCAACGTCATCAATACCCGGCCCTTGAAGGAATTCCGAAAACTGCTGAAACGGTAGGGGTATACGCTATGTTTAGCCGTGGTTTTCCATTATTTAACCTGCTCGGCTTTCAGGTCAAACTGGATCCCAGTTGGTTGTTATTAGCCCTGCTGATGGTCTGGTCGTTTGCCTCAGGCATCTTTCCATTTACTTACCCGAATCTGGCGCCTGTCACCTATTTCTGGATGGGGGTCGGCATGGTTGTGGGCTTATTTGCTTCCATTGTGCTGCATGAATTCGCCCATGCCTGGATAGCCCGCTGCTTTGGGCTTCCTATGAGCGGCATCACACTGTTTCTATTTGGTGGTGTGGCGGAAATGTCAGAGAATTCCCCCTCTCCCATTGCGGAACTGTTAATGGCCCTGGCCGGCCCGGCCACCAGTGTGATCATTCTGCTGGCCTGCATCGTCGTCACAATGGCCGGAGCCGCCTATGAGTGGCCGGTTTCAGTGATAGGCGTGAGCCGGTATCTGGCAATTATGAACGGGGTTGTCATCGTGTTCAATCTGGTGCCCGCCTTCCCGCTGGATGGAGGCCGCGTATTGCGGGCCATTTTATGGCAGTGGAAACATAACCTGAAGTGGGCCACCCGCATTGCCTCCCGGTTTGGCGGGTGGTTTGGGCTGTTGCTGGTTTTTATGGGCATTTTCAACATTTTGCAGGGCAATATCATCGGCGGCATCTGGTGGGTTCTCATCGGCATATTTCTCCAGCGGGCGGCGGACAGTTCCTATCAGCAGGTCCTGCTGCAGAAGCAATTGCAAGGCGAGCCAGTCCGCCGTTTCATGCAAAAAAACGTCATTTCGGTACCCATGTCCATTACCATTCAGCAATTAGTAGACCATTATTTTTACCGGCATTTCTTTACCAGTTACCCGGTGGTCATGCATGGCCGCCTGCTGGGATTTATTTCCATCCGGCAAGTAGAAAATCTGCCGCAACCCGAATGGGGAAACCGACTGGTGGCGGACTTAATGCAGCCGGTTGAACCCGAGCAGATCATTTCCCCCCAGGACGATGCCATGAGCGCGTTGTCCCGCATGCACCAAACAGGGCAATCGAAGCTGATGGTAACGGACAATAACCAGTTGGTCGGTATGCTGTCTCTGAAGGATCTGCTCCGCTTTTTTGCCATGAAAATCGCCCTCGAAGAAAATAAGCCTGACGAAAACAAACCTGAGGAACACAAACGCGACGAAAACAGATAAATTGCACATCCCGACGACTAATCCCGGATCAGCCGCTCGGTTAAACGGGCCTGCCCGCCTGAGTAATTGCATCCAGATCTGAAAAACCCGTAATCTAGGGATGCGCACAGCCACTTAGGGGAAACGCATGACGCTGCTAACGGCGCAATACACCTCGGCCCAGCTTTGCCAAATGTACCGGCAAATGCTGTTGATTCGCCTGTTTGAGGAAAAAGCCGCGGAAATGTACACCAAGGGCCACATCAGTGGATTTTCCCATCTATACATTGGTCAGGAAGCCGTGGCAGTTGGCGTTACATCTATGCTGTCCGACAAGGATTACCTGATCACCGCCTACCGGGAACACGGGCAGGCCATCGCCAAGGGCTGCGATCCCAAAGAGGTCATGGCGGAACTGTTCGGCAAGGCAACCGGCCTGTGCGGCGGCAAAGGCGGTTCCATGCACCTGTTCGATCCGGAAAGGCGTTTTATGGGGGGCTACGCCATCGTGGCCGGTCAGCTTCCCATTGCGGTCGGGCTGGGGTTGTCCGTCTCCTACCGACAGCTGTGGAATTTACCGGTGATTTTCATTTGCGAGAACAACCAGTACGGCATGGGCACTGCGGTGCACCGGGCCAACGCGTCTGCCGATATTGCCGGGCAGGCCTGCGCTTATCGGATGCCCGGCCTGGAAGCCAACGGCATGGATGTGCTGGATGTGGCAAACACCATGCAGGAGGCGCTGCGCCATATCCAAACCAATCTGGGGCCGGTGCTGATTGAGGCTAAAACCTACCGGTTTCGTGGCCATTCCATGGCAGATCCACTCAAATATCGAACCGCTCAAGAGGAAGAAATCTGGAAAAGCCGGGATCCGATTCCCGCACTGGCCAATGTTTTAACGGCGCATTATGGAGCTACGGCGGAAGAATTGGAAGCCATCCGCAAAGCTGTAACCCAAGAGGTAGACGCCGCCGTGGCATTCGCCCAGGAAAGCCCGTTCCCCGGTATGGATACGTTAATGCAAAACATTTATACGCCGAATGAATTTATCGATTCCACCGGCGCGTTAATACCGAAACGGCCAGACGCCAAGGCATACACCCCGGAGCCGGATCAGGCGCTGGCGCAACGTGAGCAACTGCAGGGGCAAGAATAAGCATGGCGGTCGTTTCATACCGGGAGGCATTGAATCAGGCGCTGGCCGAAGAAATGGAGCGGGACGAGCGGGTATTCCTCCTGGGAGAGGAAGTGGCGTTTTACGAAGGATCTTATAAAGTCACTAAGGGTTTGCTGGCTAAATTCGGCCCGGAACGGGTTCGGGACACCCCCATTGCGGAAGAGGTGATTGCCGGTTCCGCCATTGGTTCGGCTTTGGGCGGGTTGCGTCCCGTGGCGGAGATGATGACCGTCAATTTCATGCTGCTGGCAATGGATCAGATTGTGAACCATGCGGCCAAAATTCGGTACATGTTTAACGGGCAGACCAGCCTGCCGCTGGTCATTCGCACACCCCAAGGCGCGGGCAAGCAATTGGGCGCACAGCATTCCCAGCAACTGGAAAGTTATGTTTGCCATTGCCCAGGGTTGATTGTATTGGCCCCGGCTACCCCGGCTGACGCCAAGGGATTGCTGAAAACCGCCATTCGGGATGAAAACCCGATTATTTTTCTGGAAAACCAGAATTTATATGGCGTAAAAGGCGAAGTGCCCGAAGGGGAGCATCTGGTGCCGATTGGTCGAGCAAATATCACGCGGACGGGCGCCGATGTTACGATGATTGCTTACTCCAACACGGTATATCTGGCGGAAAAAGCGGCGGAACAACTGGCATCGGAGGACATCTCCGTGGAATTAATCGACCTTCGCACATTGCATCCGCTGGACATGGATACCATTCTGCAATCGGTCGCAAAAACGCACCGGGTTGTGATTGTGTCCGAAGCCTGGCGCACCGGCAATTTAGCGGCGGAAATCGCCATGCAAATTCAGGAAGCGGCATTTGATGAACTGGATGCACCCATACTGCGCGTCACCGCCAAAGATGTACCCATGCCTTACAGCCGGGACCTGGAGCAGGCGGCCCTGCCTCAGGTAGCGGATATTATCGCCGCGGTAAAGCAAATTGTATAGTTTGACAGGAGAAAATTCCGATGCCCATTGACGTGGTGATGCCCAGACTCAGCGATACGATGGAAGAAGGAACCCTGCTCAAATGGCTCAAACACCCGGGAGACAAGGTAAGCAAAGGTGACGCCATTGCCGAGGTGGAAACCGACAAAGCCAACATGGAAGTGGAAGCCTTTGACGAGGGTACTCTGGATGAAATTCTGATTCAGGAAGGACAGAGCGCCCCTGTAGGACAGCCCATTGCCCGTTTAACCGGCGCCAATGAACAACGCTCAACCGAGACCGGTGCAGCACCACCGGAAGCGGAGTCCGAAAACATTACGTCAGCAGAGGCTCAAGCAAAGTCCACAACTCAAGCAGAGCAAAAAGCAGGAAGGCAGGCCGATACGAAACAGGCCGAAACACCACGGGCAGAGCAAGCCAAAACACCTGAGGAAAAGTCTCAGGAACAACCAAAGGAAACGCTAAAAACAACGGAAAAAAAACCAACAAAGTCGGCTGCGACGGAAGAAGAGGAGACTTCAGCAGAGCCAATTGCTGAAACGCAGGAAAAGCCCGCAACCAAAGAAGCGGCTGAAATTTTACCGCCGTCCAAGCGTCGTGAAAAATATCTCGATAAAGAGCAACCGGACATTCAAGCCACACAGGAAAGAATTGCCGCCTCCCCCCGCGCGAGAAAACTGGCCGAACAGGAAGGCATTGATCTACGCCAAATTCAAGGCAGCGGCCCGGAAGGGCGCATTGTGGAAGAAGATATTCAAACCGTTTTAGCAAAGCAACGCGATCATTCCGAGACGTCTGTCACCACGGAAACGCCGTCTGCTCAAGGCACCTCCGTTCAGGATCTTTCCAGAATGCGAAGAACCATTGCCGAGCGCATGATCGACAGCAAGCAGCACATTCCTCATTTTTATGTCACCACGGTGGTCAGGGCGGATTCACTCGTGCGAATCCGAGAGCAACTCAATCAGCAATCCGAGCAAACTCGCATTAGTTATAACGATTTGATTTTGAAAGCATGCGCCCTGGCCTTGCGTCGCCACCCCAGGCTTAACGCATCTTACCGGGATGGGCAAATTCACTGGAACGAATCCGTCAATATCGCCATGGCCGTTACTGTGCCGGATGGCCTGATTACGCCCGTCATTCCGGACACGGATGAATTAAGCCTGAGAGAAATTGCCGAACACAGCCATGAAGTTGCGGCGCGAGCCCGTACTAACGCGCTGCAATCGGAAGATTTAACAGGCGGGACGTTCACGGTCAGCAACATGGGCATGTACCCGGTGGAAAGTTTTTTCGCCATTATTAATCCGCCACAGGCGGCTATATTGGCGGTCGGGGCCATTCAACAGGTGCCGGTGGTAGAAAACGGAGCCATTATTCCGGGTCATGAATTGCGCTTGCAGCTTTCCGCCGATCACCGGATCATCAATGGCGTTGAAGCCGCGGAATTCATGCAGTCCATTCAATATTTTCTGGAAAATCCGGCCCTGCTTTCTAATGAGGAAGCACCGGGATTACGGGCTTCAAGTCACGAGCATTAATCGCCCGCATTCGCAAATAAATTCCTAATCATCAAGCGAGTGCATTGGGGACACACATAAATAAAAAAAAGAAGAATAAAAGAAGGGCCCGGTTTTTTAAGCCGGACCCTTGAGTAATACCGGAAGCCGTTCCGGTGGTTCCTCTTGCCTTTAGTTTATCCTCTGAGTAATTGCAGGGCGAGCTGCGGCGACTGGTTGGCCTGAGCCAGCATCGCGGAAGCCGCTTGTTGCAGGATCTGGTTGCGAGACAGGGTCGCTGACTCCTGGGCCACATCCACGTTGCGGATTCTGGATTCGGAAGACGACAGGTTCTCAATGTTGGTTGACAAGTTCGCCGCGTTGCTTTCCAGACGGTTGCTGGAAGCACCCAGGTTGCCTCGGGCGGTGTTCACCGTGTCAATCGCCGTATCCAGGGCAGCAATGGCGGCCTGAGCATTAGCGTGAGTATCCATTGTCTCGGTATCCACTGCCAGGG
>JAJQJM010000202.1 GCA_021323475.1 Vampirovibrio sp.
ATTGCTGCAAGCGGGCTTGCCAGTAGGGATAGATGTCTTCCTTGCTCAGCTCCAATACGCTGGCAATGGAGAACAGCTTGGCCCAATCCAGGGGCATGGGAAGCGCGCCGCGCCACATGTCCACAATTTCCAGCCGCTGGCTGCGCGGAAAACGCTTGAGGAACTGAACATTGCTTAAGCCTTGCTCGCGCTGGACGGATTTCAGGAACTCAATGCCCTGGTCAATCAGGCGGGGCTCTTCCGGGCGTTTGTATTCCGGGAAGGATTCCGGCTCGATTTCCATAACCACCGCAATGCGCTCCAGGGTGGTGGTGCGGGTGGAAAATGCGATGTTCTCGTCAATCAGGCTATAAACGTAAGACAGGGTTACGCCGATCATTTCGGCAAAATCTTTTTTGTGCAGGTTCGCCTCATCCAAAAACGCAACCAGACGCTGGCTGCTGTTCAGCGGTGTGCTTCCCGGCGTTCTTTCTCTCATATCGGTAGTGGTAGTTGCCATTCTGTATTCCCCTCTATGACTTATGACTCAACTCTATATCGGCTGCGAAACCCACAGCAGCCAACTGTCCCTTGATTAATTTGGATTGACCGTTGGTAAGGATAACTCCGTTGCAAATGCGCATGAAATTTAGACCCGTGATAAATCAAAGACTGAAGATTGCAACCATTCTAACAAAAACTTGAAGAGTGAAGTCAAAGTTGAAACAAATTTGTATGAAAAGGTGAGAATAAGGCTCCTTAAGGCTCTGTTTGTTTGTCTATAGTTTGTAAAGACATGTAACATTCAGTATTTGAAGGAGAGCGTTTTTTAGCGTCATCGGCTACACTGAAGATTAATTCTCGGTGGGATAACAGGATAGTAGTAACTATAGGTTCTCGCTATGACTGAAACTGAAGTCAACGTGGGTCAACTCCAGAAAACGATCGCTCATCTCGCTGAAGTATCGGCGGAGGGGTGGGTTTTAAAATGGGGTGACACTCCGCAGACCGCCTTTGAAATCGTCTGCCGCAAGGCCAATGCCCTTCAGGTGGAAAAACTGGAATCCGTGCTGAGCGACGGCCATCGCAAGGCTGTAGCCAACCTGAAGGCATAAGCGTTTTTCACAATAACGGGCAAGTGTTTGTAGGTCATTTTTTACTAGGAGCGAAGCGCTGAAAAAGCGATGTCTCCTGAGATTTTTTTGGCATGGCCAGTTTAATTAGGCTTGCGTCGCCTGATTGGCGTTGTGTTTGACACGCGCCTGGGCGATACGTTATGAACATGCTGGCGGTTTTTGGCCGCGGGTTCCGGCAATGATTTATTACGGGGAAGGGCAGCATGGACATTTATACTATCCAATCCGGTCATCGCAGCGGAATTTATAACATGGCCCTCGATGAGGCACTACTTGAGCATGTCCGGCATCAGGCCGAGCCGCTTCTAATCGTGCGTACCTATCGATGGGAAGTGCCCACGTTGTCCTTGGGAGTGAATCAGCAGGTGCGGGATATCCGGTTTCTGCTGGAATTTTACGGTAAGCATTCCGGTTGCGCGGAGCCGGTAAAGGCGGTGGTTCGCAGGCCAACCGGCGGACGGGCCATTCTGCATGGGCAGGATATTTCCTATTCTTTTATTACTAATGAACCGGCCGTGCTCCGGCAGAGCCTGAAGGATTCTTACGCCATGTATGCCGGCATTGTGCGCGATACGCTGGCCCGGTTGGCCTTGGCCGTCAACTTCACGGATTCGGCAGGAGACCGGGATTACCTGCGTTCCCCGGTTTGCTTTGAAACCCACACCTCGTCCGATTTAGTGGGCGAGGACGGTAAAAAACTGACCGGCAGCGCGCAGCTTCGCCGGACGGGCGGCCTGTTGCAGCATGGTGCGGCTTTTCTGGAGCCCTATGGTATTTCAGAAGCGCAGTTCTATCAGGCGTTGACGGAATCCACCGCAAGCACTTTAAAACAGTCCGCTCAGCCTTGCCCGGTAACGTTACTGGATAATCTGAAGCCATTGCGGCTTGAACTGGAAGCGCTTTACTGGAAAGAGTCTGGGGAGATTTTAGACAGCGCGTCCACAATCAACGGATCCCACTTGGTGCCTGCTTCCTGTTGAAACGTTTTCAGGGCCTCTTCATGGCTCAAGGGTTCACCTCGGTAAGGGCGCTCCTGGGTCATGGCGTAGTAAGCGTTCGCCACCGCTAAAATGCGGGCGCCCAGGGGGATGCTGCGGCCTTTCAACCCTTCAGGAATACCGGTGCCGTCCCAGCGTTCATGCTGAGAATGTACGTATGGCACCACTTCCGACAGGAAATTAATCTTCACCAGCAAGCTGACGCCCACGTTGGGATGATCCCGCAGCCGATCCCACTCATCAGCGCTCAGGCTGTCCTTTTTGCTGATAATCTCACGCGGGATGTGCACCTTGCCCAGCGAGCCCAACAGACCGGCCAGGTAAATCAGGTCGATGGTTTTCTCGTTCAGTTCCAGGGCTTCGGCCATGGCTTGGGCCAGTTCGCCCACCATTTTGGAATGACCGCGCGTAAAGTTGTGCCGGGCGTCCACCGCCATCGACAAGGCTTCCACGAAGTCCTGCTGGTGGCTGCCCAGGTCGGCGATGCTCTCGGTAATCTGGGCGCGCATGTTCAGCAGGCTATTGATATCCGGTTTGGCCAGGCTGACTTTGTCCTGTGCCTCAGCCACCAGTTGCTGCAAGCGCATACCGGTCACAAACACCTTGGCCGTGACTTCCGCCAGTTGAACCAGTTCCGGGGAAAATGCCTGTTCTTCATAGGATTCAAATACCAGCACACCCATCAGCTTGTGGCCTTCCCGTAAGGGAGTTGCCATCACGCTGCGGGTTCGCTGTTGTCCGATGCGCTCAATGGGCTTCCAGTTGGGAATTTTGGAAACCTGACTGAAGGCGGCGGTTTCATAGCCCCGCGCCACATCACTTAAAAAGTCGTTGGCCTTGGCGGCAACGCTGACTTCCCAGCGCTGGCTACTGTCCAGCTCCAGCGAGGTGCCGGTCAGGCTGAGGGCTTGCTCGCCGGTATCTTTGGTGGACATTTGGAATACATGGCAGGCATCCACCTGGAACATGCGGGCCAGCGTGGACGCGATAGAATCGTAAATCAGGAAGCCTGCTTGGGCGTCTAAACCCAGTACGCCCAGGGTTTTATCCATGGAATAGATATGAATCAGCTCATCGAGCTGGGCTTTCAGCTTGCCGGGGTCATCGGCCAGGCGGTGGCTGATTTTTTCCAGCAAATCATCCGAGATAAAGCTTTCGGCCACAAAATCGCCGATATTCAGTGCGTAAATCGCCTCAATCGGATCGCGGGCGGATTCCGCCTGGGACTGGTGGGCGTTGACGGCTGATTTTGCGTTCGGGCTTTCCAAGGTTCAGGTTCTCCTGGCTGTCGGGATTCGCGGTTTTTAAAGTATGGAGGCCATTTCGTCTATCCGAGGGGAGAAAATGCCTCTGGTTGGGGTATCGGCAACCGAATGAAAGTCTTTAAAAAAATAGAACACTTTATAACATTTTATATCAAGTGCTTCCCTTTCAGGGGGAAATGCCTAGCGAACCGATCGGAGACGGCCTGCTAAAAGCGAAGTTACAGCGTCTGAAACGGGCTTCCATAAAAAAGCCCGGCCAAAAAACGGCCAGGCACGTGTGGTCTCCCCCTTAAGCAAAGAGTTTATAA
>JAJQJM010000088.1 GCA_021323475.1 Vampirovibrio sp.
GTTTATTCTGTACGCGCTTTATCAGGTCATCGGGATCTGGGTGGCGGGCGATTTGGTCGGCCTGACAGAGGGTAAGCTGATGTTGGGCGAGGACGCCGGATCCTGGCCGGGCCTGATTCCCTTGATGCAAGGAGCCATCAGCCAGGTGTTTCCGACAGATAGCATTCTGTATACCGTGTTCGGCGGGGAATTCGGTGTGCTGACCATGAGCGTTCGGTATATCTTTGGGGTTCTATTCCCGCTGGTATTAGGCTTTTATATCTATATCTCCATTCTGGAGGATTGCGGTTATCTGCCGCGTGTAGCCGTCATTTCGGATGGTCTGCTCAACAAGATTGGCCTGAACGGCCGCGCCGTGATTCCCCTGATTCTGGGCCTGGGCTGCGTGACCATGGCGACCGTATCGACCCGTGTGCTGACCTCCAACCGGGAGCGCACTATCGCATCCACCATTCTGGCCATTACCATTCCCTGCTCCGCGCAGTTGGGCGTTCTGATTGCCCTGATGGCCAAGGCCGGTGGCGTACAAGCCTGGCTGGTATATTGTGTGGTGCTGTTTACCACTCTGATTGGCCTGGGTACCATCCTGAACAAGATGCTGCCCGGTCGTTCCACCAGCCTGATTCTGGATTTGCCGCCCATGCGGATTCCCAATTTCAAAAACATCGCCCGTAAAACATGGGTGCGTACGGTGGTATTCCTGAAGGAAGCGGCCCCCTTGTTTATGCTGGGTTCCCTGCTGGTGGCCGTATTGCAGGTTACCCATCTGCTGGAGGCTATTCAGGCCGGCCTGGGGCCAGCGATTCGCGCGACATTGAATTTGCCCTATGAAACGGCCCAGGTATTCGTAATGGGGCTGGTACGCCGCGATTTTGGCGCTGCCGGGCTCTATATTATGGCCGATGAATTGAGCCGTGCCCAGTTGCTGACCTGTCTGATGGTAATTACCCTGTTTGTGCCCTGCTTTGCCTCGGCTACCGTTATTTGGAAGGAGCGCGGCATTCGGGAAAGCAGCATTGTGCTGGCTGGC
Organism: Vampirovibrio sp.; assembly: GCA_021323475.1. Classification (GTDB taxonomy): domain Bacteria; phylum Cyanobacteriota; class Vampirovibrionia; order Vampirovibrionales; family Vampirovibrionaceae; genus Vampirovibrio. Next base: position 1,031 of record JAJQJM010000088.1, read on the forward strand.
TCCTGGCTGATTGCGTTTGGCATCGGTGCAGTATTGGCCCGCTTGCTGGACTGGTTTCCCGTTCTGGGTTAGTAGGGTTGCTGACAGCCGCATAGTTTATTGCTTTGGGGTCTTAGAAAGCTTTGTGAGGGGCTTTAATATTCTTCGGGTGAAATAGACGATTCGGATGAGGAAAGTGGATGCGTTGCCCGGTTAAAGTGAACATGCGAAGAGAGAATGTGAAGGGGTATTGCGCATGGATTTTGGAACCGCAGCTTCCATCGGCATTGGCCTGATCAAGCACCGGGATGGGCTGGGCTCGGCGCTGGGCGGCTTGGCCGGAATCAGCAAAATGGGCGGGGAAGGCTTTGCCAAAATTGCCGAAAAGTTTCATCTGCCTAAGGGACTGACCCAGCAAATCACCAATGCGATTGATGAAAACAGTAACCCGAAAAACACCAGTGGTGTTCAGGTTCTGGCTTCTATGCGGTATTTTGACGCCGATAAGAACGGCGAAATCACCAAAGAGGAATTAAACCAGGGGCTGACCCAACTGCGGGAGTCCGGGCTCACCAAAAGTGCTGATGCCGCCAAACTGTATCAAATGGGCGACATGATGCTGAAGAATTACGATAAAGTTTCCCAACTGGACGGCGAAGGTACTTCCGTCAGCTACAAGGACATGGGCAAACTGCTGAACCAGGACGGCAAGTTGGCCACCCTGTCGCCGGACGACTGGCAGAAGCTGAACGCTTAGGGCTGTTTTCCGGTTTTATTCCTCGATATCGCCACTGCGGAACTGGGTGCCCAATGGGATTCGGGTCACCGTCAGGCAACTCAGGTCGTTTCGGCGGGCCATGCTGCCGACCTCGTTGTGAAAAGCCCGGCTGGCTTCCAGTAGTGTGGCGCCGGTGGTGGTAATGTCATCCACAATAATAATGCGCTCATAACCGGATACAATGCCGCTTTTCATGTGCAGGCTTTGGGCGATATTGCTGAACCGGCTGCTTTTCTCGTGGATGCGATGCTGCTGACGCACCTCCCGAACCCAGCTCAGGGCATCATGTCGGTAATCGTAACCGAAGTGGCGGGCGAATCGGGCGGCAAACATGTCAATCAGGCTGACATTACCGCCGTGCGGGGGAATGGGGATGACCAGCACGTTTTCCGGATGAACTTTGCTGAAACCATAATACGGCGGCAAATGTTGCCAATAGTGAATCAGCAGGCCGGACAGGTGCCCGACGTATTCTTTGCGGTTATAAAACTTGTGGCCGTACAACAGCTTTTTAACCGTCGGGTTGAAGTCCGTGGCCGCATGCCCCAGGCAATAGGCGCTTTCAATCACCGGGGTGGCCACTCGAAGTCCCAATTGTTCCTGACAGCGCGGACAAAATTGGCTATGATTTCCCAATTTCTGTTCGCATTGCAGACAGGCCTGATTTTGCAGGGCCGCTTTCATTTTTTCAATCAACGTATCGATGAACATGCTATACCCACTCAAGTCTCCCTAAAGCGGAGGCCATCCCTGATAAACCGTGATAAACCCATAGGACGGCGCCGATTAGGACACACAAAACACAACGAGTAACGAGCCAACGACAAAGTATTACCAATTTTTACTTATACCACCGTGGCGATCCTGAATTCATGAAAAAGCTCAATATTATTTGAATATCGAATGGCTATCTCTAGGAGGCTTATTTTGATATTGCTGACAATACTTGCGTGGTTGCTGAAGTGCGTCTTTTCCTGTAACCATTTGCGCACGCCGGTGAACGAGGGCAAATGCTACTGCCCCGATTGCGGGCGCGGGCTGATTTACCAGTGGGTCATCATCCGGTGTACTCAATGCCGGTTGCGCCTGGATGGACGGACGGTGCTAAGGCAGGTGGCGCCGGCACGACGCTGCTGCGCCTACTGCGGGGAGCGCCAATTCGAGTATGAATACCTGATTGGGCCTTCTTATTTTCAACTGAACAAGGCGCAATTGGTGATTCGGGAAGAGGCGGATTATCTGCAGGGCCGTTTTCAGTGGAGTGTGTATGGTATCGGGAAGTCCGTAGGGCGAACTATGGAAATGACGTTCGCCCGAACACGAGGCTGGCTGCAGCCTCCTGAACCGCCTGTTCAATTGCTGGCGTTGCTGCCCGTTCGGCCTTAATGCCGGGGCACTACCTGGCCCTTTTTGGCGCTGGTGAAAGGCTGGCTTAACGTTGACAACATGACTTGAAACGCGATGCGTCCTAAAAACCAGGGATTTCCCAGTACATAGCGCCCTAGCAGGCGAGCAGGCTCCGTTCCCAGGCGGTAGAGCCACTCCAGGCCAGCCTGTCCCATCCATTGCGGGCACCGGGAGACTCGACCTGACACGAAATCCATTACCGCGCCAATGGCGTAAACAGTGGGCACGTTCAGGCGGGAGCGGTTGCGGTCAATCCAGAATTCCTGCAACGGGGTGCCAAACCCCACAATCAGCACATCCGGCTGTTGCGCGTTGATTTCTTCAATGACCTGACGCTCTAAGTCGGGATCGTTTAAAATGTAGCCGTGGTGCATGCCGATAACGGAGTGGTTCGGCACGTTTTCCATAATGGTGTTTAGCGCGCCTTCCGGTACGCCGGGCGCACCCCCTAACAGGTAAACCTTGCGCTGCTTTTCCGCGAAATAGGTCAGCAAGTCCAGGAACCAATCGGCGGCGGTTAACCGGGTAGGCAGCATTTCTCCCAGCAATTTGGAGCCCATGACGATGCCTGCGCCATCGCAGTAAACCACATCCGCGCTTTGCAGAATGCTTTTCAGCCGAGGATTGGTAAAGGCCGTATTGGCCACATGAATGTTGAGGTAGAAAATAACGGTTTGGCGCGCTTTACGGGTTTCCAGGCAAACCCGCTCAAACAGGCTTTGCGGATTCAGGAACCCGCTGACTGGGATATCTTCAATCTCAACCATTGAAGGATACGGATTAATGGCCGTAGCCGCCTTGCTTTGTTGCATCACGATAGCCTATCTTACGTGGTCACAGTCATCCATTCCTGGCGTCGGCCCGTATAGCCTTGCTGGAATAAGAGGTGCAATACTAAATTGAGTGGTTGGTAAATTAGAGTTGGTAACTAAATAGAGTCGGATGGTTGCGAGAGATTGCTTAGACCCGGATGGGCCTGACACAGGAAGAGTGTACTATTGAAGGTCAACTGCAGGGAACTGCCCGACTGTCTACAAATCAAATTGTCGATCTGCCCCGATTGGTAGACCTTGGTCCTATTGTGCCTGCTGTAGGTGAACCGTGTGGTTTTTGGGGACTAACCGCAGGGCGGTGATAGTGCCCAGCGCCATTAACACGGCGGAAAACCAGAAGGGGCTAATACCATAAGGCAGTTCTGCATGGTGCAGGTCAAAGTTCAACAGGAAACCCCCGATAGCAGGGCCAATCATGCGGCCAAAGCTGGCAATGGACTGCATCAGGCCAAGTATAGCGCCTTGGGACTGGGCATCTGCGGATTTGGAAGCAAGGCCGCTTAACATGGGCGTTACCAGACTGTTGCCAATCGACAAGCCGCTGGAGGCCAGTACCACCCACGCCACGTTGCTGTTGAGCGGGAGGGCGGCAATGCTGATGCATAGCAGAATGGCGCCCAGAACAATCAGCGGCTTTTCACCTGTTCGGGGAACGATTCGGCGCAGCAGCCCACCCTGGATCAGGACGCCCAGGATGCCGATATAGGCAAACAGCATCCCGTTTTCGCGGGCATGCCATTGTAAACGGTTCTCGGTGAACAGGGTGAACAGGGCCGTTACCAGTGAAAACGCCATGGTGCTGAGCAGGCTGCACAACATCAGGTTGCCCAAGGGCGTGTCTTTGGCGGAGGCCAAGGTTTGAAGCAAGGGAACGCCGGCGGCGGAATGCGTTTTACGCTGTTCCTCGCTCAAGGTTTCCGGTAGGAACAGCAGGATGGCCAAGGTATTAATAAACGCCAGCCCTGCCGCCACGAAAAAAGGTAACTGAATGGAATAATGGCCCAGTAAGCCGCCGATGGCGGGCCCAATCACAAAGCCTAACCCGAAGGCGGCCCCGATGATGCCCATGGCGGATGATCGTTTTTCCAGCGGGGTTACGTCCGCAATGTATGCCTGGGCGGTAGAAATGTTGCCGCCTGACATACCGTCCAGCATGCGGCCCAGGAATAGCATCCACAAGGAATTGGCGAAGCCCAGCACCAGGAAGCTGATGGCTGTGCCCAGAATGCTCATCAGCAAAATGGGACGACGACCGATGCGGTCTGACCAGCGGCCCAGGATGGGGGCAAAGATAAGTTGCATGAGCGAGAAGCTGCCGAATAACAGGCCGATTTCCCACGGGCTTGCGCCAAAGTGCAAGGAATAGAGCGGCAATACCGGAATCACAATGCCAAAGCCGATCATGTCGATCAGGATGGTCAGAAAAATAATCAGAATAGGGGGAAGGCTGCGTTTAGAGGCCGCTTCGGGCATTGCTTCAATTCCTCATGTAAAAAGAGAAAGACTATGCCACCATCTTCTAACAGACATACGCGTTTTCAAACTCATGGGCATGCCATCGGCGGTGAAACTGAAGCAATGTAAAGCCGATCCTTTCAAAATAAACTGAGTAAACTGGAATGAGCGGTTAAAAAGCTCTTTAGACTGATCTACACTCAGGAAAGGATGTAATCGCTATTTTAATGAAGAATGGATAGGTTCTGACAAACGATGCCGGAATTGCCTGAGGTTGAGACGTTCAAGCGTTTTGTAGGCTGCCATGCGCTGGGGAAGAAGATTTGCAAGGTACAGGTGCTTCACGCCAAAATCCTGGAGGGGGTGCCGGCGGAGCGGTTTATTGCCGCCATTGAGGGTTGCTGCCTTTCCGGGACGCTCCGGCGGGGGAAGCACTTGTTTGTGGCATTGGAACCGGTTAACGCGCGTCAAAAAGGCGTAGCCAAGCCTTGGCTTTACCTGCATTTCGGCATGACCGGTTACCTGAGTTACACGGAGCAGGGCAAAACGATGGTGAATGCTTACGGCGACTCCAGTCGGCCGGATGCGCATGTGCGGGTGCGATTCTGCTTTGAGGACGACAGCTACCTGGATTTCCACGAGCAGCGCCTGTTTGGGAAGGCCGGGCTGGTGGACAATCCGCAGGATTATCTTGAAAATCGGCACTTGGGGCCGGATGCCCTGACGGTTGAGCGGCAACCCTTTATTGAGAGCCTGCAAAGCCGGAAGGGGCAAATTAAGCCGGTGCTGCTGAATCAGTCGATGGTGGCGGGCATTGGCAATGTGTACGCGGATGAAATGCTGTTCCAGTGCCGTATTCATCCGGAGCGGCGGGTGGCGGAATTGACCGAGGCTGATTTGCAATGTTTGTACGCGCAAATGGTGGACGTCTTGCAAAACACGGTGGATGTGGGCTCCGATCGGGCGCAGTTGCCCCCGTACTACCTGATTCACGTGCGCGAGAAAAAGGGACGCTGTCCCCGAGATAAAACCCTGTTGACTGTTAAAACCATTGGCGGGCGAACCACCTATTTTTGTCCGGTTTGCCAGCATTAAGGTTTATGGGGGACGAATAACTCGATATGACTAGGATGACACTTTGTCTATGTGTTACAAATGCTGCAGATTTACCGCAATTTGCAACGTACAGTACAGAAAACATGAGTGGTAGAAAGATAGATGAACAAGACATCCGTAAGACAGAAGATTTTCCTATGGCTGTTGGTCGGCTTGTTGCCTTGCCTGGCTTGGAACCTGATGACCTTTGAATCTCGTAGCCTGTTTCATCCGCACAGCTCCGATTTTCCCTCCGATCCATTGGCTGCTATTGCGCGTCATCCCTTGCGGAGCAGGGTGCAGGAAATTTCTTTCATGACGCAAGACGGCCAGATTTTGAACGGTTGGTACGTGCCGGCTCAACAGCATAAGCCGACCATCGTATTTGCCCACGGTAACGGCGGCAATATCGGCGACCGGTATGCGATGCTGCTCCCTTTTATCCAAAAGGGATATGGGTTTTTGGCCTTTGATTACCGTGGTTACGGTAAAAGCACCGGCTCCCCCTCTGAAGAAGGCTTCTATAAAGACATGCAGGCGGCCAGCCGTTACCTGCAACAAGTCCAGCAGATTCCACCCGATCAGCAGATTGCTATGGGAGAATCCATTGGCAGCGCGGTTGCGGTGGAATCGGCGAGCCATATTCCGTTCCGGGCGGTGGTTATTTTTTCAACACTAACCAATACGCCTGCCGTGGCGTCTCATTTGCGGGATACAAACGGGCTGGGCTGGTTATCCTGTTTGCCGATTACGCAGATCATGCGCCAGCGCTTCGATAGTCTGGCCAGAATGCACCACATTCACGCGCCGCTCATTATCATGCACGGTGAAGCAGACTCGATGATGCCCCTGTCTATGCCCAAAACGCTATATGCCCAGGCAGGTAGCAGGCACAAAAAACTGTTGATTATTCCCCAAGCCGGGCATAACAACGTGCTGATGCTGGGTGAACAGCGGCTACTGCCCGCTTTGGATGCCTTGTTAACGGAAACCGTTGAATCCCCGTCTGCACAGGCGGGCTAAATATCCCGTCGCAGGTCTTTGCGCAGGATTTTTCCGGTGGCGCCCTGTGGGATGGCATCGACGAACTCGTAATATTTGGGGATTTTAAAATCCGCCAGATACTCCCGGCAAAATTCCTGTAATATTTCTTTGCTGCATTCATGGCCGCTTTTCGGCACGACGAAGGCTTTAATCGCCTCATGGTGCAGGGTGGAAGGCACCCCGGTGACCGCCACGGCCTGAACGGACGGGTGTTTGTAGAATACTTCCTCAATTTCCCGAGGATAGACTTTAACCCCGCCGATATTAATCAAATCATCGCTGCGATCGACGATGTGGATATAGCCGTCGGCGTCTTTATAGCCCAAATCCTTGGTTTTCAGCCAGGTTCCGTCATCAAAGGAAAGCAGGGTCTTTTCCGTTTCCTCCGGGCGCTGGTAATAGCCCAACATCACAATGTTTCCCTGGATGTGCAGTTCGCCAATCTCGCCGGGGGCCGCTTCCTGCCCGTCATCCAGCAATACTTTAACCTTGACGCCGTTCAGCGGTAAACCGACAGAGCCCGGCTTACGAACGCCATGCAGCGGATTGGAGCACACGATGGAAGACGCTTCCGAAAGCCCGTAGCCTTCCTGTACCGGTGCGCCGAAGTATTTCTCCACGTCATGAAAGGTTTCCACCGCCATGGGGGCCGCGCCGGAATGGCATACCCGTAATGACGTCAAATTGAAGGTTTTTTCCCGCAGGTGGGTCAGCATCATCAGGTACATGGTTGGCACAGCGGCCATAAACGTGACCTTATGGCGTTGAATAGCTTCCAGCACGGTTTTGGGACTGAATTTGCGAACCAGGACAATGCTGGCGCCAGCTAACATGGCGCTGACCAGAATGTTCGTCTGTCCGAACACGTGAAATAAGGGAGAAATGGTAATGAACCGGTCGGCTTCAACGGCCTCAATGACGGCTACGTTGGCGCGGGCGTCCGCCAGAATGTTCTTGTGGCTCAGCATAACGCCTTTGGGCTTGCCGGTTGTGCCGGAAGTATAGATCAAGGTGGCTAACGTATCCGGCGGCAGGTCATAGGGGATTGGCAGTGAGGGGGAAAGCTCTCGACGAAGCAGCTCATCCAGCCGATATAACGCGCAACTCAACGGAAACGCATGGAGCAGAGGATCGAGTTCAGATTCGCTTTCCAGCAGTTCCGTATCCAGAATCATCCCTTCCAGGGAGCTGGCCTGCAAGCGGGTAATGGCCTCGTAAAACTCCAGGGAGCTAATCAACAACCGGGCTTGAGAATCGTTTAAAATCGTATCCAGCTCAGAGGCCGTCAGTCGGGTGTTCAGCGGAATAACCGTAACCCCAATGCTCAGCAGGGCAAAGTAAGACACTACAAACGCTTGCGTGTTGTAGAGCAGTAAGCCTGCCTTATCGCCGGTTTTCAGGCCGAGTTGCTCCAATGCTCCCGCAAGCCGGGTAATCCGCTCTGCCAGCGCTTCGTAAGAGGTAGCGCCCTTGCGGCAAATCAAGGCCGTTTGATCCGGGGCTCGTTCCGCCGCCGAGAATACGGGTTGGGCTAAATTCAGCGTATCCGGCAGGATTTCAGGAGAAATGGTCATAGGGCTTGCTTTCCGTAGTCAGGCTAACAGTCTGGATTAAGGGAGCCTGCACAGGCGCAGTTTCTCCCGCCTCTTCCTCATTGCTAACATTACCGGAAGGCGTGTTGTTCGTAAACTCCCCGGCACTCTCTCCCTTGGGCTGACGACGAATCCAGTCGGTTTTCAGCGAGTTGATGCGATCAATCATCAATACGCCGTCCAGGTGATCAATCTCATGCTGAACCGCAATGGCTTCCAAACCGCGCACCGTATATGTTTTTAACGCTCCATCCCGGTCAAAGGCTGTAAAGGTCAATTTGGTAGCTCGCTTAATATTGGCCAGATATTCCGGAAAGCTCAGGCAGCCTTCCCGCATCACTTTATTACGGGATGCCTCAACAATGGTGGGGTTAATCAGAACCTTGTAATCTTCCCGCGTGGTGCGACTGGAAGTGTCCAGAATAATCAGCCGGATGGTTTCACCCACCTGGGATGCTGCCAAACCGACCGCTCCGAACGAGTGGTACATGGTTTCGGTCATGTCGTCAATCAGCCGTTGCAGGCTGCTGTCCCAAGCCGTGACCGGTTCACATTGTTCTCGCAGAACAGGGTGAGGGTACTTCAGGACTTTGAGAACGGACATAGTGAGGAGGTACCAAAATTAAAGCGTTATAGGGCAACGGTTTCCAATGGACGCAACTGGATTTCCATGTCAATTTCCTTGGCCAGCGTTTGCAATTCCTGGCGCACCGTCTCTACGGTGATGGAATTGGGAATATCCACTTCCACCATCATAATGTAGACCGGGCCGTCCTCGCCCTGGATGGTCTGCGCGTTAAGGTCGGTAATGTTGATTTCCATTTCCGCCAGTTTGCGGGACACATGGTAGGTAATGCCGGCGCGATCCTGGCCGGCCACAGACACCATGTACGGGTTGTTGGGCACATGGGATTCCAGGCTGACGCTGAAGGGAATGGGTTTAATCAGCGCCGTCATGTTATGGCTTTCCTCCAGCGTGGAAAATTCTCGCTGGAGATCGGAAAAACGGATGTCATCCGGCACGGAGATGACCAGAATAACGGCAAATTCATGCGCCAAGCGCGTCATGGTGGTGTCTTCAATGTTACAACCACGCTTGTATAGAATATTGGCGATGGCGGCGACGATACCCGGCTGGTCGGGGCCGATTCCACTGATTACTGCTTTTGTCATAGCGTTTAGTATACCAGAAACAAGCTGGGGGGTATAAAATCCACGGCTTTAAAGTGACTCGATTGTAATTTTTTTATTGTTATGGAGACTATCATTGTAAACTGTGCCAAAACGCAGAAACGGTTGCTGTGTAACTGGCATTTTCTGACTATCTTCTATGGGTAATGAACGGACTCGCTAATAAAGTAGACTGCTTCCATAAAATTAACATGAACAAACCATGTTTCCAGAATGGTTCTGGTATGTCGAAAGAGGCTTCTCCTCTACGTATGTGTAATGTGTATGCTTAAGATGTGGTTGGGATTTAAAAATTTATTGGGTGCTGTTAGGCTGAAAGCCTGTTGCTGGCTGTGTTTGAGTGTAAATCTGCGAGTTGTTGAATAATACTAGCCATATCGGTAATTTAAGGTTGCTTAACATTTTGTTAAACTGATATGTACTGGTTTTTGAGAGTGTTCATCCGGTTACCCACTGATTATCAATAGTAAGGGTTGTTATTTGAGTTCATCCGAATTCAAGTTCCCCGATTTCTATGGGAAATGACCAGTGGACGTCTCTCAAAGCCAGTTCTATCACATCATAATATTGGGTTCCGGTCCGCCTTTGGCGGGCCTTTTTGTTCAGAAAAACTCCTGATGCGTGGCAATGTGATTGGAGGCCATGCCTATAATGTTGGCGGTAAAAAGGCGGCACAGGCCCGTGATTAACAAACTCACAGGCTGCCTCTGTTAAAGCCGGGCGATTCGTACTATGATCGGCGCTGTAAAATGTGTTCCCTGAGAGGAGTATTTACCATGCCCGTAAGAACTTCCAAAGCCGAATGGCAAGGCAATCTGAAAGACGGCAAAGGCACCGTGGAATTGGGTAGCGGCGCTTTCAAAGGCAGCTATTCCTTCCCCTCCCGTTTTGAAGACGGCACCGGCACCAACCCGGAAGAATTGATCGCCGCCGCTCATGCCGGATGCTACTCTATGGCCCTGTCCGCTGGTTTGTCCAAGGCTGGCTTCAACCCCACCCGCGTTCATACCGTAGCGAAAGTTCACCTGGACAAAGTGGAAGATGGCTTTGCCATTACCACCATCGAGCTGGAAACCGAAGCTGAAATTCCCGGCATCGATGAAGCCGCATTCATGGAGCAGGCTGAGGCCGCTAAAAAAGGCTGCCCTATTTCCAAAGCCTTGGCCGGTCCTCAAATCAAGCTGAACGCCAAGTTGCTGCAAGCCGCTAAATAGGCTTCGCACATCATGACTCGATCCCCTCAAACTGACGTCAAAAAACCGCTGGTGTCCATTATTATGGGCAGCCAGTCGGATTGGGAAACCATGCAACATGCCCACGAGACGCTGAAACGGTTCGATGTGCCGCATGAGTGCCTGGTGGTTTCCGCGCACCGAACGCCCCAGTGGTTGTCGGAATTTGCGTTTCAGGCTGAGGAGCGAGGAATTCAGGCGATTATTGCCGGTGCAGGTGGGGCTGCCCACCTGCCCGGCATGGCCGCCGCGCAAACGCTGGTGCCCGTGTTCGGAGTGCCGGTGGAAAGTAAGGCGCTCAAGGGCATGGACTCCTTGTTGTCCATTGTGCAAATGCCTGCGGGTATTCCGGTAGGCACCATGGCCATTGGCAAGGCGGGCGCCATTAATGCCGCCTTAATGGCTGTGGCGGTACTGGGTAATCAATTTCCGGAGATGCGGGAAAAGCTTCGGGTGTTCCGTGTAGACCAGACCGAGACGGTCTTGCAGAACCGTCATTTGCCGGTATGAGCTACCAGCCGGGAAGTCGCCTGGGGATTTTAGGCAGCGGACAATTAGGCCGTATGCTGGCTTTAGTGGCTAAGCGGCTGGGGTACAGCGTGGTCATATACTCGCCCGATTCCGATACGCCCGCCGGTCAGGTGGCGGATGCCGAGATTACGGCAGATTATCTGGACCTGGATACATTGAAGCGCTTTGCCTCTATGGTGGATGTGGTGACCATTGAATTTGAGAACATCCCCGTTGATGCTTTAAAGGCGCTGGAAGCGATGGTGCCGGTGTATCCGCAACCCCATGTGCTGGAAATCGCCCAGAACCGACTGCGTGAGAAAACGTTTTTATCGGAGTTGGGCATTCCGGTGGTGCCGTTCCAGGCCGTTCGCTCCAAAGCAGAGCTAGAGGCAGGGGTGCGAAAAATCGGGTTGCCGTTGGTGCTAAAAACCACCGGGTTTGGCTACGATGGTAAAGGGCAAGTCAAAATTACCCAGGCGGAAGAGGCTTTATCCGCGTATCAGGCCCTGGGGGAAGAAGTCTGTATTCTGGAACAGTTCATCAATCTGGAACGTGAAATTTCGGTCATTGCCGCCCGAAGCGACTCCGGCGAGTTTGTGGCCTACCGGCCGGTTGAGAACCGGCATTGCAATCATATTCTGGATGTAACTCTGGCTCCGGCCGACATGAGCCCGGTAATGGAGCAGACCGCTACCAATATCACCCGTAAAATCATGGATGCCTTCGATATGCGGGGGTTGTTGTGCGTGGAATTTTTCATCACCCGTGAAGGCTATCTGCTGGTGAACGAGATGGCTCCGCGCCCGCACAATTCGGGGCATTACACCATTGAGGCCGCCGTATGCAGCCAATTCGAGCAGCAATTAAGAGCCGTCTGCGGGTTGCCGTTGGGGAGCGCCCGTTTGCTTCATCCGGCGGCCATGGCGAACCTGCTGGGCGATGTATGGGCTGACGGGGAGCCGGGTTGGGATGCCTGCCTGGAACTGGATGCGGTGTATCTGCATTTGTACGGCAAGCAGGATGCAAAGCCGGGTCGCAAAATGGGGCATATTACGGGGTTGGGAAATTCCGTGGCGGAGGCTGAAGCGTTGGTTGCCAAAGCCAAGGCGCGGCTGATCGGGAAGTAATCGCTATAGATTAATCGCTATTCCACGTAGGGTGCCCTTCTTCTGCAGAAGGTTGCTGGATTTGCCGATCGAAAAAGATGTGGATGAATACGTTAAACAGGCAGATGGCCGCAAGAATCAGGCACCACAGGC
>JAJQJM010000089.1 GCA_021323475.1 Vampirovibrio sp.
CCTGGTTTAATCGGCAAAAAGAGATCGCACGTTCGGGCAATGGGTGTAATGCGAGGGTCTACCACAATGATTTTTGCCCCGTTTTCCCGTGCCTGCCATACATATTCAGTGGTTATCGGAGAACATTCGGCCGTATTGGAGCCGCTAATCCAGACAACGTCGGCTTTAGTAATATCGCTCCAAGGATTTGGAGAGCGATCAACGCCTAACGCCCGCATGTTGGCAGCACCGGCGCTGACCATGCAAAGGCGGCCGTTATAGTCAATAAATGGCGTTTTAAGACTAAGCCGTGCAAATTTGCCCATCAGGTAGGACTTTTCCGTCGTTAAACTGGCTCCGGATAACACCCCCATTGCGTCGTTGCCGTATTTGGACTGAATGGCCAGAATGTTCTCCGCCACCAGCTTAATGGCTTCCTCATACGGTAAGGACCGAAACCCCGAATCAGCTTTGCGATCCCGAACATAGGCATGGAGCAGCCGATCGGGATGGGCATTCTGTAAATAACGCTTTACCCCTTTTGGGCACATCATGCCCCGGTTAAACGGAAACTCATACCAGGGTTCGACCCCAACCACTTTATTATCTTTGACTTTCAGTTGCATGCCGCATTGCTGGCCGCAAAAGCAGCAGTGGGTTTTGACCAGTTTTTCAAGTTCCACGCCCCGGTCCACCCGATCCGAATCCATGCTCTGATATGCCCGATGCGGGCCAAATTGCTGGATCAGATCCAGTCGAGTATCCCGTCTAATGGTGTCTGTCATTCATTTAGTTCCTTTGTTCAGATTCTTCGATCCCATGCTGCCAGAACCTGCCTGACCAAAGCCTGCCTTGTGCAATTCCCAGCATATGCCGCCGGCAGCGTGGGCAAATTTCCTGATAATGGCTCGCCCTTCCCTGACCCGCCAATTCATACTGATAGCCAAGCCTTTTTTGCACTTCAATCAGGTCCTGAACATGCATCAGCGAGGTGAAAGACTCGCCACACCGGGCACAATGCGCCTGTTCATCCGTGTTTCCGATATGCCGGTAGAGATCGACCCCAAGTTGCGCCGGGCGTTGGAAAATATGGAAAAATTTTCCGAATGGCAACCAGATAAGGGTCATAATCACGGTAATGGCATGAATGCCTGCCAGAAAATCATAGCCGTACCCACGCAACCAGGTATAACTGACGGTGAGCATTAGGCCGGTGATGCTGATTGAAAACAGCATCAGCAATGGCAGGATGTCCTCCTCAAACGTTTGGGTCGATGCCACATCCCGATCTCTCATTCGCCGACGCATGGCCAGCATCACCCCCACCGTCACAAAAAAGGAGGCAAAGACCAAACCATGAAAAATCAGCTCGGCCATTAGCGATTCCGCCTTCATGGTCTGAACGGGGAAGCCAAACGCGATGATTTGGTAGCTGTGAGGATCTTCAGGAGGTGAAATAAAATATAACCAGCCAAAGACCAGGGGGAATGTAATGGCAGCGGCAATCAAACATCCCCACATAATGAGCCAGTGGGCACCGCCGCGCAGGACGTTGCGCCTCCAGATAAAGGAATTCAAAAAAATTCTGGTAATGAGTCTACGGATTAGAAAAAAAATATTAGCCGGAAAAAAAAAGTTGCCATCCCCGATGCCAATAGACATTCGTGGGAGGACGTTGCAGCCACATCGAGTATCGATAGGCAATGCCAAAGGCCGCCGCCACAGTGGCAAAGGTATAACCAACCAAGGCCGCATCAAAGTGCTCCAGATTTCTTGAACCAACGACGATACCCAGCACCAGAGCCAGCGTAACCCCAGTTGCCGTTAGCGTTGCCTTCACAACCTCCCGGTGCATCTCTCCCTCCCAATCAAGGTTACTTTAAAATACCTCATTTCAGGCACAAGTTTCAATTCCCTAGACATGCACAATATAGAAAAGCCGATTTCAAATATGATTTTTCACTGACGCAGGAACCCCATTAGCCAAATACAAGGATAGTTGTGCGGTCAGGATACGCCCAAAGGCCACATCATCAGAGCTTGTTATAAGACAAAGATAATCCATGGCCTGTTTTTGAAGCTGTGTTTCAAGCCTTAGCCGTTTTAACTCCTTTAACAGAAGCGAATCACCAAAAAATACCCAATGGATCTTGTCGATCAGATTGTGACCCATCAGCGAAAGTTTAGCCGTAATCGGTAAACAGGGAGCACGCGATACCGGAAAAAAAGCGCACATATACTGCTCTCCTTCATTCGTGGATGCAAGAACTCAACTGTGGATTTCCATCTCAATTCTAGTAAAGCGCGGCCGTATAATCATTGCCCAAAATAGCAAGCCTCCCTAGTTCGTTTGGCTAATGGTCATTTGCAATGAAGTGTTTCAATCAAGCCCGTTAGACATTGTTGCCAGGCTGACTTAAATCGCCTTGACTGAATCGGTTTGTTTTTTAAAAGGCTGAGGGAGCGGATTGGAGCGAATACCAAAATGAAGACGGATCGTAGGCTGGGCTAATAGCTCGATATTATTGCGGTTAAACACGCCCCAGCCGGCATCTAAAAATCCTTGCGCATATTGGGTCATTCGGGCTCGGACCCCAAAGCCCACCGCCATCAGGGTGGTCCGGTCCCGTTTATTGCTGATTCCGTTTACATAGCGCGGGCTGCTCTTATCCAGCCAGGCTTGGCCAAAATCAACAAAGGTTACGCCCCGGACAGATTTTTGTAAGCAAGGATACAGCTTCCCGATTCCCGGAACAGGCCAAAAATGTTCCAGGCTATAAAAATGACCGCGATCCGCGGTGATAAGACCTTCAGTATACCCTCGGACTGTGTATTCACCCCCGATTTGGAATTGCTGGACCAACGGCAATTGATCGGGTGTGACTTGCCAAGCCCCTCGAAATACCAGTTGATTCTCTTTCGGGAGATTGAAGCTGCGATACAAAGTGGCTTTCGCCCGGTAGAATTTTGAATCGCCACCCATCCAGTGTTGTCCTACAATCAGGGGTGCAACATCTATACTGGTTTTTCCAAATCTATCTGAATTGTTATACCGGAGTCCCAGAGTCACCGGACGTGGATTTGCGTTGGTAATCTCTTCACCATTGCGCTTGATGACCACTTGCCTCCACAAGGCTGACATATAGGGCGTCCAAACCTGATCCCGTCCAGTCAGATCGCGCACTGCGGCAGGCGTTAAATCAGGATCGTAATCAACTAATTGATAGGCATACTGAACATGCACTTCGCCACCTCGAATATTCAGCGGAATTCGATAATCGGTTGAAATCCTATGGGAGCGATTGGCTCCAATATACTGGACACCCACCTCGTCCCCAAAGCCGAACAGGCTTCGGTTGATTATTTGGGCGCTCCCTCTATAAAAGCCCGTCCCCGGTCTCCCCTGGTTATCAAATGTCGTTACCAGTTGCCAGGGTTGTTGTTCATAAACATTCAGTTTGACACTATCCCCTGCGGCCCCTTCCCGATGCGTAACAATGGCTTTCACTTTAAATTTGTTGAATCGGTTTATTTGATTCAACTCCTGCTTCAGATCATCCTCGCTGAACACGCCGCCTTTTTTATCGAATAGGGGCTTCAAATGCCTTTTGATTGTCCAGGTATTATAGTAACGATTGCCTTCCAACTTGATGTCGCCTAGCTGTATGGCAGTTCTTGTACCGGACTGCAAGGGTAAATCCGCCTGAGGCGGCTCAGGGCCATCAAACTCGACTACCTCTCCTGGAAAGGGCTTCAGCGAAGGAGCTGGATTCTGTTCAGGCGGGGTTGGCGATGAAAATACCGGATTAGATTGTATCGTCAACTGGGCCTGAGCAAACGAACTCCCGTAGCCCGCCAGAATCAGCGCGGCTAATAATAGCAGACTGAAGTGAGTGGAGCGCTTGGGCCAACCCAGGTAAGGCATGTTCGGTTGTTCTCCGGTAGATTAGTGATGGGGATGCGTTGTTGGCTCACTATCATCCGCAGCCGTTTCCACCCTTTGGCGGTTTACGGAATTGGGAATTTGGCTGGGAATTTCAGGAAGGCTTCCGGTTTCGGCTGTTGAAACCCAGGTAACGCCGGCAGGCTGCTTCCGCATGTTGGAAACACAGAGCCACAGCCATCCAAGACAAGCCAGCGAAATAAAGGTCAGGAACATCCAGTTGGTTGTCCACAAGCCCACGGACTTTAACAACTGCCCAAAGATAATCGGAAGGAAAAATCCCCCAGGCCGCCAATAACACCTACAATGCCACCAACGACACCCACGTTTTGAGGATAGTAATCCGGGATATACTTAAAAACGGCTGCGCTGCCAATCCCCATCAGGCTGCCCAGCAAGAAAACCAAGCCCGTAAATATCCACATATTGGCTTGAAATTGGATATGGGTCACACCCTTGGCCAGTAACTGCTTTTTGGTGACCTGATCGCCTACCTGGACAACCGGCACATGCCAGAAGGCCGATGTTGGAAAAACCTTCAGGCTCTCAGAGTTCGATTGTTGCTGTTCTTCTGATACAGCAGGTTTCAAGGAGTAACTTTTCTGATTAACCGTGATAGCATTTGCGGATACATGGGTTACAATACCTGCTTTGGCAGCCATAATTCCCTCTCCGGGCGACTCAAGCTCCAACCTGGGAATGGACAACAGGACTGCAAAAATAGAACATCCGGATAGCACGGCGTACATAACCCGCCGGGCGCCCCATTTATCAGCCATCCATCCGCCAATGCCCCGAATAATCCCTGCGGGAAGGCTGAAAGCGGCAGCCAAAACGCCAGCAGTGGCAAGGGAAGCACCATAAACAGTAACATAGTAGGGAATCAACCATTGAGAAAGCGCCACAAACCCGCCGAAGACCAGAAAATAATACAGACCAAAGCGCCAGACCCTGACTTCGGTCAATGGAGCGAGACGCTCACCCAGGCTTTTACTTTTACTTCTCTCTAACTTTTTTGAATAGGTAAAAAGGAAAAAGAGAAGGGTCATAACCACTAACAAACCTGCATATATCTTGGGAAGTATGCGCCAATTCTCCAGATTTTACAGATTGCCTGTCAGTTGCATCAAAATCATAGGTGCAAAAATACTGGTCAGCGCAGCGCCCGTATTCCCTGCGCCGAATATGCCCAGTGCCGTCCCTTGTTGTTTAGGCGGAAACCAGGTTGAGGTATAAGCCACGCCCACGGCAAAAGAGGCGCCAGTCAAACCAAAGCCAAGCCCAGCCAGAAAAAATCCCATAAAACTGTCGGCAAAACTGACGGAATACATGGCAACCGCCGAAATCAGCATGACGGCGATGTACATGAGCCGGCCACCGAATTTATCGGTCAATATGCCCAGGGGAAGCCTGAGAATTGAACCGGTTAGAACCGGAGTCCCAATCAATAAGCCAATTTGACCAGAATCAAAGCTATATAAGCCATTATCCACCAGAAAAGTAATCAGTACACCGTAGATCACCCAGCAAGAAAAGCATACCAGGAATGTCAGTGTATTCATGGTGAGGACAGACACTGCCTTCTGCGTTTCTTTCATCATCATCCCTTTGCGTTCATTACCAAATCAGCTATCTCCCTTGCCGGGCAGCTTGAATAGTGCTTGCCTAACAATGGAATCAAAGAGGAAAAGTCAATCGATTTACAATCTCCATTAATATTTATATTTGGTAACCTTGATTATCAATACTGTTCCGTTACTACTTATTCAATCCTAAAATATTGAAGATATTGGTGGACTCCCCAATATAACTACTCGATTACTAGCCAAGTGGCTAGGTCAAACCGGGCGATAAAAAGCACTGAGCTTTTGGCTCAGGCTTGCGAATTAATTAAAAATAGAATTAAATACTACAAGGCAATATACGGAATATCGATTGGGAGGGGCATATGCAATACCTCAGACTCTGGATTGCGCTTGCAGTCGTAATGTTGGTTTCCTTTGGGGTGCTAGGTTACTATGGGTGGGATATTTACAACCAGGCTCCTCCAATTTTTAAAGACGTTATTACAACCGACGGGCGGGTTGTATTCACTCGAAAAGATATTCAAGACGGGCAAAATATCTGGCAATCGATGGGAGGCCAGGAAGTCGGGAGTGTTTGGGGACATGGTTCCTATGTGGCGCCTGACTGGACAGCCGACTGGATTCACCGGGAAGCGGAATTTTATTTAAATACCTGGGCTACTCAGCAATACGGGGTGAAGGATTATCGTACACTGACTCCAGAGCAATTGGGGGGACTCAAAGCCCGGTTAATAACCTTAATGAAAACCAACACCTACAATCCGGAAACACAGACCTTAACCCTTTCCCCGGTAAGAGCGCAGGCCATTCAGCAAGTGGGCTCCCATTATGCGGCCCTCTTTGGAAATGAGAAAAGCCCTGCGCTTGCTGAACTTCGAGACGCCTATGCCATTCCGGCCAATAAAGTGCCTAAGCTGGAAAATCAGTGCAAGTTAAATGCCTTTTTCTTTTGGGGAGCCTGGGCTGCATCCACCAATCGACCCAATCAAAACGTGACCTATACTCAAAATTGGCCTCCTGAACCTTTAATCGATAATCAACCCACCGGATCCGCCGTTGTCTGGTCCGTCATTAGCTTTGTATTGCTACTGGCCGGAGTTGGTGGACTGGCTTGGTATTATGCCGTTAACCGTCGGCATCATGATAGTAATGGGGATTTCCAAATTTCAAATACCGATCCATTGCTGGCCTTAAACCCAACGCCATCGATGAAAGCCACATTAAAATATTTTTGGGTGGTGATGGCGTTGATTGTAGCCCAGGTTGGGTTGGGAGGGGTTACTGCCCATTACGGCGTTGAAGGGACGGCATTTTACGGGATTCCCATAGCAGAATGGTTGCCCTATGCCATCACCCGAACCTGGCACACCCAGTTGGCCATCTTTTGGATTGCAACTGCCTGGCTGGCCACAGGGCTTTTTGTGGCCCCCGCAATTTCCGGGTATGAGCCCCCCTTTCAACGTGCCGGTGTGAATTTTCTGTTTGTCTGCTTGCTGATTATTGTCGTGGGCTCTTTGGCAGGTGAATGGCTGGCGGTTCAGAATCATCTGGGGCTCACTCAAAACTTCTGGTTCGGGCATCAAGGCTATGAGTATGTTGATTTGGGCCGGTTTTGGCAAGGGTTCCTGGCGGTGGGATTGTTCCTTTGGCTGGGTTTGGTATGGCGCGCCATCAAGCCAGCATTTAAAACCATCGGGGAAAGCAAACATTTGCTTGGATTATTTGTACTGGCTTCCGCAGCCATTCCCATATTTTATATTCCAGGCTTCTTTTACGGGCAGCACAGTAACCTGGCGATGGCTGAATATTGGAGATGGTGGGTAGTTCACCTCTGGGTAGAAGGCTTCTTTGAGGTATTTGCAACCGTTACCATCGCCTATCTGTTTACCCGGATGGGGTTACTGAAAGCAGCTACAGCGACCACAGCGGTGTTGTTTTCTACGATTGTCTTCCTTTTTGGAGGGATTATCGGAACCTTCCATCACCTGTATTTTACGGGCACTCCAACCGGGGTTCTGGCGCTCGGGGCCACCTTCAGCGCACTGGAAGTGGTGCCGCTTGTACTGATCGGCTTTGAGGCGTATGAAAATTTAACCCATACCCGCGCGGCGCAATGGGTCTATGCTTATAAATGGCCTATTTTCTGCTTTATTGCCGTAGGCTTCTGGAACCTGGTGGGGGCAGGCTTATTCGGATTTCTCATTAACCCGCCGATTGCTCTTTACTATATGCAGGGGCTTAACACCACGGCAGTCCATGCCCACACCGCCCTGTTCGGTGTTTACGGAATCCTGGGTATCGGCCTGATGCTATTTTGCCTCAAGGGATTAGCGACCCGGCATATCTGGAAAACCCAATGGCTTGCATTCGGATTCTGGGCCATCAATATTGGCCTTGCCCTGATGGTATTGCTTTCTGATTTGCCAAGAGGCTTGATGCAAACCTGGGCCAGTGTTGAGCATGGCATGTGGTATGCCCGGTCCGCAGTCTTTACCCAAACTGAAATCATGGATGTTTTACGCTGGCTCCGGGTGATTGGAGACACCATTTTTGCGATTGGCGTTTTGGCCCTGGGGTGGTTCGTTCTGGGCTTGAAAACAGGCTGGTCCGTAACCGGACAAATTGAACCGGTCTTGGATACCGATCAAATACACACTTGAAGCAAAATACAATAAAAACGAACAGGCCGCTCTTTAAACAGAGCGGCCATCCCCCAAACAGTAATCAGTTTTGCTTCAACGTCAATTCACCTCTACTATGATTTCCGGATTCAGAATCTCTATAGTTTCTCTGCAATGATCACCACCGCTGCAAGATGTTCTTTATGCTTATGAAAGATCGAGCGCATTTGTGAAACGCGTTTCCAAGCGGAAGGATCTTTTAAAAGGCGGAGAATTATTTTGAGAAACCGGAACAGACCTTCATCGGAAACCATCCTGTCAGGCTCAAGCAGGGCCATTGGCGCCGTCACTATCTCTGTGACCTTAAAACCGGCCGATTGCAATAACAGCACCCATTGCTCTTTCACAAGGGGAGTTGCCCCGACATGCAATGCTTCAGACAAGTCCCGGTGGATGGCTTTTTGCAATTCCGGGTCAATATTTGCCGGAGCAAGGCACAACTCGTGAATGGCATACCGCCCACCCGGTTTTAGAATACGGGCGGCTTCTTTTATAATCTCCAACTTGCGGCTGCTTGGTTGCATGGAAAACATGGCTTCACCGTAAACTACCGTTGCACTTTCAGAGGGCAGGCAAGTCTCATGCGCACTTGAAACAATACATTGCTGATTGACGCCACGTAAATATTGCTCCACCTGTTGAGCCGCATCCTCATTATGCTCAATGGCCGTAAAGCTTTGTGGTGAAGCTTTTAAGGTCAACCGGGCTGTAATACCCATGCCAGGCGCAAATTCAACAACGTGATCGGCCCGGGTAATCGCAAGCGATCGAATCATATGCCGGGTTAAATCCAGTCCACCGGGCCGCAAGACTCGTTTACCAAGGCGGGCAAGCAACCAATGACCCGGGGCTTTATCATTTGGCATTTGCTCACAGGGAACAGGGGGACATTGCTTTTTATTCATTGACATGGGCATCACCATTTCTTCTTTACCATACTGTTACGATACTTCCTGATTCGTCCTCTTCGCCTTGACTTTAATCAAAGGCCACTGCACGGTATCAAGCAAAATGCACTTTAGGCTGGATGCGATAAGTCAACGCAGGCCAATAATCATGAACCTCCAGCCTGTACTGCCAATTTTCACGCAAGAGCAACAAGTGCCTTATGCCCACTTGCTAACCAATCCTGCAATTGGGTTGACTGATTCGTGGGTACAAAACATCAACAGGAATGATCATTGGCTGACCAGACATCCCTAATCGGCTGGCTCTCCATGTGAGATAGTATGCTTCCTGACCCCAATAGATGGATTTATCATACCTGGTGTGGATGGGGATTACAGATTTGCCTTCGCCCGTAGCTGTTCCATATCAGCAATGACCATCTTCTTTTTCTCATCGGATAAAGCACGCTCACAGGTAGGAAAGATCCCCGCATCCTCTCGTCCGATATGGTCCAACATTTCTTCAATAAAACGGTTGCCGGTTTGTTTTAGAACAAGCCATTCCTGTTCCGTCAAAGAAGCACCGCCCATTATGTCAAAAATGGAAGCCCTCAGAGTCATTAACTCTTCATGTTCCACTTCCATCAATTCCATAGGATGCATTGGGGATACGGCAGGGAACAAGACCTGCTCTTCGCATGCGAAGTGCAGATCCATTCCAGGCTCTATTCGGCGCATTACACAGCGGACCGAGATGAGATCATGGCTGATTAATGCCTGTCTTAAGGCATCAAGCAACTTTTCCATTTGCCGATGCTCAATAATCAGGCTATCACATGCTTGGAGACGTTCTACAGATTGCATTTCCAACTCCTAGCCGCCCAGTGAATCCGACTTCTGAAGTGCTTTTGGAAACAAGATATTGTTTTCCTCGTGGATGTGCTGATGAATATCCGCTTCCATGTCCTTCAATCCGGCAAGCATTGCCCGGTAGGTATTGCAAGCCCACTCAGGAGGCGTATAACCATCGGTAAGGTCCCGCATAGTTTCCAGAAGGCTTCCGGCTTGTTCATGCTCCAATCCCATTACGCGAATTGGATTTGCGATACTGCCACAGTGGAATTTCGGCTGTACTTTGGCCGTTTCAAGTTCCCGGCAATACGGAAACAACACATTTTCCTCTTTCAGCATATGAATAGTCAGCTCCGAAACCAGCTGCCCATAAACCTCTGCTAACTTTCCAAGCCTGGCATCCTTGTCGCCATGAACTCTGGCTACCTTTTGGGTCATCTGTAACAACCGAGGCATCTCTTCATAAAGATACTGATGATGAATGTCATAGATGTGATCCACCATCTCTGATAGAGAGGCCGCTTGCCAGTTCATGGTTTCGGTATCCGAAGTGTTGGTGGCATCTTCTATTGCCTTGAGCACTTCCGCTATATCCAGCCCTTTTTCTTGGCAAACTTCATCCAGGGGCCTTTTCCCACCGCAACAAAAGTCGATGCCCAAATTACCAAAGACTTTAGATAGGGCTGGTTGCTCTAATACATATTGCCCAATGGTTTTTCCAGAAGATAAGGTAGACATGATACACTCCTTTAAGGATTTATATACTGAGTCTAGCTATCTATCTGAGGAATTGCCTTGATTAAAGTCAAGATCTGACCAAGGCAACATTGAACCCATAGTTCCAGTTATGAATAATGCGCTTCGTTAAATCCCGTTTCGGTATTACTGTTCCCTGCTCATACACGATCTTTGAGCAGAAAAGATACAACAGGTTTGGAACGTTCCTTAAGGTTTCCATCCAAGATAATTGAACTCCTCATCGATCTATAGCCACTCCTGAAGCCTGAAAATCACGCCTTCCACATTTTATGCTTTATTACTAATCGGTTTTTTTCTCTTGGGTTGGCGCACGATGATTAAGGCTTCTTGCCGATCCTAATTTTGGAGCGCGTTTTTCCCGTCCATTACTGCGAAAATTACCCCTGGCGCTTTGTTACGCAAAAGTTTCCGCTTGGGTTGAATGAGGGATACTGGTCGCGCAATTGCTAGGTTGTCTTTTCCACGGGCAGGCGTACGGCTTGGTACAGATCCTTCACGGTAGAAGCATAAGCGTTCAGTTTTTGCTCCAACTCCTGAACCAAAGCCTTGTCTCTGCGAGATAATCCATTCCAGAACCAGAGCAGGCTATTACCCGTTTTTTGATCGTAAGCATGGAATTCACCCAAGTGTTCACGCGCCTGGCTAATAAAATGCCTTACGTCCCCGGACAGCTTCTTTCGCAAATCATGGGTTGCCGCATGCTGCAGCACGTCCGATCGGGACATCTTGCCATCCGCCACCAGTTCACACACATCGCCAACCAGCTTTCTGTCATTACTGTCGGGATGGTTGATCAGTGAATAGAATATGGTATTGTTTTTCAACTCAACCGCTGGCTTCTGTAACGGCTTGGGCAAGCTGTACGCGCGTTTGTGCAATTGGGAAATTTTATAACCCATTTCACCCTGAGTCTCGTCGTATCGCTTGTACAAACCGGTCCAGTCCGGCTCTGTCAAAGGAATATCCTGTTCCGGATGGGTTGCTTTCACCTTGGCAGGCAGATCCGTCTGCACAGCCTGACTCTTCGTTTTAACCAGCGGCGGAGTGACTTGAACGCCCTGATCGATTTTAACCGTTTGTGGGGGCTGTGGTTCCGTTTGTATCGAAACCGATTTTCTCTCTGCTGGCTTGGGTTTTACTTCCGTTAATGGTTTTCCGCTGGCTTGTGCCGCCTTAACTTTGGAAGCCACCGCCGGCGTTTTAGTTGAAAACGCTTGCACCTGCTTCCGCAGGGTGCCCAACTCCTCCTGCACCCCCCGTTGGGCTATAGAATGACCCAGAAAGGTTGCCCCGGTCAACAGCGCACCGGTATATAACAACCCTTTAAGACTGAGCAACTGGCTGAAAAAATCGGGGGCAGGCGCATTAACGGCGACAGGTACAACGGGCGGGGGAGGCATCACAGCGGGGGGAGGAACGTCCGACATCGGCGGTGTGGGCATGACCGGCACGGGTTCAGCCAGACCGCTATAAGAATTCGCTTCATCTTTGTTTGATGGGCCATATCCGCTTTTCCTTACAGGATAAGGGGGATAAGGCTGAATTTGTATCGGTGAATAAGGGATGAACATAAAATCGGCACGTCTCCATTGTCACCGCAGCTTGGGCTTGCGTTGTATCCAATTAAAACGCCTCCAGCCAAAAACGTGCGCATTGAACATACAACCCACTCAAGGCACCTAAACATATTATAAATATATACACAATAGCAAGCGCTTCTGTCTTCGTAAAGTTCTCTCACCGGGCTCAGGTCATTTTTGATGTGATATCGCGAGCCGGATTTTGCCCTGAGCCTCAAGCCTCCGTAAATTTTTGCTCTACATTTGCCAATACTAGAAAATGCGAAACTGAACTGAATGCTTCTCTTGAATATTACCCGGCTTTCTGTTCAGGATAATCCTGCCTCTGTATAAACCAGGTGCCCAACGGGTGTCTTTCTTTCGTTTTCCAAGATATTTGTAATACCGCACATTTCTTTGGGTAAGCACCGTTGTGTTGTCAACCAGTATACGCCCATCAGGGCCGATAATTTGCAGGGATAAGACGTCTCCGGCCTCCACGCCATAAAGGATGGCCCATAGAACAATAACCGGGCTATCTGCCGAGAGAGTCGTTATCTGTGACTGCTCAACCTCAATCTCTTCCACCTTAGGTATATAATCCGCAATTCCAGCGCTATAAATTAAAACCGGTTTATATTGCAATTGGCTTATAACCGAAGTCTCCCAAAGTGGGCTTTGGACAGCAGACGGCTTACATGTTTGTGATAATTCCAGCCCTGTGAACGGATCAATGATGTGATTATCATGTCTCACCGTAAAATGCAGATGGGGCAATTCTGTTTTACCAGACAGACCGACCAGGCCTAACGTTTCACCCGCCCGAACCTGTTGACCCGGCTTTACTGAAACACTTCCCTTTTTTAGATGACAATATTGAGTTGAATACCCATTCGCATGCATTAGCATCACACCGTTACCGCATTCTCTCCCATTGACTGCCTCGTGGCCTCGCACATGAATTGAAATATCGGGCTCATTATTTCTTATCCCTTTAACCACTCCATCGGCTGCGGCAATAACGGACACACCAGCCTCC
>JAJQJM010000090.1 GCA_021323475.1 Vampirovibrio sp.
CGCAAGCCCAGCAAGCAGAAATAGGTTTTCAGGCCCAAAAAGCCTGCAGAACCCGCCAACTAAAGCCATCCATTCTTATCGCAACGGATTCAAAATCCTTTATAACCCACCCCGGTTTGGAACTACCTACAAATTACTTTATATTCGGGAACAAAAAATGATGTTGAACTTCGATAGCCACAAGTCTTAAGTTTTTTTAAGATCATCAGCACAGGATGCGGAACATGGCGAAGCGATCTCCCTGTGAGCCTCTCCAGCCTTTCGGTTCCACGGATCGGTCGTAAACTTTTCTAACAAATGTAGTCAACTCGTTGTTTATTAACTTTTCCATATAGTAAACTGACTATTGTCTAATCCAGTCAGGTTCCGGCTTCAGCAAGGCACCAGACGTTTCCAGGAGACCCCTTGGACAGTGACCACGGCTGTTTATCCCGGCAGTTTCGACCCAATCACACTGGGACACGTGGATATTATTACCCGCGCCAGTCAAATGTTCGACTCTGTACTGATGGCAGTGGTAAAAAACCCTGGTAAGCAAGCCAATATACCATTAGATGAACGGTTAATCCTAGTAAAAGACAGCATTAAGCATCTTTCAAACGTAGAAGTTCAGGCATTCGAGGGACTCACGGTGGATCTCGCCAAAGCCCACAACGCAAAAGTCATCATCCGCGGTTTGCGGGCGGTGTCGGACTTTGAATACGAATTCGCCATGTCTCAAATGAACAAACGCTTGTGTCCCGGCGTGGAAACCATCTTTATGATGGCCGGGCTGGAATACCAGTTTCTCTCCTCCAGCATGACCAACGAAGTGGCGCGTTTGGGCGGTGATATTCAAGGGCTGGTGCCGGACAATGTACTGGCCTACCTGTCGAAACAGGCGGACGCCCAATGATTGAGCGCAGCGAGGCCCTGAAAATCATGGATCAACTGGAAACCCTGCTTTTAAAGAAAGGGTGGCCGGTACCGCTGACGCCGTTTTACCTGGTGGACCATGAAAAAATGTTGTTCCTGCTCGATCAGTTGCGGGCCAGCCTGCAAGACGAGATGGACGGAAGATTTATCAAGGCCTTTACCAATCAGCAAGAGGCCGAACAACAGCAACACCATTATCAGAAGCAGAAAAACAAGGGAAAGGAGAGAAGCCATTAATACTTTTGCCAGAATGATTGAGCGGATGGAAGACTTCATCCTGACCGGGATGGGAATTCCGTTTACGCCTTTTACCGTCGTGAACGGCGAAAAGCTGGTCCCTCTCCTGGACAGAATCCGGGAAAACCTGCCCGCCGAAATTCAACACGCCCAACGGGTGCTGGAGCGTCGTGACGAGATCGTGAACGAAGCCCAGGCCAAGGCCAACCAGATTCTTCAGGATACCAAAAAGCAGAGCGAGTTCATGCTGAGTGAATCCGAACTGCTGCGGGCGGTTCATGAAGAGGCCAACCGCATTCGCCAGCAAATTACGATGGAGCTGGAAGCCATGCGGAAAAAGGCATTCGAGGAAGCGGAAGCCGCCAAGGCCCAGGCATACGAAGAGTCCGCCGCGATTCGCAACGGGGCCGATCAATATGCCGAAGCCATTTTGGGCAGCCTGGACAAGAGCCTGGTCGAATTCCAGACCGTGGTTCGCAACGGCCAGCGCTACCTGAAGAAAGCCCGGATGGACGCCGCCCAGCAAATGCCTCAGGCGGTTTCCAGAAGCAGCTACAGCCCCGCAGCGGAGCCGCAATACGCTGAATCCGAGGCGTACGCGACCAGCAGCGGCAATTATGCCCAGGAGTTTCTGAAACAAACCACGCTAACAAACTCGTAATTGCTTACGAGTCCTGTACGACAGGGCGCCACGCCCAGTCCGTACAGAAATTCTTCTTACATCGTTTCTGCGCACTTTGATTCTTCGGAATCAAGGTGCTTTTTATTTTCAGACTATATCGCTTTTTGGGGTTGCCAAGAGACGTTCAAAGGATGGCACCCAGACCTCATGATGATAGATTCCCACTCCACGGAGAAATGACGGAAATGACCGCCTCAACGCTCTCAGGGGAGGCAAAAATCGTTAGCGGACTACCACTTCGCGGTTCAGGACGACTTTGCGCAACAGGTTGACCAATTGGTTATCGTACAGGGTCATGCGGCCTTGGCCAATCACCGGCAGAGCGTCCATCGGCTCATGGGCATGGGCGCGATACGGACGGGGAGAGGTCAGCGCGTCAAACACATCGGCCAACGCCAAAATTCTGCCGCCCACGGAAATTTCAAACCCTTTTTTGTGGCTGGGGTACCCTTTGCCGTTCATCCGCTCGTGGTGTTCGCTGGCCCACAAAATAATGCTTTCAAAACCCGGCACGCCCTTTAAAATATTTTGGGTCGCCAGGGGATGCTCCTGAATAATGGCCCGTTCATCAGCGGTGAGGGGGCCGGTTTTCATCAGCAAGGCCGCCGGAGTCGCCAAGTGGCCAATGTCCATCAGCAAGGCCGCTAAGGCCAATTCACCGCATTGTTCCCGGTGGATACCCAGCGTTTCCGCCAGCGTTAGCGCCAACTCCGCCACCCGACGGGAGCGTCCGGTTTTATACAAAGACAGAATGGAGTCCGCCAGCGAACCCATCGCCTCGGCCACGCTCAACAACGTGCCGCCGCTGAGCAACATGGTCCGCTCCGGTAGCAGGCAGCGCACCATATTTTCCACTTCCAGCGAGGCAATCATTTTCAGGAAGTCTTCGTTGGCCTCAATCAGAGCTCTAAAGACATTCACCACGTTCTGATCAAACTTGCCGGCGGTCTTGATTTCCATAAAGCTTTCCAGCGCATGCCTACGGGAAGTCAACCCGGATGCTTCCTTGGCGGCGCTTTCCAGCACGCACTCCACCACATCGGCAAAGGCCAGAATTCTGGCGCCCATTGGGATTTGGTCTTCCGTCAGGCCGAACGGGTAGCCGGAGCCGTCGCACAGCTCATGGTGCGCCATGATAATATCTGACACGTCCTCGGAAAGATGCATCTTCCGCACAAAATCCTTGGCGGACAGGGGGTGCTGGTGGAACAGGTTAAACAAATCAGCGGACAGCGGGCGTTCGTATGGGTTGCCGATGACCCGCGCGTTATGCAGCGGATGAATCTGGAACAATTGCTTTTCGGTGGTTCCCGGCGGCAGGTGGGGGAAGATATCGGACACCATGCGGGCCATCCCAATATCGTGCAACAGGGCCGCATACACAATGGAGGTCACTTCCCGTTCCGGCAGGGCCATGATTTTGGCAATGGAACCGGCAATCACCGCCACTTTCAGCCCGGAGCGGAGCGGTTTGCCTTCCAGCAAGTCCATGGCCTTGGAGGTCGCCATGACCAAATCATTGATGGTGGCCATTTTGGCCCCCTGATGAGGCCGCCCGTAGTTGTTTGGCCCCCTGAAACGCTCTGCCACTTCCGAAAAGACACCCAAAACGCACTTCCTTATCGAGCTAGATTAGAATTGAGATAGAGTAGACTTCTATTCTATTACAAGGATGGCGATCGATGCGGGACCTTTTCACCTGAACTTGATCGAGTTTGTTCATTCTCTCGGATACAACAGACGCCCAACGACCAGAAACTTGCGTTACCTTGGTCACTTGTAATTTAGTCATCAGGCAAAGCGACAGCGCGTGACTCCAGTTCCACCATCCCCTTCTGCGCTCTAATTTCTATTTTGTTAATAGAAGGAACCAGTGGGAAACCTCTTCTTGCAGCACCCCGCCTGGCATCACTGACCTGTTCAATCTCTTCTCTATATACTTGGAGAGCTCTGGCCTCTTTACCAGTCGACAAATAAAAAGTATCGGTATCTACGTCATGAGATGACTCGGCAAGGTTCTCAGAACTGGGTCGACGCAATGCCCGTTCCCTTTCACTGTCGGTAAAATCCTCATTGGATTTTTTAAAAATTCCAGCAAAGTAAGGGGAAACCTTCCCAGAAATTAACATGGGCGAAATCCTTTTAAAGGCAATGAATCGAAGAAAGGTGAAGCGGTGCCGAGTGTTCAGCCAGGCTTTAAAAAGTTGAACACTCGGCCAATATACACAACCATCTCACCCGATATTCGAGTGAATTATGCCCAAATTAGACCGAGGCCAAGTGGGCTTCCTGGGCTTCCAGGTAACGTTCCGCGTCGATGGCCGCCATGCAGCCGGTTCCGGCAGCGGTAATGGCCTGACGGTAGTGATGATCAATCACGTCGCCGCATCCGAACACGCCTTCCACGTTGGTACTGACCGTACCCGGCGCCACCTTCAGGTAACCGTTGGGATGCAATTCCAGTTTGCCTGCAAAAATATCGGTATTGGGCTTGTGGCCAATGGCCACGAACACGCCTTGAGTCGGCATTTCGGTCACTTCACCGGTTTTCAGGTGCTTCAGCTTCACGGCCGTTACGCCGGTTTCCTTGGCGCCGATAATATCTTCCACCGCGGCATCCCAGATGAACTCGATTTTAGGGTTGGCAAAAGCCCGGTCCTGCATGATTTTGCTGGCCCGCAGCGTATCGCGGCGGTGGACTACCACGACCTTGGAGCAGAAACGGGTCAGGAAATTAGCCTCTTCCATCGCCGTATCGCCGCCGCCAACCACAATCACCTCTTTACCACGGAAAAAAGCACCATCGCAGGTAGCGCAAGAGGACACACCATGACCCATCAGGCGTTGCTCGGATTCCAGGCCAATCCACTTGGCGGAAGCGCCGGTGGCGATAATCAGGGTATCGGCGGTGTAAGTGCCTTCATCGGCCATAATCTGAAACGGGCGCTTGGACAGATCCACTTCGTTCACGGTATCGTACACCACTCGTGTGCCGAAGCGTTCGGCCTGGGCCTGGAATTTTTCCATCAGCTCCGGCCCCATAATGCCTTCCGGAAAGCCCGGATAATTCTCCACATCCGTGGTGATGGTCAACTGGCCGCCGGGCTGGGTGCCCTGAATCACCAACGGAGACAAATTGGCCCGCGCCGTATAGATGGCTGCCGTCCATCCGGCCGGACCGGAACCGATAATTACGACCTTGTGGTGATTGTCAGCCATGACGATGGGCTCCCTATCATTCCTGCTCTAACGTGCTAATTGGTTCGGATTTTACCATAAGGGGCAGTCGGTTTCCTATGAGCAGCCGAAGCGGCCCACCTCAGCTTCGTTTATCGCTTTCAGCTTTACCGCCTATCAAAAAATCCCTATATACGGGGGATTCGGAACGTTTATGAGGATTTGTATATTAAGAACTATTACCCCACCCGCGTCCACAGGTTTAGACCCATCGGACAGTTGGAATTATATCGATGTAATGAGGCAAGCACCGACAGAACCTAACGGACTCGTCAGTTGAGTAAGTTCGATCTGAAAGTAATGGCAAACAAGGAGATAGAGCATATGCAAGCATTCTTCAAAAAGCAGTCCAGAAAACAAAAGGGACAAGGCGTTATTGAGTACGCCGGCGCTCTGGTTATCGCCGCCGTTCTGGTAGCTGCCGTGCTGGCCATCGGCCCCGAAGGCATCACCAACCTGTTCACCGAAATTATGACCTCCGTGCAAGGCTACTTCACCGGTCAATTGGAAGCCGGTCTCGGTGGCGGCGGCGCCTAGGCCCCTCTCAAAAGCTTATCGGAGCAAGGTGGACAACCGCCTTGCTCCGAATCGCATAAAAACCTGAGCAGGTTCCGACCCCGATAAACAAAACCCTCTTGAGGTGTGCTGTGAGAAGACATAACCGCAAACCCAATCTACACCGCCGAAAAGCCCATTCCGGGCAAGTGGTGATTGAGGCCATCGCCAGCATCATTATTTTCACCATTATGATTGCGCTGGTGATGAGCATTTCCGTTTATCTGTACTTCCAGCAGGCGCTGGTGACTTCCGCCAGAGAAGGCGCCCGCCAGGCCGCCCTGAGCAGTGAAATCGGTTCGGCTTCCACGGAGCAGCAGGGCATCAGCAACGTGCAAACCTATATTCAAAACGAGATTCAACAACTGACCGGACAAAGCTTCGATCCCGGCATTGCCACCATTACCGTGCTTCCCCCTTCTCAGTCTGCCAGCCAAACGCCGGGGCAACGGGATGTGACGGTTCAAATCACCTGGAACATGACCAATCCTATCGGCATTTCCGGCCTGGTGGAAGCATTTGGGGCTGACGGCAGCGCCTTTGCCACCATTCCCGTTTCCGCTGCGGCTACTATGCGCTATGAGGAATAGCGCGCACTTCAATCAGTTGTTTGTAACGAAACGTCAGGATCTATTCATAAAGCTTCGCAAGCGGTTTAAGCCAGTCCAAAGGTTGGAAAAATACCAATATAAGAGGCTGATACAGATTACATTCCCATCCATCCAAGGCAATCAAGGAGATTCGAGATGATGCAAGCATTCTTCAAAAAGCAGTCCAGAAAACAAAAGGGACAAGGCGTTATTGAGTACGCTGGCGCTCTGGTTATCGCCGCCGTTCTGGTAGCTGCCGTGTTGGCCATCGGCCCCGAAGGCATCACCAACCTGTTCACCGAAATTATGACCTCCGTGCAGGGCTACCTGACCGGGCAGTTGGAATCCGGTCTCGGTGGTGGCGGCGCCTAGATCCCATCTTCAAGCTTACAGGAGCAAGGCGGACAGCCGCCTTGCTCCCACGCTGTCCCCCACATGCCGTTCAAGGCTCTAAACTCATCTTTATTACCCCGACACTATCAGGGATTCGCAAAACGGCGATGCCATCAGGCGCTATGAGGTTGGCTCCAAAAGAATAGTTTACTCAGAGGATCTGCTTTGCGCGTACATCCGCCATTAATGGAATGGTAGGTGCAGGTTTTCTGCCAAAAATATTGAGCAGACAGAAGAGTCAAGCAAGAGGAAGTGATCATGCCCATGCCCAATTTACCGATCAAGACGGGACATGTGTTTATAGGGATGGCCATTATTATGGGCGTTGCAACCGTAGGCATTTTCAGCGGCGGAAAGCATGAAAGTCCCAAGACAAAACAGAAAATAGAAACCATGAACGTGGTGGTTCCGCTGATACCGATTAACGAGGGGCAAACCCTGTCCAGAAATGACGTTACCACCGTCAAATGGCCAACCGCTTATATTCCGAAAGGGAATGTATTTGAGGATCCGTACAAGGTGATTGGCCGGGTGGCCAAACAGGATTTATTTCCCGGCGAGCCGATTTTTGTGCAGAAGGTGTCCGGAAGCAATACCCGAGGCGGTTTGCCTGCGGTGATTCCCAACGGCATGCGGGCGGTCACGGTATCGGTCACCGAAGTCAAAGGGGTTGCCGGGTTTGTGAAGCCGGGCGATCGGGTGGACGTGCTGAGCACGTTCGAAGTCCCTAACGACGGGGGCGGTGAATCGGCCAAGAAAACCAAAACCGTATTGCAGGACGTGCTGGTGCTGGCCTCCGCGCAAAACATGGTAGACGACAAGCAGTACGACATTGACACCCCCGACGGGGTGGCTCGCGGCGACGCTGAAACCCAAAGCCCGGAAGATCCCAAAAAGAAGGGCAAGGAAAAAGCCAAGAAAGACAACGACAAAGACAAAGACATGGAAAAACGCGCCAAGGAACGTGAGAAAGCCAAAAAAGACGCTGAAAAAGCAGCCAGGCTGGTATCCTCCGTAACGCTGGCCCTGTCGCCAGAACAAACCGAAACCCTGGCCCTGGCCGAAGAGACCGGCGACCTTCGTTTGGCGCTGCGCCCGGAGACCGACCATGCCATTTCCGAGCTAAACGGAACGGATAGCAACAAACTGATGGGTAACGGCTTTGACTTTGCGCCGCCGAAAGTCAGCAACAATTTCCCGGCCCCTCCGCCAGCGGCCAAAATGCCCCCCATGCCGTCCCAGGTATTGGGCACCCAGGTGGAATTCATTCAAGGCAGCGATAAAACGGTCTACAACTTCAACCAGTAAGTGCGGCGCTTTAACGAAAAGCGCAAGGTGCGGGCTCTTGCCGGGCCCCGCCATACCCCGAAGTGAAGCAAGAGCAACTTTAACTTTACGCGATTTGATATGGTGAGGAGTGTTTCTATGACTTTCAGAAGAACGGCGGCATTGGGGCTGAGCGCCCTGTTTCTTGCAGGCAATGTGGTATCGCCCGCCGATGCGGCTTCGCTCATCTTGAGCAACCAGACAGGCGCCAAACAGCAACTGAGCCAAATGATTGACCATCATCTGCTGCTGGCGCTAGCCGAACAGCAGCAACTGAGCCAGGTTTCCCGTAAAAAGCCAGACCTGCTCAGCCAACTGAACCCGTTTAATGGCTTCACCAGACAGAAAACCACCAAACCGGCCCCCATCGCCAAGTCCGTACCCATCAGCAAAGCCACCCGCGCCATGGCCAAACCCATTCCCAAATCCGCAGAAGCAGTCATAGCGTCGGCTCCTGTAAAAACAACAAAGGCGATCAAGGCGGCTAAAACGGCAAAGGCGCCCGCCCAACGCGTTAAAACAGTCCGCAAAGTGGCAACCAAAAAACAGAAAAACGCCAACACCGGTATCCAGGCGGCTGCGGTCCCTCTCAGCCCCACCATTGCCGCTAACCCGGCCATCATCGTCGAGCCCCAGGCAAGCGCCACACCCATCTCAACCGTGACGCCAACCCAAGCCAATGATACCGCCACGAAAAGCGAGACAACTACGCAACCGGCGATGACGGCAGAGTCCGCTGACAGCAATACTCAAGCCATTGCCCCGATTGCCCAGGCGGAAACCAAAAGCCAAGCACCCATCAAGTTTGAGCAGATTTACCAGACCCGTGGCCCCGTCAAACAAACCATCAGCAAGGCCCGTACGAACGAAGAAACGTTTCAGATGCTGGCCGCCAGCCCGCTGGACAAACTGGTGATGCAAACCCGCAATGCCGGCTCCATGTTTGCACCCGGCCTGGACAACGCCCCAGACGTTTCCACCCGGACCAAAGGAAACGTGAAAGTATTGAAGTCCGGCATCAGCCAGAAAGTTACAAACGTTGATCTGGCCATTGGCAAGGCGGAAGTGCTTTACCTGAGCAAGCCCGCCTCCCGCGTGTCGGTCAGCAACCCGGATGTCGCCACCGCCGTGGTCATCAGCCCCACTCAAATCCAGTTGGTCGGCAAGTCTATCGGCGTCGCCAACCTGCTGATCTGGGGAGACATGGTGTCTCCGGAGCATACCGTGGTGGATGTCAGCGTTCACCGGGATGTCTCGGTGCTGGTCAACCAGTTGAAATATGTGGACCCCGGCATCCAGATTATGCCCATGGCCGCTGAGGATACGGTGATTTTGACCGGTCAGGCGGAAACCCGTGAAACCGCTCAGCTCGCCATTGAAATGGCCAAGGCGTTTTTCAATAAAAGCGCCGCAGGCGCTTCCATCGGCAACAACGGGCCGAATTCCCAGGCCCCCGGTTCCGCCCTGCCCGGCGTCAGCACCAACGTCATCAACCTGATCAAGGTTAAAGGCGAGCCTTCCACCAAAGTGGAACTGGTCCGTCAGCGCCTGAACGAGATTGATCCCAACATTCGGGTGGATGTGGTGCCCGGCCCGGAAGGCAACGAGAAAGTCATTCTGACCGGTCGGGTGGCAACCGCCAGCATCGCCTCCAAAGCGTTGAACCTGGCCAGCGTCTTCTACGGACAGCCCGGTATGAAGCTGGTAACCGCCCAAGGCGGCAACGAGTTCTCGCGGATGACAGTTTCCGGCAGTTCCAACGGCTCCTCCACCTCCACCAGCTCAGGCGGTGCGAACGGGGCAGGTTCCGGCGGCGTGAACATGCTGCAGGGCTCCGTGATGACGGACGCCACCGGCAACGTGATCAGCATGCTGGAAATTGCTCAAAAGCCGCAAATCCGTTGCAGCATCAAGTTCCTGGAACTGAAAAAGACCGCGCTCAACGCCATTGGACATACCGTCAGCGGCGTTCGGGGAGCCACCAAATTCTCCTCGAACAGCGGCGCCCACAGTAGCGCCCCTGGGAACCCCATTTCATCCCCCAGCAGCCAGAACGCGCCGGGCGTGGGCTGGGCCACTTCTGCGGCCCGTGGCGCCCTGGGCAACGGATGGTCGCCTACCGGGCAGAGCTTCAACACCAACTGGAACGAAGTCTTCCAGAGCGGCGTGACCCAGGTGTTCACCATCAATAATACGATGGTGGCCGCCATTCAGGCACTGCAGGAAAAACGACAGATCCGCACCCTGGCCGAACCGACCCTCACCATGCTGAGCGGGGAGCAAGGCAGCTTCCTGGCCGGTGGCGAGATCCCGGTGGCCTTCCTGGGCGGTAACGGGCAAATCTCCATCGAGTTCCACGAATACGGGATTCGCCTGAACCTGCTGCCCAACGTGACCGATGACGGCAAAATCCAGATGCAGGTATCGCCGGAAGTCAGTGCGGTGGATTCCAGCGTGAGCGTACAAGGCGTACCCGGCTTTACCACCCGCCGCATGAGCACCAACCTGATTGTGGAACCCAACCAGAGCTTTGCTCTCGCTGGCCTCTATAACCAGGAAGACACCGATTCCGTCAGCCGCTTCCCCGGCCTGGGCAATCTGCCCATCCTGGGCTCCTTCTTCCGCAACAAATGGAAGACCGGCAACAACACGGAACTGGTGGTGCTGATCAAACCGGAGATCATCTATAGCCAGACGGGGTCTACCACGCCTCAGGTTGGTGAAGCCCCAGCCAGCCCCACGCAAGTGTCTAAAAAATAAATTGGTGAAAAATTATTCAAGTCACTGAAAAAATGGACGATACCCTAGCTGGCCCCACCTACCCCCTTGGGCTCGGGGGGCCAGCCGGGTTCCTCCACCGGAAACCCGCCCTAACCTGTCCGCAAGTGAAGATGAATGAGCCTGTTCGCGCATGAACACCATTAAAATAGTTGCAGTCGCCAGTTCGGAAGAAACCCGTGTTTCGCTCTACACCCAATTGCAAGCGTTGGATTTTGTAGAGTTCAACGGGGTTTATATTGAGCTGTCGGACGCGGTGCGTGAGTGCCAGTCGTTCGGGCCGGACGTGATTATTGTGGACACTACCGCCCGCGAACTGGATGCCGGTTTGTTCATCCAGGCCATCGGCATGAACCCGGAAAACCCGTGCGTCATCTACGCCTTGCACCGGGAAATGGACATCAATATTTTCAAGGAAGCCATCCGTCAGGGCGCCAAGGAATTTATCCAATACCCGGAAGATAAACAAAGCCTGGAAGTGGCCCTTAAAAAACATCTGGCGTTCATGAGCCGGGTAGCTACCCACGGCAAGAGCGCAAGCGCAGCCGGAGCATCGCCGCAAAAATCTCCCGGTAAGATCATTACCTGCTTTGCCGCCAAAGGAGGCGTTGGCTGCTCCACTATCGCCGTGAACCTGGCGTATGAGCTGCACACCCTGCAAAAGCAGTCCGTAGCCTTTCTCGATCTGGATCAGGTCTTCTGCAACACCGCCATTATGCTGAACCACAAGCCCAGCTACTCCATAGGCGATATCGCCGAGAACAACCCGAAAGACGTGGATGAGGCGCTGCTCAGCAAGATCATCATCAAGCACGATTCCGGCCTGCACGTGGTAGTGGGCAGCAAAAGCGTGCTGGACGACAACGAAATGATTTCCGCCGAGTTACTGGAACTGATGGTGGATTACCTGAGTACCCGCTACGACTACGTAGTGGTGGACTTACCCACCCATGTGCTGGATCCGTATCATCAGTACATGGTGGAACGGGCGGACGAGGTGTTGCTGGTGTCCTGCCCGGATATCCCCAGCCTGTACCGCACCCGGCAGTATTTGGATTTAGCCCAGAAATACCTGGACATGCGCAAAATTAAAATGGTGCTGAACCGCTACAACATGAAGGCGGCCTACCGCATGAGCAACCAGGATGTGGAAGGGGAATTCCGGTACGACATTTTTGCCCGCATTCCCAATGACTGGGATTTGAACGTGGAAGCCAACAGTTTCGGCACCGCCCTCAGCAAGGTAAATCCCAAAGCGGATACCGTGAAAGCCCTGCAAAAAATGGTGCTGCAATTAACCGGCGAAGCGGCGGAAGACCCGGAAACCAAGACGCAAGGCAGCAATAGCGGCCTGTTGGGCAAATTATTCACGCCCAAAAATGCCGCCACCTAAAAGCCGTTCACACTCCGTAATAGACCGAAAAATTGGCATTTAACACGGGAATAAACAGTGTAAAGGGTTGAAGTGCATGTCATTATCCAGACAAAATAAATGGGGCTTCGGCAAGAAAGAAGCGCCCGCCGCGCCGACAGAACCGCAACCGAATCCGTCTGCGCACCAGGCGGAAGAAACCTCTGTTGCCGCTTCAACAAAGTTCAGCAGTTCCACCCCGCTGTCTCCCACGCCATCCAAACCCAAAAAGGAAGCGGCGCCGGAAGACCCTTACTATGAATTAAAATCCAACATCCACCGCCGGCTCATCGAAGAGATCGATCTGAACCAGCTCAGCGAGAAAAACGGCCCCGGCCTGCGGGAGCAGATTAAAGACGCCATTAATCACCTGTTGATGGAAGAGAATACCCTGCTCACCCTGTCCGAGCGGGATCGGCTGGTGGAAGATATTTTAAACGAGGCGATGGGCCTGGGCCCACTGGAGCAATTGCTGCGGGATCAGTCCATCAGCGAGATCATGATTCTGGGCCCGCATTTGGTGTATGTAGAGCGCAAGGGCAAACTGACCGAATCCAAGGTTCGGTTCAAGGATGACGCCCACTTGCTGCAAATCATTGACCGGATTGTATCCGCCGTGGGCCGCCGGGTGGATGAAACCCAACCCCTTTGCGACGCCCGACTGAAAGACGGCTCCCGTTTCAACTGCGTTATTCCGCCCCTGGCGCTGGATGGCCCGTTGGTCACCATTCGAAAATTCTCCAAAGATCCGCTGAAGGTGGAAGACCTGATCAACTTCGGATCGTTAACGCCGGAATCGGCGGAACTGCTGCGTGGATTCGTGCAAGGGCGGTTGAACATTGTTATTTCCGGGGGTACGGGCTCCGGTAAAACCACCCTGCTGAACGTGCTTTCCAGCTTTATTCCGGATGACGAGCGGATTGTAACCATTGAGGACACCGCCGAATTGCAGCTGCAACAAAAACACGTGGCCCGGATGGAAACCCGCCCGCCAAACCTGGAAGGCAAAGGCGAAATTACCATGCGCGACCTGGTTAAAAACTCCCTGCGGATGCGCCCGGAGCGGATTGTAGTGGGTGAGTGCCGGGCCGGGGAAACGCTGGACATGTTGCAGGCCATGAACACCGGCCACGATGGTTCGCTG
>JAJQJM010000203.1 GCA_021323475.1 Vampirovibrio sp.
TTTCAATGCCCCAATTGCGACGTGGCCGTGACCTATCATCGGGCCAAGAACATGGTGTGCTGCCACTACTGCGGGTATGAGAGCCAGCGCCCGCAATATTGCCCGGTCTGCGCCAGCATGGAGCTGACCCACAGCGGGGTAGGCACCCAGCGCATTGAGGACGAGGTGGTGCGTAAGTTTCCGGAAGCGCGGGTGCTGCGGCTGGATAGCGACGTATTGCAGCGCAAGAACGCCTATGTAGAAATTTTTGAAGCCTTTGCCGCCGGTGAGGCCGACATATTGATTGGCACTCAGATTGTGGCCAAGGGCCTGGACGTGGCGAACGTGACGCTGGTGGGCGTGGTCAGCGCGGATTCCTCGTTTGCGTTGCCGGATTACAAGTCCGCCGAGCGCGGCTTTCAGTTGTTGACCCAGGTGGCGGGCCGGGCCGGGCGAGGCTCCAAACCGGGACGGGTGATTATTCAATCCGTGCAAACCCAGCATATGGTATTACAACATTCCCAAAAACAGGATTATCCCAGTTTTTACCAGGAAGAAATCGCCCAACGGGAAGCCCTGACGTTCCCGCCCTTCTCCCAGGTATTCCGGTTCATCGTCAGCAGCGAGAATGAAACGCGGGCCCAGCAATACATCCAGGCCGCCGCCTCCCATTTGCGGGTGGCCATTCGGGAAGCCGGGCTGCAAGGCAAGGACTTCGACAAGATGATCCTGATGGGACCTGCGCCCTGCGTCTTGCCGCGTATCCAGAACCGGTACCGATTCCATTTGCTGGTTAAAAACTGCACCGGAGAGCCCGGTCATCGGTTGATTACCGAGTTTTACCGTCGGGCGCTGGAAAACAAGCTGCCGGAAGACCTGAATTTTATTCTGGATATTGACGCCCAAAGCCTGCTATAGATACATCAGGCTTAATAAACACAAATAAGGAAACACCCATGACCGTGATTGAACAATTGAAAGACAAACTGACCCGCGAACTGGACGCCGTACACGTTGAAATTACTGACGATAGCTGGAAACATGCCGGGCATGCCGAAGCGCGCTCCGATTTAGGCGCCACCCACCTGAGCATGACCGTGGTTTCACCGAAGTTTGAGGGCATCAATTTAATGGATCAGCACCGGTTGGTGCATGAGGTTTTAAAAGAAGCTCGCCAGAAGCACCTGCATGCCCTGCAACTGAAAACCATTCCGGCCAGCCAGTGGCAGAATAACTAGAGACGCTTCCAGAGGCTCTTGCCATTTAAAAAGCCCCCCTGTTCAAACAGAGGGGCTTGTGAAGTCCACGTTGGTGGCCATTCACAGTAAGAATTATAGAAAAGACAGAGCGCGTCCATATTACCCGCCGGGCTAGATTTCCCTGTGGACGAACGTCTACACTTCAAGCCCAGCCAGCTAGACGATCGGTCAACTGCACAGCTTATCCATTGCCTGACCTGGTCTTGCCGGAGCTGGCTAGGAAACCGAGCATCAGGCTATACCATCGATTCCCCCCGAAGGCGGCCATCTGTCCAAGACGAAGCAGGAAAAACTCCCCCGTCATTGCAAGCGACCTTCGGGAGCGCGACTATGGGCTGCCAGGGTGCGATGAATGAAGCTGTCACGGTGCGGTGGATTGCTGCATCGTTTCACGCCTTGCCGTGACACTGAATGGCGATGACAAAGGACGCAAAGGGATTATTCCAAAAAAAAGCCCTCGGCTAAGAGGGCGCTTTACCTTAACATAGTTGAGATATAGTTGAGGTTATAAGCCTATTCTTCATCTGAAAAGGCCGCTGAAGTTAGGCCACGTAGGGTAGTATCAAGATGAAGCCGATTCTAGGCAAAACGGTTTGACGAATCACTTGCTCGAAGGAGTAAATTCCGCTTAATCATTTACCCCCTCTATCCTGCCAGCCTGGGGGAGCTTTGTTTTTTCAGGGGTATTATCTCGTTATTTATTTAATTTTTCAGGATCATCCATTCACTGCGCCTGCTGATGTTAGAAGCGTCAAGGCCGAGAATGGAATTACAAATATTTATAAATACTATTTTTTATTAAAGCGCAGCCGAAACTTTCAAGAATCGACAAAACACCGGCGCCGTTAAAGTGAAATTTTGGATTCCCTATGAAGCGGTCAAAAGGCCAATCCTTAGTTGAATATTCGTTATCCGGCATCCTGGTATTGTCGGCCTGTATTGGCGCTTTGACCCTCTTGGGCAATCACTTGAACCTTTCGTTTAGCAGCATGGTGCCAAGCTCTCGCCAGGCTGCTGCAGCCTCCACACCCATGCCCTCCCCACCGCCGGTCAATGCCTCCGCCAGTATCCCACCACCGTCGGCGAATCTTGCTAGGCCTATTACAAGGCAAACATTGCCCAAAACAGCGGCGGATCTCATTGTGACAGCCGGAGCCAATGGAGTCAGCGAAACAACCCTCGCTTTTGCCGAGCTGATAACCCAGTCTGCCCAAACGTATCAACAGTCTGATCCAGAGGTATACAACGCGATTGTGAAGTTAGGCCTTCAGGGACAAGAGCTGGCCCGAACGAT
Source organism: Vampirovibrio sp. (assembly GCA_021323475.1). Taxonomy (GTDB): domain Bacteria; phylum Cyanobacteriota; class Vampirovibrionia; order Vampirovibrionales; family Vampirovibrionaceae; genus Vampirovibrio. The sequence continues at coordinate 2,533 of JAJQJM010000203.1, forward strand.
GAAAACCTGTGAAGCGGATGCTTGTGATCTAAACGCGCTGGAGCACGAAATTGGCGCATTTCATGACATCTACATGAATGAAATTTATTACGTTGACTTAGAAAAACAAATGACGGCCGAGGACTTCAAGCTGATTGCCAATATAACGAACCAAAGTGAAGCGCTAGCAGAGGATCTGCAAGCCATCAAATCCGACACGTATGATCCAAACGCCTACCATGCGTTTGTGTCAGGCTCAGATGGCGACATTACCGATTATCCTGTCGGACAATCGCTGGTTGATTCATCAACAACGGTCAATACGAATTCAATCACCACTGAGCAATGTGGCAGAAATCTGGCTTGCAAGCAGTAACCGGAACAGTTGAGCCTGTCCCCAATAAACGCTAGGGACGGTTAAGGTTGTTGCTTACGCATTCCGTCTCAAACAGCGTTCGCCAAGAGGCTCCGTTCATTACAACCATACGCCTGCCCAGGCGCTCCAAAAAATCAGGTTCCAGTGGAAGAAAGACAAAGAGCCAGAAATATCCTGGCTCTTTGTCAAAAGGTTTAAAATGGTTGCGGGGGCAGGATTTGAACCTGCGACCTTTGGGTTATGAGCCCAACGAGCTACCGGGCTGCTCCACCCCGCGTTAGAGGTTTAGGTGATACGGTTTCCTTAACCGCTTATATAGAATGCACCAAAGAAACTGGTTATGCAACCCCTTAGGCCAGAAAAATTATCAAAGCGCCGAAACCGGTCTGCAAACACCTGTCTCCTTCTCTCTACATCCCTCCCAAACTCAGGGAAACCTCCTCGGCGCTCGCGCCGACCCGAAGACAAGTGGTACAATCAGGGCAATAGAAACGTTAGGGAATGGGTAATCGCATGCAGATTTTTGATGTCCTTTGGTTGGCTGCAGGTATCACAGCGGGGTTTCTGATCGCTTATACAGTGTTCAAACTCCAGGCCGCCAGAAACATCTCGGAACAGACGGCCCTGCATTCCCAACGGGAAACCGAAAACCGGCTGCTGAAAGAGCAACTGGAGGAATTAAAATCCACCGAAGCCCTGCTGCGGATGGAACTGAACGAAGTCAGCCTGTCCAACACC
>JAJQJM010000204.1 GCA_021323475.1 Vampirovibrio sp.
GTTGGCGGGCTTATCGGAGAATGAATGGCTCGGCGATCTTGAGAAAAACATTCACTGGCAGTTGTCCCGACTGGAGCTGATGGCGCTGGAACCGCAACTATAATGTGGAAACGTATTCGGAAGGCAAGCGGGCTTGTAAGGAAGCGATTCAACAGGAAATGGGTTTGCCGGTCGATCCGGAAGCGCCTTTATTTGGCTTTGTCGGTCGTTTGGCCGACCAGAAAGGCCTGGATATCTTAATTCCAGCCATGAAGGCTATTGAGTCCGAAGGCAAAAATATTCAATGGGTATTGCTGGGTACCGGCGATCCCAAAATGGAAGAGGCGTTGAAAGCGCTGAACGCCTCCACCAAAAATATTCGCACCTATATTGGCTTCAACACGGCCATGGCGCAGAAAATTTACGCTGCCACCGATATGTTTGCCATGCCCAGCGCGTTTGAGCCCTGCGGCCTGGGGCAGATGATTGCCCTGCGTTATGGTTCTGTGCCGGTGGTACGAGGCGTGGGCGGCCTGGTGGACACCATTACGGATATTCGCTTGCAGCCGCACCGTGGTAACGGCTTCAAATTCAACGAATACAGCGCCGAGAAAATGAAAGAGACGGCCTTGGCGGCAGTAGACCTGTTCCACAACAAACCCATGTGGCAAGAGTTGGTTCGCCGGGGTATGTCCGAGGATCATAGCTGGCATGCCAGCGCGGAAGCCTATCAAAAACTGTATACCCGCTTAAGCAGTCCAGCGGCAGCCGGTTCCGTCTAGGAAGTGTCATTTCACAGCATGCCTCTCGCCAGCGTGGCTGGACCGTTATAGAATAAAAACCATCATGGCAAATTTGGTCTCCCTGATACGTACCTTGTTGGGCCTGCTGGTCGTTTCGCTGTTGTTTATCCAGACACAGTCGATGTATCTGCTGTGCTTTGTGCTGACCATTGCGGTAATTGCGATGGATGCCTTGGACGGCTACCTGGCCCGAAAGCTCAATGAGTCCTCCAAAATGGGGGCGGTGATTGATATTCTGGGCGACCGGGTGGTGGAACAAGTCTATTGGGTGACGTTTTTGGCGCTGGGTTGGCTGCCTTTATGGGTGCCGCTGGTGGTGATTGTTCGGGGCATTGTGGTGGACGGACTCCGCTCGATGGCTCTGGAGCAAGGATTTACCGCCTTTGGGCAAAGCAGCATGCAGCAAACCAAGCTGGGTTGGCTGCTGGTTAGCTCCAACTTTAGCCGCACCACGTATGCAGTGGCAAAGGCGGCGGCGTTTGCATTCTTGATTCTGGGCCACACGCCGGGCTTTGCGCCGGAGGTCAATGCGAATATTACATTCATTGGCTTGGCTTGCACCTATATCTCCGTGGCGTTCTGCGTGTTGCGTGGTTTGCCGGTCCTGGCGGAAGGGCGTCGCTTCCTGGTGGAAGATAAGCCGAAGCCGGGCTTGGGCTAAGGACATTCAATGGCTGAGCAAGCAAACGGATTACGTCTATTTAACACTTTGCAAGGGCAGGTTGAGCCCTTTGCGCCGCTTGATCCGGACGGCAAGCGGGTCAATATGTACGTGTGCGGCCCTACGGTCTATGATGACGCCCACTTGGGCCATGCCCGCTGCTATATTACCTGGGATGTGCTGTATCGCTTCCTGACGTTTCTGGGTTACGACGTGAAATACGTGCGTAACGTGACGGATGTTGACGATAAAATCCTGAACCGGGCCAAGGAACGCGGCGAAACCCCTGCCGAGCTGGCGGAGCGGAATTATCAAAGTTTTACCGAGGACATGGCGGCCTTAAACGTGCTTCCGCCGGATGAGGAGCCACGGGCCACCCAATACATCCGGCAAATGCTGGACGGCATTCAGGTGCTGATTGCCAAGGGGGCGGCCTATGCCACGCCCGATGGCAGCGTGTACTTCCGGGTGGCGGCCAAACCGGATTACGGCAAGCTGAAGTATGCCACCCAAGACACGGCCTTATTAAAGAAGCATCTGGACGATCTAAAAGCCGGTGCCCGCGTGGAAGTGGAAGAGGGCAAGGAATCTCCGCTGGATTTTGCGCTGTGGAAGGCGGTACCGCTGGAAGACCCTAACGGCTGGGAATCGCCCTGGCCGCCGACTCAAGAAACCTCCAAGGGCTGGGGACGCCCTGGCTGGCATATGGAATGCTCCGCCATGAACCATGCCGTGTTTGGCGAGCAGATTGATATTCATGCCGGTGGCGCGGATTTGATTTTCCCGCACCATGAGAACGAAATTGCCCAGTCTGAAGCCTGGACTGGCCAGCAGCCCTTTTCCAAATACTGGCTGCACAACGGTTTTGTGAACGTCAGTGGCGAGAAAATGTCCAAAAGCCTGGGTAATTTTTCTACCATCAAAAAAGTGCTGGCGCGTTATGACGCCAACACCATCCGCTATTTCCTGCTGACCAACCACTACCGCATGCCGGTGGACTTTAACGATGAAGCCTTGCAAGCGGCTGAGAACTGGGTGGATAAAACCTTCGGCAAACTGAAGAAGCTGAATATTACTCGGGAAGAGCTGAATAAGGTATTGTTCAAAACCGCTGCGGAAGTCAAAGCCCTTGAACAAGGGCTGAACTTGGAAGACTCCCATTTCTCGGAATTTCTGCACCTGATGGAAGTGGATTTGAATACGGCGCAAGGATTGGCCATTTTAAACCGCACCTTTACGAAAATGCAGCTAGCCAATGCGCAAGGCGATTATGCAAGGGCTATGGAGCTGTTTCAGCGGGTGGTCAATATGATGAACGTGTTGGGCTTCTCGTTTGAGTCGTTGTTTGAAGGCGTTTCCCTGCCGGCAGCGGAAATTCATTCTTTGTATGCGGAATTGGCCGGTCATCAAACCAATTCGGCAGAACAAGCGCCTGAGACGATGCTGGAAGAAATTGTCACCATGCGAAGGGAAGCCAAGGCCAGCAAGAACTGGGCGCAGGCGGATGCCATTCGCAAGCAACTGACGGATATCGGCCTGCAAATTCTGGATAATAAGGACGGAACCACCACGGTGGAAAAAGACGGCTTGGAAATTGTCCGTGTCTGATTCCGTTGTGTCCGGCTCGTTCCAGAACCTGCCACACCCGCGCGCGCTGGCGTTTTTAGGCGATGCGGCATACGAGATTTTTCTGCGGGAATTGGCGGTGCAAAAGGGATTGTCTCATTCCAGGGACCTGCATGCTTTTACGACATCCTGGGCCAAGGCCAGCGCGCAAGTGGCGCTGCTGCACCATTTAAAGCCTCAACTTACAGAGGCGGAGCTGGAATTGGTAAGGCAAGGGCGCAACGTGGGCGTTAGTACCGGCAGACGCTCGGATCAAGCCGCGCACCGGCAGGCTACCGGCTTGGAGACACTGATTGGCGCTTTGCATTTAACCAATCCTACCCGACTGGCTGAATTGCTTGCGGAAGCGAAAGCCTTTCTGGAAGTGGGATCTGAGGCTATAGTCGAATAGGTTGTTTACATGCTGTAACAAACTGTTCCAAGCCTAAAAATGATTGTTTTTATATAGTTGTAAGGACAACGGACAAATGGCTGGGTTAAAAAAACATAGGCTGGGTTAAGAATTAATCGATAGGCCGTCTCTTTGGAGTTACCTCCAATTTCTTCAAGAGACTCGGCGTTTTTTTATTTGGGAAATGCGGAGCCATTCGGTGTAACGTTGCATCGTCGCGGTATCGTGCAGCACACTCGCACAGATAAAAACGGCGTCATGCGTTTGCGCAGGATTAATTTTTTTTATCGATTCCAGGCCGCCTTTCCATGAATAGGGAACTCCTGTTAAAGTTCACTGCAGCGGTGTTCTCTGGTTATATTTACCTTCAGATTAAACCGCAGGGCCAAGTTTTCAGTGGCTTCTGCATAACGTTGAGGAAGGATCATCGTGATGTCTGCGCGAAACTGTTTTGGCAGCGGGCTGTAACTGGCCCAGCACGCGGTTAAACAGCTTGTGTTTACAAATGGTTTACAAACCGTTCCAAGCCTAAAAATGATTGTTTTTATATAGTTGTAAGGACAACGGACAAATGGCTGGGTTAAAAAAACATAGGCTGGGTTAAGAATTAATCGATAG
>JAJQJM010000091.1 GCA_021323475.1 Vampirovibrio sp.
TTGCTATAGCGGCAGTTAAATTCCTCCTGGGGTGAGGTAAAGCTGAATAGGCTTCCAGGGCGATTCCATCTGGCTGTTCATTCAGGATGCGTGAAGCCTTGCCGATGGGCAGGGCAACTGTTGGGAACCTGAATTGGCCTGTAAAGGCAAATTTGCTTCTTTTGTTGTTTTTATTTACATGTAATTTGCATAGCATTATCAATTGAAGAGAGGGTACTGATATGGCGCTTGGCGGTGTAACGCCTGGTCTTGATCCGCTAGGTTTCTACAATGTCTATGATCCTGTGCTTGCCGATATGGATCCCACGCCCGATACGGCACGGGAAAAAATGGCGGTGATGGCTCGTCAAGCTGTATTGAAGGGCCTGAACGACGGTGGCGGCGTCGGGCAGATCAAGCTGACCACGGATCAAAGCGGGGCAACCGGCCAGAACGATTATTTTTCAGCGCTCGGCTATAACGCCTGACAGACTGGTTTTCCAAGCAGTGGTTCAGTCAGGAATAAACGCTGATTGTGCTGAAACGTAAGGGCGGGTATTTAACCTCAGGCAATTTTTGTCTGCGGTGGTTTTTTATTATTGAAGAGAGAGGCGAAAGCATTACGGTTTGGTTGCTCATCAAGCTGTAAAGCGCAATATAAAAATCTATAAGAGAGGCAATGATGGCAGGAATGTTTGGACTGCTGACCATGGGCGTAATGCAGCCCTTTGAGTCGTTAACCGAAGAGGAGCAGGCTAAATTAAAGCAAATGGCCAGAGGGGCGCTTGCCAAAGGCGTTAATGGCGGCGGTGGCGTCACGCAGGTTAAAATGTCGACCGATCAATCAGGCGCATCCGGGCAAAACGATTACTTTGCCGCATTAGGATATAACGCCTGAGCGGATTGGCAGAAAGATTCGATAAAATCCTCTAAAGGCGGGGTACTGGCAAAATTTCTGCTGGTGGCTGCCTTTAGTTATGACTGGCTACCAATGCATTTGCTTGCGCTTCTGTAACAGCTTCAACCGTAGCTTTAAACACGGAAGTCATCTCATCGGGATGAAGCTCTGTTGCATTTAGCAGCGCAGGCACCTGGCTTCCCATGGGGACAGGGTTAGCGGTGGAAAATGCGGTGGCAAAATCTCCGCTGGTAGTGCCCATAGTGCTGCCCGTATTGCCAATGCCCAGGCCTGCCCGCTTGGCCAGTTCTTCCAATTCCTTACTGCTCAAGGGAATATCCGTTGCTATGATGACCTGAATAGAGCCTTGCCGTGGAGAATTTCGGGGTGCCGGATGCGCATAGTCCAGATCGTCTTGTGCCTTTAACCTGTCCAATGGACCGAATCGTTGCTCCAATTGCTGGCGGATGATTGGATTCAGATCGCTGAGGCGGCTATGGTTGGCATTCACTAAAACACCAATCGTATATTCCTTTCCATTCAACTGGATTTTTCGCGAAGCGGAACCAATGCCGGCGTGCAGTTCAAAACTGCGCATACCGGTACCCGCGCCAACTCTGCCTTGGGCTACGGGGCCGGACTTTGCCTGATTAATCACCGTTTCAGCCGCTGATGGTTGAATTGGATTATGGTCGACATTGTTAAAAAAACCGTCATAGCATTCACCGACTACCGGTAATTGGCAAGACCACTGCCCAGGAAAGTATTTTTCAAAATAGGCCGCTACGCCATCGTGCAGGGCTCCCACTGAGCGGGTGTTGGTCAACAAAATGGGCGAGTTCAGCACGCCGAATTCATTAATAAAATTGGTTCCTGTGAGTTCTCCATTGCCATTTAAGCAGACTGAACTGCCCCTAAAGCCAGTGGTTGCTAAATTCCCCTGCCCGTTTGTTAATAGCGAGGCATCCGGCACAATGGAGGTAACACCTGTACGAACTTTGGCAGGCCAATCTTGAGCATACGTTAACTGCCCTACCTTAATGCCGGGAACATCCGTAATGGCGTTATTAAAGCCTGATTTAAAAGTCTGCCATTGCGGTAAGTAAAGCGGGGCAGGGTGTAGTGAAAAACCTAAGCCGCTCCTCTTGACGAATTGGTCCCTGTAAGTGGTTGTAATACCCTGATAGCCTTGATTTAGGCTGGGAGAATATAAATTAGCCGTGGCCGGAGATAAAGCCGGATAGAAACGATCCGTAATCAAGTAGAAATGCCCTTATTGTGCCGTCTGGACGGATTAAACCCATCAAACAGCAATAAGTGCTATTTTTACTCTGCTATTTAATCTTGTGGCAACTTAAAGCTCGCTAGGCAGACTCATTCGCTGAAAAGTAGTTCAGGTTCGGGTTGCGAGCCGCGCCGACTTCATCGACCTTGCTGACGGGAGTGGTGTGGGGCGCGTTCAGCACAATTTCCGGCTGGGTGCGGCACTCTTCCGCAATCGCTTTCATCGCCGTCACAAACTGATCCAGCGTCTGCTTGCATTCGGTTTCCGTGGGCTCAATCATCATGGCTTCCGCGACAATCAGCGGGAAATACACCGTGGGGGGATGGTACCCGTAATCCATCAGACGCTTCACAATGGCCATGGTGGTCAAATGAGAATCATAGGCTTTTTGTTTGGCGTTTGTCAGAATGAACTCGTGCTTGCAGACCTGATCGTAAGCCACCTGATAGTCGTCTTTCAGGCATGCTTTCAGGTAATTGGCGTTTAGTACCGCATCCTTACTGACCTGGGCCAGCCCTTCCGAGCCGTATGCCAGAATATACGTCAATGCGCGGGCGATCATCTCAAAATTGCCGTAGAACGCTTTGACTTTGCCAACGGACTCGGGCAATTCGTAATTCAGGAAATACCGGCTGCCATCGAAGTCCGCCACCGGGACCGGCAGATATGGGGCCAGCGTTTTGTTCACCGCAACCGGGCCGCAACCGGGGCCACCACCACCATGCGGCGTGGCAAAGGTTTTATGCGTGTTGATGTGCATCACGTCAAAGCCCATCTCGCCGGGCTTGGCCTGCCCCATCACCGCGTTCAGGTTAGCGCCGTCGTAATACATCAAGCCGCCCGCTTCGTGGACCAGGTGTCTGATTTCCAGAATATCCTTTTCAAACAAGCCCACTGTGCTGGGATTGGTCAGCATAACGGCAGCGGTTTTATCGGATAATGCAGCTTTGAGCCGCTCCAAATCAATGTGCCCACCGGCGGTTGACTTGATTTCAACCACCTTAAACCCGCACATTGCCGCTGAAGCCGGGTTGGTACCATGCGCGGAGTCCGGCACAATCACTTCCGTGCGTTGTGTCTGCCCAATTTTCTGAAAATGGGCCTTCACCATCATCATGCCTACCAATTCACCCTGGGCGCCTGCCGCCGGTTGCAGACTGACGGCATTAAAGCCGGTAATGTCCGCCAGATATTGCTGCAAGGTGTAGATGATCTTCAGGGCTCCCTGACTCAGCGAATCCGGCGTCATGGGATGCAGCCGGGTCAGGCCGTCCAGCAGGCCGTAGTAATCGCACACCTTCGGGTTGTATTTCATGGTGCAGGAACCCAGCGGGTAGAATTCCTTGTCAATGCAATGGTTCAACTGGGACAGGCGCAAAAAATGCCGAACCGTATCCAATTGAGCCACTTCCGGCAAGCGGGGTGCTTCTTCTCTCAGGAACTCCGGGGGAATCAGGGAATCAATCGGGCTTTCCTCAACGCCCACCCCGGGCAGGGATAAACCATTGGCCCTTGGGCGGGACATTTCGAAAATGGAAGGCTCTAAAACGGCTGATTGAGTCATTAGCAGGTGGCCTCCATTTTCTCCGTGTAATCCGTGGGCTTTGTGAACTCAGGCGGGAGCGTCTTCTTCAGATATTCGGTGACCGCGTTGACGTAGCGATCCAAATGCTCGGGCAGAGTGGTTTCGGTGCAGGTAATCAGCAGCGTGTTTTTCGCTTGCGGATAGAAGCGTTCCAACTCTATACCACCCAGAATGCCCTGGCTCTCCAGATGGGCCAATAGTGGCTGAGCCGGAACCGGGAACCGCAATGCCACCTCAAACAGGAACGGCTGGCCCGCTGTATACAGGCTGACGCCCGGTAACTTGCGTAACCGGCTGGCAAGCGAATGCATCCGCTGAACAGACAGGTTTGCCAGATGCTTGAGCCCGGCTGGGCCTACCAACGCCATATAAACGGTAGCCTTCAGCACGTTTAACGCCTGATTGGTACAGATGTTGCTGGTCGCTTTATCCCGACGAATATGCTGCTCACGGGTTTGCAGGGTGAGTGTGTAACACTGTTTGCCGTTTTTGTCCGTGGTTTTACCCACCAGGCGGCCCGGCAATTGCCGTAAATACTTGTTTCGGGTGGCAATGTAACCGCCGTATGGGCCGCCGTAAGACAAGTTATTGCCCAACGGTTGAATGTCGCCGGTGACAATATCTGCGCCGTAGCTGCCGGGCGCCTTTAGCAAGCCCAGGGAAACCGGTTCCGCCGACACAATAAATAAGGCGCCGGCTGCTTCGCAGAATTGGCGGATGGGTTCCGTGGCTTCCAGTCCGCCCAGATAGTTCGGCACCTGGATAATGATGCAGGCCGTCTTCTTGGCTGAATCGGAAGTCGCGGCGAGTGCCGTTTCCGGTTTCTGCGGGTCAAATTCAATCAGTTCCACATCGCCCAAGCCGGTGACATAGGTTTTTAGCACCTGTCGATAATCCGGATGAACCGTGGAGGCGACCAAAATCCGACTGCGCTTGGTGGCCCGCATGGCCATAAACGCCGCTTCCGTCACGGCGGAAGCCCCATCGTAAACGGAGGCATTGGCCACATCCATACCGGTCAGCTCGCAAATCATGGTCTGGAATTCGTAGGTCACCTGCAGGGTGCCTTGGGCAATTTCCGGCTGATAAGGCGTATAGGCGGTATAAAACTCGGAACGACCGGCAATGGTATTTACGGCCATGGGAATAAACCGGGAATAGGCCCCGCCTCCCAGGAAGCAGGCCATCTGGTTTCCTGTGTTCATGGTGGCCAAAGCGCTTAACTCTTGCTGCAACTCGGCCTCACTGAGTCCTTGCGCCGGCAAAAGCTTGTATTGGATGTTCTCTCGCAATGCTGCCGGAATGTCGCTGAACAGATCGTCAATGCTGCTCACGCCAATTGTTTGCAGCATCGCCTTGCGATCTGCGTCTGTGTGGGGAAGAAAGTTATGCATAGCCATGCCTTTCTTGTGCCGGTTATGGGTTAATAATCTCGCGTTACCACTTGGTTTAGAAATATAAAATGCCTCTGAATGCCATGCCCATTATAGTATGGGGTGTTCCATCCCGCCAAGTCATCTGTAGTGGCACCGCTTTGTGTGTTGCGAGACTGAAGTTTAGCTGGATTCTTCAATAAACTTCAGGTAAGCGTTCGGCTCCATCAGCTTTTTCAGCTCTTCCGGATTGGATAGCAGGATCTCGAGCATCCATCCACCGTTGTACGGATCATCGTTCACCATTTCCGGCTCTTCCGAAAGCTGGCTGTTCACGGCGATGATTTCCCCCGAAACCGGCAGATACAAATCGGACTGCGCTTTTACGGATTCGATGGACCCGAAGGATTCCCCCTGTTCAAAGCTTTGCCCGATGTCCGGCAGCTCCACAAATACGATGTCGCCTAGCTGGGAGGCCGCATATTCGGTAATTCCCACGCGGGCGCGGTCATCATCCATCATGCGAATGTATTCGTGGCTTTCCGCCAAGAGCACGTCATCCGGCATCGTATATTCAGCTACCATGTAGTTCTCTCCTTGCCTCTTATTTCTGGTAAAAAGGTCTTTCCACGATTTCAGCGTCTACGTCCGTTCCCCGCACCCGGATTTGAATGGTGTCGCCGGGGCCAAACACGGCGTTGGCTTTAATGTAGCCCATGCCGATCGGTACATTGAATAAAGGGGAAATGGACCCGCTGGTTACTTCGCCGATCGGCACTCCGTCTTTCAGAATAACATCGTGCTGGCGAGCAATGGTCCGTTTGTTAATGGTAAAGCAATAGAATTCTTTTTCCAGCCCTTCTTGCTGTTGGCGCAATAATGCCTGCTTGCCAATGAAGTCGCCGGGCTTGTTCAGCTTGACGGACCAGGCGAGTCCGGCTTCCAGTGGGGAATCCTGCTCGGAAATGTCATGCCCATGCAACGGGTAGGCCGCTTCCAGGCGGAGCGTATCCCGTGCGCCCAGGCCAATGGGCTGAATGGCATTCGGTTTCCCTAAATCCAGCAGCAAATTCCACAAATGCTCGGTGTTATCGTTGGGAACCACGATTTCCACGCCGTCCTCGCCAGTATAGCCGGTACGGGATATTAGGGTTGGAGTGCCTTGCACCTGCGCTTCGGACAAGCTGAAACGCTTTGGCAGATATTCCGTGTCGTAGCCGGTCCGGGCCAGTACATCCGCAAAGCGGGGGCCTTGCAGGGCAAACAGGCTGTATCGATCCGATACCGACTCAATTTGAACGGCTTCATAGCCCAGCGCCCTGGCATGCTGGCGCATCCAATCGATATCCTTGCCGGTGTTGGAAGCGTTGCAGATGACCAGGAACTCTTTGAAATCCGTTAAATGGGTCAGCGCCGGCAGCTGATAGATGATGATGTCATCAATGATGCCGCCCTGTTCCGTCAGAAACTGGGTGTAAACCGCTTTGCCGGGAAACAGCTTTTCCAGATTCTGCGGCACCAGCCGCTCCAGGAACTCACGGGTGGTTTCCGTGTTACCGCTATGCACCACCACCAGTCCCATGTGGGAAATATCGAATAACCCGGCGGCTTCGCGAACCGCATGATGCTCTTCCATGACCTTGGTATATTGCAGGGGCATTTGCCATCCGGCAAAATCCACCATTTTAGCGCCACGAGCAACGTGGTTGTCATACAGGGCCGTTTTGCGGGTTGATTCCTGCTTGCTGGGGGGGCTTTGTTCAGACTGGGTGTTCATCATCATAAAGAAGATTTTTGACCAGGTGTCCCCGCTTGTCAATTTAAAATCACGCGTTGCATTGTTCCCCGACAATCGCTTTGCGGAAGCTCCCAACGCAATATTGCAGTAATCAGCCTGAAACAGCCAGGTGAAAAACCTGTCGACGAGGGTCTATTGAATTGTCAGCGGAACAGCAGGACACAACCCATATAGGCCAGCACGGCAATGCCGGATGCCCATACCAAAGCTGACGACGGTGCTGGCCGGGTGGCGGCAATGGCGATTACCTTAGGTTCGGTCCGAACGGGAGACGTCTGATTCCTTGAATGCATTTCGTCCATTGCTCCATCACTCATTGGCCACAAGAGAACCTTCGGCCCATTTTGGGAAAACTTTAGAAAGTCCGAATCTTTTTCAGGCGAACGGATGGGATTCGTAACTTTTCTCAATAACGGCCTGAATGGCTGCGTTCAAATCGTTGAATTCGGATTTTCCGGTTGCATAATGGCCTCGCGCATAGTGCAGCAGGAATTCAATATTGCCCTTGGGGCCGGTAATCGGCGAAAAATCCAGCCCTATTAAATGCCAATCCGGTAAAAGCGTTTCCAAATCCGTCAGCACACCCTGAAGGATTTTTTGATGATTCTCAATGCCTCGCACCACGCCCTTGAAACTGCTGTCTGTTAAATAATCCCGATGTTCAAACTGGGGTTTTAACAGGGCCATCATTTCGGCATCCGGGGTCAGCAGGGCAGCCAGTGGCGGCAATACTTTTTTAAGCGAGATGAAAGAGGTATCCACTACGCCCAGGGATGGCTGGCTTTGCAGGCTTTCTGGCTGAAGTTCCCGGATATTGGTTTTCTCCAGCACCTGTACGCGGGCATCGTTTCGCAATTTCCAGTCCAGTTGCCCGTAGCCCACATCCACGGAAACGACTGAGGCGGCCCCGTTCTGTAGCAGGCAATCGGTAAACCCTCCGGTGGAAGCGCCCACATCCATACAGGCTCTATCGGAAGGCGAAATGTGAAATGCGGCCAGCGCTTTTTCCAGCTTCAGCCCGCCACGGCTGACGTAAGGCTGCAACCCGGCCACATCAATGTCGGACTCATCAAGGGCGACCTGGGTTCCCGGTTTGGTGACCGGCTGGCCGCTTACTTTGACCTTGCCGTCCATGATCAACGCCTGAGCCTGGGCCCGGCTGGCGCATAGGCCACGGTCTACCAACAGTTTATCCAGTCGTTCTTTTGGGGTGGGTGGCATTTGAATCTCGCAGTGTCTCTATCCTATACTGTAGGAACTGGCAGGCAGAATGCAAGCGTTGAAAGCGTTCACATGGAAAGAGGCGACCCGGAAGAATAGTATGGCGGATAAATTTTTAATCGTGGGCCTGGGTAATCCCGGCAAGCAATACGAGGCTACCCGACACAACATCGGCTTTGCGGTGCTGGAAGCCTTTGCCCGGCGTACAGGAATTTCCGGCAAGACGGAGAGTAAATTCAATGCCATGGTGGGTACCGGAAAATATGGTGGACGTAGCCTGATTCTGGCCCAGCCGCTGACATTTATGAATTTGTCCGGCGAAGCGGTTTCCAAGCTGATGAAATACTATGACTTGGAGCCGGAGCAGTTATTGGTAGTGTACGATGAAGCGGCCCTGCCGTTCGGCCGCATTCGGATTCGTCCCAATGGCAGTGATGCGGGCCAGAAAGGGATGAAATCCATTATCGCCAACCTGGGCGGAAACCAGAATTTCCCCCGGCTGCGAGTGGGTATTGGCAGCCCGCCTGCCCCCATGGCCATGCCGGATTATGTACTGGGCAAATTCAGCGAAGCGGAGCGACAGGATTTGCCCCGCATTATCGATACCGCGATGGACGCCATAGAAGCCTGGATGGCAGAGGGTACGGAAGCGGCCATGACCCGCTTTAACGGGCTGGTGGTAACGGAAGCCTAGTTCTTACTATTGCGAAGGCGCTCAAGCAATTTCTTTTTGGGCGGCCATTAAGGGTGCTGCTAGCGCCTGAACCACATCTTGCAGGAATTGGGTTACCTGTTCGCGCGGCACGTTGTTGTTTATCACCAAATCCGCTAGCGCACGTCCCGGCAGAAGGTGATTGTTCAGGCATTCCACGGTGGTGTTCCACATATTGTCCGTGGTTCCTCGATTTTCCAGACGGTTCCGCTCCAGCCACCGGGCGCGCCGGGTGTGTTCATCCACGTCCACGTAAATCTTGAAGTCGTAATGCGGCAGGATGGAAGCCTCATAAAAGGCGTGAATGCCTTCGGTAATCACAAAAGGCGTGACCTTCAGCTCGGTATCGTTTTCCAGAATGGTCGGTTTGCGGGTGGGCGTCCCAAAACGCAAGCGGGGAATTTTAATGCTGTGGCCCAGCGTTTGCCGCCGCAAGCGTTCCAAATCCCGCCCCAGGTACAAAAAGCGAATATGGGCCGGATCATCGAAATCGATTTCGTCGTAAAAGCGTTCCAGGGGCAAATGAGGAAAATCGGCCTCGAAGTCCCGGTAATAGTTGTCTTGCGTAAAAGCAGACACCTCGGAAACCTTGGAAAGCTCGTAAACCAGCTTTTCCCGAATGAAGGACTTGCCGCATCCGGACGGGCCGCTAAGCGCAATGGTAAATGGCGCCGGGACATTGGCAATATGATGCACCCACCGGATCAGGTTCTGCCAGAAAAACAGTGAAACAGACTGAACCACAGGAGCTTCCTGCTGGCTATCACGCTGGAATATGTCCTTCAGCTTATTTGAAACCGCTTGTTGCAGACGCTGTTCCATGCCATCCCTATGCTGGTTAGAGGGTATCTGACTCTCTGGGCGCTTTTCTGGTGCCATTGCTACCATTTTAGCCGAGCACTTGGACGTAAACAATTGTGTATAACTTTTTTGGAACAAATGTTTTTGGAAAAACGAATATTTATCGGTTTACACTGAAGCGCTGCCGAGTCAATATGAAAAGGCTCTATGAACCCCGTTTGGCATGAGCGTGGCGAATCAGAAGGGTAACTGATTGATTTGAAAGAGATTGTGTCCGGAAGATGAGACGGCCTGAAAATGAAGAAATGGCCCCGAAAATGCTTCTACAAGGCGAATTGGAAGCTGCTCAAAGATGCTGGCATACGCCTGGGAGGCTGTTCCCTTGATTGAGCCGCCTATAGAAATGCCTGTAAAGCGTATTGAGAAAAAAACGGCCAGAAAAGCAATGAATTCGACTGCCTATCGTATTTTCAAACTGCTTCAGTGGCTTATTCAGTCTCCCTTAAGCGTGGAGGCTTTGAATCGGCTGTTCTGTGAGGATCCGCTGATTGGCAAGCCGGTTTCAAATGATACGGTTTGGTTATATGTGAATACGCTAAGGGCCTTGGGGTGTAAAATACGTCGACCCAGCCCCAGAAATAACTTTCAGTACGAAATGCTTAGTCATCCGTTCGGCATTGCCCTTTCAGACGCTCAATTCGAAACGTTATCCCAGGCAAAGGCCTATGCGCAGCAGCAGTTTACGCATCAGGAAATGATGGTGCTGGACGGCCTGCTGCGTAAAATTGTCGCCTTCAGTACCGTGGAAGATCCGCAACAGGCCGTCGATCGTCTGTTTGCCCAAAGCCGCAGCTTTGATTATCAGGGGCGGGAATCTCATATTGAGAGCCTTGAACACTGGATTGAGGCCGAACAGTTGTTGTGGATTACCTATGTATCCCCGTTGAAGGGGCAAGAGCAATTCTACTTTTTGCCGGAAGCGGTGTACTACGAGCAAGGAGTGGTGTACGTTCGGGGCGAGCGACCAGAGAATCCGGGGCCCAGCAGCCTGCGTATAGAACGGCTGCTGCAAATGCAGCCAGTCACGCAAGAGGCGCTTTGGAGTACCTTAAAGCAACGTAAAGCTGAGACCGCGGAAGTCATTTTACACCTGCGTACCCAGGAATCGATGCAATTCCAAGGGTTTGGCCTGGATGAAAATCACGGGGTTTATGAGGAATCTTACCAGCCTATTGAGCATGGCCCCTCTGCGTTTGGGTATGAAGTGCGTTTGCGGGTGCGCGACTGGTTTTATCTCAAGCAGCGCTTGTTGGCGTCTGGGCTTTCCTTTTGCGTGGTAACCCCTGACGCATTCCGCCAGGAAATGCACAGTACGTTGCAGGCCATGCTGGCGTTTTATAAAACCAAGGGAGACAAATCAAATGGCCATGGTTGAGCAGGCGTTGGATCCGCTGGAAAATGTGAATATTTCGGCTTACCGGGTGCTGTTTCTCCTGCTGATGCTGGTGCGGTTCCGTAGTTTGAACGCCGCTGAACTCAATAGGCACCTGTCTGAAAATCCGGGTGTTGGCAGGGCTTACAATTCGGAAACCCTGACCAAGTACATTAACACGTTGCGGGAAGTCGGCTGTGAAATTCCTCGCTCTACCAGTCGGAATGACTATAGCTATGACTTGAAGAAGACCCCGTTTCCGTTACGGATAGATGCTGTAGAGCGCGATGTAGCCCAGAAACTACTGGCATTGCTGGCCTGTCAGCCGGATGAAGCGCTTTTCAGTGACTTTCAAGGTTTTTTGAAGCAGCTTTCCTGGTATTCGGATTCCGCTTGCCTGGCCGATGATAATGCTGTGGCGCTCCTTCCTTTGCCGGCTTTAAGTCGCCGGGCCCAGCAGATGAGGGAATACCGTTCTTATTGTCAGGCGGCCTTTACGCTGGATATTACCTATCATGCCGACGGGCAGGAGCTTCGTATGCAGATGGAGCCCCATGCGGTCGTTACCAGAGAGCAGCGGCTGCTATTGCTGGGGCTGGATTGCCAATCTCAGCAGTCAAAAAGCCTGGATGTGGATCAGATTACCGAGGTTCGGCAATTACCCTCAAAAAATCGCCGACCTTCCTCGTATACGAATATCACGTTCGCTTTATACGGCCGTTTATCCAAAGGCTATCGGCTTTATCCGGATGAGAAGATGGTGTATCAGTCGGATAAGGAGATTCATATCAAGGCGCGGGTTCGAGAAACGTCCGGACTGATGGCGCGCCTGTTGAAATACGGGGCCCAATGCCAGATACTGCAGCCCGAATCGATGCGCGATACAATACGGAGCCATATCAGCGGGTTGTTGCACAATCTGGAAAACCCGACGGAAATTCGCCCAGAGTGACAAAATGCCCTACGGAAGCCCGGCAAAGTATAGGGGCGAAAAGAACTTAGACAATAGGAAATTGGGCAAGTTAAAGTTTGGCAATCTAAGCAGGAGGCGATAACGCTGTTAAATTGGTCTAATACAGGATAAACAGTCGACTACCGCCGAACATGGGTTTATCGTCCCGATAGCCCAAGAACATGGGCTTCTCCAGCGGGCGATTCACGCCATAGACTTCCTTAAATTCCGAACTGTCCGTGTTCAGGGCCGTCATGAACGGATTATAGCGTTTCTGGCTGGTGCCGAACTTGGTGGAAACGGGTGCTGCCGCCAAAGAGGGCGTTGTTGCCTTGAGCGGTTTGGCAAAGGGATTTTGCTGGCTCAAACCCAGCGAAAACGGCGAAGTCGGCTGGTTCATCAGTCTAGGCGTCCTCCTGCGGGGTCAAACGGCTCACTCGTAATTCCCTCTAAAGGGTATTCTAGTTTGTCTGGCTGTCAACCGCGTCCGATATTTAGAGGACTTCCCGCTATCAGTGGCGGCTATTTTCTGATTCGAGCTTGAGGTGCAGCGGTTGTGGGAATGGGACCGGATTCAGTACAATGGAAGCACTTTCACCAACAAGAGATTTCAAACCGTGGATTTTTCCGACATTAAACGCCGCCTGGAACTGTTGACCCCCCGTCTGGAAGCGGCAAGGGGGTTTCTTTGACACGCCTGCCATCCGCGAGCAAATAGCGAATCTGGAGAACAAAAGCGCGGCGCCCGGTTTCTGGGATGCCACGGATGCGGCTCAGCAGACCATGCAGGAGCTGAATGACCTAAAAGACAGTCTTTCAACCATGAAGCGCTGGGAAAGTCAGCACAGTGATGCGCAAGTTTTGTTAGAAGTGGCGCAGGAGGAAAAGGAAGAGTCCGTGTTGCAGGAGCTGTCCGCTGAGTTGGATTCGCTGGAGCGGGAAATGGATGCCTTTGTATAAAACCGGACGCTCCCGTCGGGTGGCGGAGTTGGCGCTAACGCTGGCGGAAACGCTGGGTATCCACCGGGAAC
>JAJQJM010000205.1 GCA_021323475.1 Vampirovibrio sp.
TATCGGGGCGGGCATTACCGGCTTGACCGCCGCCCTGTTGCTGCAGAAAGCCGGATATGATGTGGTGGTGCTGGACGCGCACCCGGTGGCCTATGGCGTTACCGGCTTTAATTCGGGCCACTTGACCAGCATGCTGCTGGACATGAAGTTCCAAAACGTGATTGCCGCCTTTGGCGAGGATGCCACCCGTGCGGTGGCGCTGGGGCTGGATGAAGCCATTGCCCTTATTGAGCGGAATGTGCGGGATTACCGGATTGAATGCGATTTTAGACGGGTGCCGGGCTATCTGTATGCGGAAAAAACCTCGCAGGTGCGCGCCTTGCAGGAGGATTACGAAGCGGCTTCCGTGGCGGGCCTTCAGGTGACCCGCACCTTTAACGTGCCGCTGCCCTTCAACGTGGAAGAGGGGATTCATGTGGCCAACCAGGCCATTTTCAATCCTCTTAAATATGTGCAGGCATTGGCCTTGCAATTTGTGGAGCAGGGCGGTCGCATCTATGAGAACTCCCGTGTGGCGACCATCGAGCATGACACCAAAGCGAACCGGATGACCATTACAGCCGAGCATGGATCGGTGGCCTCGCAAGAGGCGGTCGTGGCAACCCATACGCCCATCGGTTTCCGTCCCGCCCTGCAAACCCGGCTGGAACCGATGCGGTCGTATATTATCGGCATCCGTACCGAGTCGTCTCCGGTTGGGGATGCGATCTTCTGGGATATGGACGAGCCCTACCACTACATCCGCCACGCCCAGGACGAACATGGGCCGCTGTTGATCGTGGGCGGCGAGGATCATAAAACCGGCGAGCAGGAGCATACCGAGCGTTGTTTCCGCAATCTGGAACAATATGCCCGTGAGCGCTTTCATGTCACCTCCGTGGATTATCAGTGGTCGGCCCAGTTCTACGATCCGGCGGACGGGCTGCCGTATATCGGCAAAATGTCCGATGTGTACGTGGCCACCGGGTATTCCGGGGAAGGTTTAACTTTTGGCACTTTGGCGGGCCACTTGATTGCCGAGCAGATTCAGGGCCTGCACAACGATCTGACGGAGATTCTAAATCCCGGCCGTACCAAGCCCCTGGCTTCACTGGGCGGCTTCCTGTCCGAGAATATTGGCACTATGGCCCACTTCGTCAAGGATCGTCTCAAAAAACCGGCCTATACGCATCCGGCCCAGGTGCCCCTGGGAGAAGGCGCCATTGTGCAGGTGGAAGGGCAGAAAGTGGCGGTCTATCATGGGGAAGAAGGCGTTCTCCACTGCATGTCGCCCGTATGCACCCACATGCATTGCCTAGTGAATTGGAATTCCGCTGAAAAAAGCTGGGATTGTCCCTGCCACGGCGGCCGGTTCGACGCAACCGGCAAAGTGCTGAACGGCCCGCCAGTGACTGATCTTCAGCCCATCGATTTGCCCCAATAGGCCAAGCGGAATCAGTAACGCTTAGACGAACTTCGAAACTGAATGAATACGCCATCATCCAGACATCTCATCCTCTTTGCTATTGGGTGGGTTAGATGATCAGGTGTTGGAAGCGGATCTGATGCGACGTAAAGCCGGTTTGTTGGGTTGTTCGGTTTTTAGGGGCTTATCATCAAATTCGATTTCATCCGGGGCTTTTTCTGTGTCTTTTATGGGGAATAATTCCGCTTTTTCAAGTAAGCCCAGGAGATTTTCCCGTTCTGCCAGGTAAGCGCCATCCTCCGGCAGATATTTCCATAACCGCTGTACCGCTGCTTCCAACACGCTATTTTTATATTGCGCTTGTTGGTAAGCGGGATGCTGATCCATATCCGTCGCTCCATCTGACGGAGGGAGAGTGGAGGCATTTCCTTCCGTTTGGGTGGCTTTAGAGTCTGTTTGGGGCGGTCGTTTAAGAATCTGCATGATCGCTTTGCCCTTCAGCTCGTTGTTTGCATGCTCCAGGTCTATTTTTTCCTTCAGGCTGGCATTGAGCTTCTCTTTTAATTCCATGCTCTGCGCCCGGCTCATATCGAGCTGGCTTCTCAAATCATTGATTTGTCCCGCATGTCGGAAGCCCAGATCCTGAAGGAAGAGTTGATACTCCTCCTGGGATTGTGCATGTTGTTGCTGGAGTGCCTGGTACGCTTCGTTTATAGCCTGATGCTCCCGCTTCGCCTGTTCGAGAGCTTCTCGCTGCCTGCTTAATACTTCGTCGTGACCGTGTTTATCCGTCTCGCTTGTTTCCTGTAGTGCTTTGAGTAAGGCAGCGGTCTGTTGATGAACCTCTTTTTCCGATTCTAAATTCCGGGTTTGCTCATCCAGGCGCTGATGGGTCGAATGATGGCTTGCCTGTTCCTGCTCAAGCGCCTTGGTTTGCTTCGTTAAATCGTTTTGAGTCGCTTGCCGCTTTTTTTGTTCAGCTTGTAACTCAATCTCCAGATCGCGCAACCTCTGCTTAGCCTGTTTAAGGTCTTTATTCACGGCATCAAGTTGCTTCTGAAAACGGGATTCCGTTTCCCGCAGCTTTGTTCTCAATTCATCTTGAAGGGGTTTTTGTTGCCCGTATAGGGTCTGGGTTGCTTCCAGATCTTTTTGAATTCTTTCAATTTCTTTCTGGCTGGCTTTCAGATCTTTGTTCAGTCTTCTGGCTTCAGCCTGAGCGGTTTTCAATTCCTCAGCAAGCTGTTTTTTCAATGCGGCTTGCTGGGCTTCCGCTGCCTGGCGATCGGATAATCTTCCCTGACGTTCCGTTTTCAAGGCATCCTGCGCTTCTTGCAACGCCTTTGTTTTAGCTTCCAGTTCCAGATGTTTTCTGGAAGTGCCTTGGCCGGCCCCACTCAAGTCTTTTTTAAGTTTCTGAATGGTTTTTTTGTGCTTTTCAATGTCCTGCAAGGCTACCCCGTGGGCTTGCTGCTCTCGCTCCAACTGTCGTTGCAGTTGCTGATACTGGCGGTTTAACTTGTTGAAAGCGGCCTGGGATGTTTTCTTTTCTTTATCATCAACCTGTATTTCCATCGCTTTGCGTTTGGGGGTGATGACTACAGGCGGCTCTTTTGCCGGAGCATCAGGCATTTCTTCTACTGGAGCGGCATCAGGTACTTCTTCTGCTGGAGCCGCATCAGGCACATCGGGCAGAGATACTGCTGTGGCGCTATCGGCGGCAGTCTGCTTTCCGTCGGTTCCAAACGGTATCAGGCTGGACCAGCTCGGCACCAGAGACGCCGACTTTTCATACAACGAGGCCATACTGGGCAGCGGATTGCTGAACCAGCCGGGCTCTTCCTCGATGGGGGGCGGATTATCCAATAAGTCCCGTATGGCGTTTCTGTCGGCCTTGGTACAGTCGGGGCTCATTTTGGCCAGCCAGTAAATCGGGGTTTGGCGGTTTATATTGCCGATCTCCGGACTCGCTCCCAGTTCCAGCAAGCGTTTCACAATGGGGGGATGCCCGGCCGAAACCGCGACATGCAATATGGAATTGCCGTGCGGTAGCAAGGTATTTATGTTGCCTGTGGCCCCTTTCAGGGCTTTTGCCAGCATGGTAATAACTTCGACATTCGTCACCTTGGGCGTAATCCAGCTCACGATGTACTTGACGTTGTCCG
>JAJQJM010000206.1 GCA_021323475.1 Vampirovibrio sp.
CGGTATTTTTGGCGCATATGGACGATTTCAGCCAATTTAACCAGGTTTACGGCGAATATTTTTATTTTGAGCATCCGCCTGCCCGCACCATTGAGGACGTGTATGAGCCGTATTTGCTGCAAGCGGGCCTGATTAACCGGACCCCGCGCGGACGCACGGTAACCGCCAACGCCTACCGGCATTTATCCTACAAGTTGCCCATGGGCTGGGGAGAACAGGCCCGTTTAGAGTTAGAGTAAGCGAAGCAAGGCATGAGCCAAAACCACAATCTATGTTGGGTGAGGGCATTGGGCGAACAGGTGCGTCCGGTGCTTGCCCTGTGTTTGGGATTGCTGCTAATGCTGGGATTGCTGATAGCCAGTCCGCTGGCGCTTGCCAAAACGGAAGCCGCCAAAACGGAGGAGGCTCAAAAACCGGCTCCCATCATCCGGCTGGTGCCCAAGCAATCGCCCGGCCCGTTGCCGGTAAAACCTCTGGAGCCGGAGCCTAAGCCGGAGAAAACGACTGCCCCGGAGTTGGAACAGTTGGATGTGTACGGCGTGGTGACCGAGGTGAAAAATGTAGGCGCCCCGCCGATGGGCAGCCTGACCAAGCCCATTGAAAGCGATGAACTCCTGCAGAAAGTCACGGTCCGGCTGGATGCCTCAGGTCTGGAAAGCCTGGGAATTACCCGGCGCACCGTGGTGGTGGACAATGTGCTGGGTGAGAACCCGGCGTATAACATTCCGTTGAAGCCTGGTGCGCGGGTGCTGTTGAACATGGAGCGCACCCCGGCAGGCCAATGGAATTTTTATATCGCCAACCGGGACCGGACCCCCGCGATTATGATTTTGGGGACGCTGTTTGTGATGGCCGTGCTGCTGATTGGCGGTCAGGAAGTGGCCAAGCATGCCCTGTTGGTGACCCTGATGCTGGTGGGCTGCTATAAAGCCCTGTTTCCGGCAATTTTAAGCGGAACCACCGGGCCTAACTGGATTCTGCTGATGTGCTTCATGTTCACCATTCTGGCCAGCTTTATTTATCAAACGCCGGGCACCCGCTCCTTTAACCGGGAACAGTCCGTGGTGATTCTGGGCACACTGGGCGGGTTGACCATTCTGTGTCTGATTTTATGGCTGATGCACGAGATTACGCCGCTGGACGGTTTTTCCAACGAGGGGTTGGCTAGCTTGTGGTACCAGTCGCCCCGCATGGATTACTGGACGTTCTTTATGTCCGGCGCGCTGATTGGCTTTCAGGGCCTGCTGTTTTACCTGTGCTGGACCCTGGCCCAGAACCGTAAGGAACCGGATGGCACGGTATTGAACTTTAATCAGCGGTTTAACGTGGTTATGCTGCGGGGGCGGCGTCTGCTGGGGCCAATGCTGTCCTCGGTGGGGTTGCTGTTTTTGGGGCTGTTTATGCCCATTTTGCTGCAATTGCAGGGTACGCCCACCGCCCAGTTCGTGAACCTGGAAACCACGGCCTCCATGCTGGCCTATGCCTTTGCCGGAGGGTTGACCCTGCTGTTGACCGTGCCTCTGACTGCGGTGATCGCGGCCTTTCTGTTGGGCGGGAAATTGAGTGCTGCTAGCGAGGTGTCTGAATGAAGTCATTTGAACCGAAAGATCGACCCATGACCGAGCAGGAGCGTTTCTGGGCGGGCGATTTTGGGGATGAATACACGGATCGCAATGCGATAATGCCCGAACAACGACGCCCGTTCTTTGAAACCATGCTGCAACAAACCACAGACGTAATCTCCATTTGCGAACTGGGCGCCAATCGGGGGCACAATCTACTGGCGATTCAATCGATCGATTCAACATACCAACTGACCGGCGTGGAGCTGAACGAAGCGGCCTTTGGGCATCTGTCCGGCCATGGCGGGTTGCAGGCCGTCCGGGCCGCCATTCAGGATGTGGAATTGAATCAGCCTCAGGATCTGGTTTTTACCTGTGGGGTGCTGATTCACCTGAACCCGGAGGACTTACCGGCGGTGTACCGAAAAATGGCGGCACTGTCTGGGCGATACGTCCTCATCAACGAGTATTTCAACCCGACCCCGGTGGAAATCAGCTACCGGGGGCATGCCGGTAAACTGTTCAAGCGGGACTTCGGCGGGGAATTTCTGGATGCCAACCCGGATCCCTTCAGGTTGGTGGATTACGGCTTTTTGTGGCAGCGCGTGGAACCCGCCTGGGATAATACCACCTGGTGGCTGTTTGAGCGAGAGGCGGCCTCCCGGTAATCCTGACACCTTAATGCTATTGCGTACAGACTTTCCCGTCACTTTTGCCGGTGCCGGCACGGCAGATGCCCGTTGAATTCTGCTTTGTTTTAGCAGATGCGTCCACAAATTTAACGGACGTGTCTCCTATAACAATCTGGAATGTGTTAGCCAGCTTGGAATTCAGGGTATCTAACGAAAGTGTGCTTTGTGTCTCGCTCGTCAGTTCTTCAAGACTCCAGCCTAAGGCGTCACCAATTGCGACGATTTGATACGACAGCAGGGAAACAGTTTTTTCCGTGTCCGGGTTGTTTAACGTACCGGATTTAACAACGGCCCCGTACTGCACCACAAACGGTTTCATAAGGGGGCCGCTATATTGGGGATCCAAGTTCCAGGCGGTATTGGGTGGGGGATCAATGCTGAATAAATTGGCAAATTGAACGATGGGATAGGTTTTGCCGTTGTAAGTCACTTCTTTTTGATTGTTGCGTATGGCATCTTCCAATAGTTTTTGGGCATCCGCCAATTGATAGCCTTGATTGGCCAGATTGACTAAGCCCTGGGCCTGACTCTGTGTAATGCTGCCTTCGACCAGCAGTCGTTGAGCCTCGGCCGTCAGGGTGTTCGCAAGCTGTTTGATCGTTCCGTTCGCTCCGCTTACCTGCAGGCTATTTTTGGTAGTGCCTGGAGCAATGGCGGCGCTGATTCCCGTAGGTTGCTTAACTGCCTGTTTGTTGTTTTTGGCCGTTGTGTTGCTGCTTTGTGCAGGAGTGGTGGGTTGCATAGAGGTATTCGCCGGTAGCTTGGGAAGATTGGCCGTATATGCCACTTGGCCTGGATAGTGGGGCACCATATCGGCTAGCGTTATATTGAGATTTGAGGAAAGCGACAACAGCCCAACAATCGACACCGCGGCAATGGTGCAGATGGCTAAGCCATATTCCGTAAGCCCTTGACCTTGATGCCCCATCAGCATTATCTCCAGTCAGTATATAAAAATGATGTTCGGCAATGCTGGCATTTTCCTGAGGCACTATGAAGAAACTTTAATATCGGGTTTAAAATGTGGAAAAGCTGTATTTTGCATATACATTTACCGTTTTGGCTGGTTACTCAAAACCTACGGAATCCGCTTGTCTTGCCGTAATAGCTTAAGATTTTCGCAAACAGGTCGAAGACAATAATGATGAGTTTTGGATGCCTGAATGGACAAGATGCGTTATCGATCCGTATCCGGTTTTACCTTGGCGGAATTATTGATTAGCCTGGCCATTTTGGGAGTGATTGCCACGTTTACCATTCCCAAAATCCTGCCTCGATCATGGGC
>JAJQJM010000207.1 GCA_021323475.1 Vampirovibrio sp.
AGCGATTACGTGATTTCAGTCGCTGCGGCCGACGACAAAGGGACGCAAAATCCCAATGATGACGAGATCGCCTCATTCTCCTCCTGGGGAGATGGCCGCTATAACCCGACCATCAGCGCCTATGGCGTGGGCGTCAATACCAAGTTCGGACCGCAGGACGGCACCTCGTTCGCCGCACCGGAAGTAGCCGCCGCCGTGGCCCGCATGAAGCAGGTGAATCCGTACCTCAGCTTTAACCAGATTAAAGCGATTCTGCAGCAATCCGCAACCGATCTGTATCCGAACAGCAGTATTGCGGACGGCGCGGGAGTCATCAATCCGGATGTGGCCGTGCAATGGGCACAACAGTTTTCTCAATCGGCATAACATTAACTGGCAGAAAAGTAAGTCTGAGTCACTGAAGACAGGAAGTGTGGAAAGTAAACAAAAATTTAAAACACAGGGATGGGAAACACAGTGGGATAGTGGAATAGAATGTACATTTATCGCCCCTTTCGTCAATGGAAGGGGCTTTTCATTGCGTGGGCAAGGCAGAGCACTACACCCTCCGCAACGGGACCCAGACTACATCACCAAAGGGAAAAAAGATTGATTACAAAATTTTGGATGGGCCGACGATGGACACCACGGAAGGGCGGGTCAGATAGGTCTGCGCGACGCGTTGGATATCGGCGGCAGTCACGGCCTCGATTTGAGACGGAATGCGCTCGATCTCTTCCAGGGTACGGCCCAGCGTAAAGTTGGCGCCAATGTAATTGGCCTGCTGATGCGCGGTTTCCAGGAACACCGACCGGCGGCCCAGAATGTTCCGCTTGGCATCTTCCAATTCCTCATCAGAGACAGGAATGTCAATCAGCTTACCGACTTCCTCGATAAAGCCCTTCAGGCATTTTTCCTTGTTGTTGGGCTCGGTGCCAATGTAGAGATAGAAAATGCCTTTATGGCGATAGGTTTCATACGTGCTGCGTACGTTGTAAGCCAAGCCCTGCTTGTCCCGCAATTCCAGGAACAGGCGGGAACTCAACCCAGCGCCGCCCAGAATGGTATTGAACAGGGAAATCGCCGCGTAATCCTCATGCCGGGCGTTGGGCATCAGCCAACCCTTGTAAATATGGGCCTGAGACGAATCATCCCGGGCGAAGGTCACAACTTCATCCTGGGCAATCGACAAGCCACGAATCCGGCTTTCCAGTTCCGGCGCAACAGAAGGCGCCTGACGATTATCCGCCGGGAAGTAGCGCTCAATCACGCTCGCCACTTTTTCAACGGCAATATTACCCGCCACGGAAACAATCAGATTCTTCGGCGTAAAGACATTGTGATAATAAGATTTGACCGCATCCAGCGAATCCATGTTCGGCAACTGATCCAGAATCATGCTGCCCACGGTCCCGTAGGACGTTTCCTGAAAAATGCGGCGGATAAATTGATCCGAGGCTCGGCTCTTGGGCGAATCGAGATCCATCATGACTTCGCCTGCTATTTTTTGCTTTTCACGCTCGAATTCGGAAAACGTGGCGTGGTAAAAGAAATCGGCAATCAGCTCGAACGAGGCATCCAGATCCTCTTCCAGCATGGTGGCGTGAATCGCCGTGTAATCCCGCTTGGTGTCGGAATCCACTTCCAGCGTCAGCCCGTCGATTTCAATGGAAATCTGCTCCTGGGTGCGGGTAGCGGTACCTTTCATCAGCAACCGATCCACGATATCGGACAAGCCCGGAATCGGATCCAGCACGTTGCCGCCCGGCAAAAACATGGAAAACGCCAGTCGGGGAGCGGTGCTAATCGGCGTGTAAAGCAGGGTGGCACCGTTCTTTAAGGTGGATTGTTCGGTTACCAGTTGCTTAACTTTCAACATCGTCGCCGTCCGTTTCTAAATCTTCAGCCGTCGCGCCTTCGCCCGGCACCATCACGGAGGTGTAGGCCTTATCCAGCGACAGATACTGACGGGCCACCGCGTTCACCGTAGCCACATCCAGCTCATTCAATACGTTCAGGTAGTTCAGGTAGGCATCGAACGTACCCACCACAGTGACCGCTTCGCCAATGGTTTCCGCAATGCCGGAGGCCGTCTCAGAGGTTTCCGCAAAATTCACTTTCAATTTTTTCACCGCCCGGCTGAACTCATCCTCGGTAATCGGCTCGGTGGTCAGCATGCGCTGCAGTTCGTGCTCAAGTTGCTGCAGGATATCCTTGGCCGTGCCCTCGCTCTCCTGCGGGTTGAAGTTCCCTTGAATAAAGAACACATTGCCCAACTTGAACGTGGATTGACCACAGCTGACATAGTTATAAATCGGGTTGGCGGGCCGCTCCAGCAACGCCTGGGTCAAGCGGGAACTGCGTCCTTCACCCAGCACATGGCTGGCCACATCCAAGGCAATGGCCTCTTTCAGGTTTTGAGGTTCCGGCCCGTGGAAACCCATAATAAAGAAACTGGTCTGGTAATCGCCCTGAATTTCATCGTAGCGTTTTTCCGATGGATGCCGGAACGCATTGGCGGTAACGGCAGATTCACCCTTACCATTCGGCGAGATGTTGAACCTCTCAAAATCGAAGTAGCGGCAAATCTTCTCTTCCAGGGCGTTAAAGTCGAAATCGCCCACCACAATGGTGGTCATATTCGCCGGGGAGTACCAACGACGGTAATAATCGTAAATCGTGGTTCTCGGCACATTGCCGATTATGCTCCGGGTCCCGATAACATCCCGCTGATAGGGATGCCCCTGCTGATACATCATGTGGTTCACGGAGTTATAGATCTTGGTCCAGGGCTGGTCCTCGCGCATGGAGATCTCTTCAATCACCACGCTGCGCTCCCGCTTTTCGCCCTTGTAATTCGGGTCAAACGGATCATAAGGCGGCCCCACTTCCTCATCGGGAATGGTCGAACCCAGCATCATATCGGCATGCATATCCAGCGCCAACTCAAAGTTTTCGCCGATGTGCCCGTCAGCGGCCCGTCCCTTGGGGCCGGTAATGTAATAGAACGTAAAATCTTTCCAGGTGGCGGCGTTAATCACCGCGCCCATGGACTCCATGGCTTTATCAAACTGCCCCGGCTTAAACCGCTCGGTTCCTTTGAACATCAAGTGTTCCAGAAAGTGAGAGATACCGTTAATCTGGTCATCCTCATTCAGGGAACCGGTCTTCACCCAGGTGCTGATGTTGAACACATCGCCCTTTTTGGGCACAAATACAAACGTGAAGCCGTTACCATAGGTAACAACCCGCGCTTCATCGGGCAGATATGGAATCTGAATCGTATTAGCCTCTTTCATGCCCCTTATCTTACTCGAAATTTATTCAGGCGTACAGTCGGGCTCTGCAATTTATCGTGTATTACTTTGCAAAGGAAGATTGCTCTAACACCAGTCAGAGGGGGGAACGCAAACAGTTCCCTATCGTCTCCTTAATGAAGAGGACGGCTGACAAAGCGGCTTACGGCCCGGCTAAATAAAATAGGTCTTTTAGGTTGATTTCA
>JAJQJM010000092.1 GCA_021323475.1 Vampirovibrio sp.
ATTGGCTAAATATACGGCATTAGAAGCGGTTGCAATAAACTCTTTAGCGACTGCGGCATTTCGGGAATTCGCTTGAGCATTAATAATTTTGGGAATGGTAAACGTCGCAATCTCGCCCAGAATAGCCAGCGCAATCAGGAGTTCCGCTAGCGTGAAGCCTGTATGACGAGCTTTGGACATAGTAGACCTTTTCTATCAACTGGTTTGGTCATCGGCAAAAATGGTGGAATCTTTAGCCGATGACCTTGGGCTCACCATAATGGGGTTAGTAAGCAGTCTTGTATATCCCTGAACGAGTGAATGGGTGAAGAGTGAATTGATGTCCCGCATTGGAAATTGGAGCCTCGGAAACCGATTTTTGTACTTCCGCGACAGACCTCTGCATCCAGGTAACGGCGTATTGAAGCGGAGCGAGAAGAAATCCCACAAACTAAAACAGCCCCCGGATTCAGCTGAATCTCCTACTTGAGCGTTACGGAACAAATACCTACCATCTAAACCAGGACGGATCTCCACCCGCTTCCGGTCCTCTCACTGTAGGGCCCGGATAAATAGTATTATCCTTAAGGAATTCCCGTGAACGTACTGCGCCATCCGTGTAGACATTGAAATTTACACTATCATTGCTACCCGTATAGGCGCCATCAGGATCAAAGGTAAAACCAATGGCGCTGGTCGTGTTGGCATCATACCAGGAAGAACCCGAACTTTTTAAAATACCACCATTATGCAATTTGATACAGGGCGCAGCAGGAGTACACGTCAGTGGGCTGGAAAACAGAGGGTAAACGTCTATTTGAGAGGTGGTATCCCACTTAGCATAGTTTATATACTGAAAAATATCGTAATCCAGAGATGTACCGGGCGTAATTCCGACTCTCATTTTGTATTGCAGGACTGCATCGCTTAATATGCCTGCGGCCTCCTTTGCCATGCTCAACTTTCTTCCATCTTGCTGGGCTTGAAGGACTTTGGGAATTGTAAACGCTGCAATCACACCCAATATAGCCAAAACTGTCAGCAGCTCGGCTAACGTAAATCCAGTATGACGAGATTCGGGCATTTCAAGCTACTTTCCGATGGACTAAACAGGTTATCGGCAGGCACGGCAGAATCTTTAACCGAAGACCTTGGGTTCACATGCCGAGTGGCTATCCAACAGTCTTGTATAAATTTCAGAATGAGTGAAATTTGCCAGTGGAATTTGCGAAGCTTGTGCCCTCATTGCCCCTCATGAATAGTCCTTTTTAAATTGTTCGGCAGACGTCACTATAAGCGGAAGCAATTTCCGAAGAGAGCCCACAAACTAAAACAGCCCCCGGATTCAGCTGAATCCATAGGACTGTGATGGTTCACCCAAAGATAGGGTGGTGGAGGCGACAGGAGTTGAACCCGCGACATCCTGCGTGCAAAGCAGGCGCTCTACCAACTGAGCTACGCCCCCGTGGCGTGAGCCAAAATATAACATACCCTCTGCCGGAAGGCAAAGGGTATGTTTAACTTTGTTTGAATTTTCTTGTGATTTTTCTTGCATTCAGAGTGTTTCAGCCGTGGAAATGCTTATAAACGCCCCTCTTCGGCATCCAATAACTGAAACCAGGTTTCCAGGCTGTAGTTATCCGGAACCGCCGCCATCCGCAGGGTTTCAAAAAACGCGATGGTATCGGTGCCTTCCGGGCGTCTCCAGCGGGCCGCATAACTCCACGCCTTAATCTCCGCCTCACTATGCTGGGCGGAATTCGACCGCACCCAGGCCAGCAATTCCTCATCGCTCTTACCGGCGGCTATCTGCTGCTTGAACTGCTCGGCATCCACCTGCGCGAAATTGAAGAACCCCTGATCCAGCGGGCAATTGTAGTTGTACTCCCCATTGGTGCCGGCAATCAGGGCCCGGCATTTATCGATGATTCGGGGCAGAATGACATAGAAACCCAGCGACGCATTGGGGCTGCGCGGAAAACCGGTTCTCAAATCCGGGGCGTTCGTTAAAGTCTGCATGATCGTAATATGACTCCTCTCTGACCAAACTACAGTGGTAACGGGTTCGCCGCCGCTCAGACGGAAGATCTGTCTCAATTGGCAGCCATCCCCCATTGCCAACGCCAGCCTATCCGAAACAGTGGACGGATGCCACCAAAAAGAGAAAAGACCCGAAGCGCTTGCGCTTGGAGCCTTAAGGGGGACAAACGAGGTGGTTTTGTGGATTCTGTTTGCAGTATGGGGCCTGTCGCCCCCGCACCTCATCCACCGAACAGTGGAAAGCCCTTGGCATGCTTGCCTATCCTCCCGGCAGCGGATTTTAACATTAGACCGATTCAACCTGTTTTTCCCGATCCTTCAAGAAAGATAGCTACAGGCATATGCTATATATCCATAAGATGAATGAATGCCTTGCGGAAAATCAACCCTTCGGTAGGCCCGTATTGATCCCCGGATCAATGTAAACATTGGGATACCCTGTCATACTATTAATGTAGACGCAATCAAGTCCGCCTGTTACAGCAACCACAATCCAGGGACAAGCGAGGGAGTTTATGGTCGATAGCATTTCGGGAAAACCCAACCATATTCAAGACGCCAATCTTCTGGGCGTCAACCAGCAACAGTCCAGCGAATCCGTCCAGAAAGTGAACGTGGAATCCGCGCGGGAGAGCGCCAATGTCGGCTCCCTGAAGCTGCTGGACGAGGCCACCATCTCCGATGAGGCCAAAAAGGCTTATGAGAGCGAAAAGGAAGTGCTGCGGTTCAGCCGTCTGGCCCAACGCATTAAAGAACCTTATAACAGCGATAAAGTCGCCCAAATGAAAAACCTGGTGGACAACGGCCGCATTAACGACTACCTGCGCTCCATCAATACCGACGAGTTGGCGGATAGCCTGCTCAACTCCTCATCGGGCGCGTTCCTGCGCTAGGGTTTCGCATCACTGCCTCTTATATTCAGTCTCTATATCGATTCTCGAAAGGTTTGAAGCCGCCTTCAATGGCTTCAATTAACCAAAAACTCCTGTGGATTGCCAATTGGCCTCATCGGATTATCCGATCGAGGCCCTTCTTTTTTGTTTGCATTTCTTGATTTGCATTTCCTTCATTTCGAATGTATATTCGACTTAATAGCTTAATTGAGTTCGAGATTCCCGATTTACCCTCTACCCTGAAAATAAAGCGACTGCCTGCATGATTGCCTCTCCTCCCTCTTGCGATGCCGCCATTCCCCACCTCAAGCAATATTGGGGATACGACAGCTTTCTGCCCTTACAAGATCAGGCCATCAACGCCATCCTGAACCGGCAAGATTCCCTGGTGATTTTGCCCACCGGCAGCGGGAAGTCCCTGTGCTACCAGTTACCGGTGCTGATGATGCAAGGCACCGCCGTGGTGGTTTCGCCTTTGGTGTCCCTGATGAAAGATCAGGTGGACACCCTGAACGGGATGGGCATTCCCGCCGGAATCCTGAACAGCGCCATGAGCGAAAGCGATCGTCAGCAGGCCATTCAAACCCTTAGCCAAGGCGGCTACAAACTGTTTTACGTGGCCCCGGAAGGCCTGGCAAAACCCTCCTTTTTGGACTTATTGAGTCAATGCGAGCTGGCTTATTTCGTCATTGATGAAGCCCACTGTATCAGCCAATGGGGGCACGATTTCCGCTCCGCTTACCGGGAGCTGGGCCAACTGCGGGACCGCTTCCCCAACCTCGGCATTCATGCCTTTACGGCTACCGCCACCGAACCGGTCCGGAAAGATATCGTTCAGGCGCTGCACTTACGGCACTGCACACCCATTGTGGGGCATTTCGACCGGCCCAACCTGTTGTACCGGGTGCAGTACCGCACTAATCTGATGAAGCAGCTTTGCGACATTCTGGATCGCTACCCCAATGAAGGCGGGGTGATTTATTGCATTAGCCGCAAGGATGTGGATGAACTGGCGGCCTCCCTGAAGAGCAAGGGCTACAACGCTCTGCCCTATCATGCGGGCCTGACGGCGGATGCCCGGCAGCGGCATCAGGACGCCTTTATGAACGAGCGGGTGAATATTATTGTCGCCACCATCGCCTTTGGCATGGGGATTGATCGCTCCAACATCCGTTTTGTGATTCACACCGGCATGCCCAAGTCCATTGAAAACTATCAGCAAGAAGCAGGCCGGGCCGGGCGGGATCGGTTGAACGCGGAATGCGTACTGCTGTATTCCGGCGTGGACGTGGTGAAGTGGCGCACCATTATGGGTGAGCCCATGACGGATTATGACCGTCTGTCACTGGAAAAGTTGTTTGAAATGTCCGACTATTGCCAGCAAAGCGTGTGCCGTCATCGCTTTCTGGTGGAGTATTTCGGGCAGGCGTTTGAAAAAAGCAACTGCCAGCACTGCGACTACTGCCTGGGCGAATTCGAGGAACTGGACGATTCGCTGACTGTGGCGCAAAAAATTCTGTCCTGTGTGGCGCGGGTGAAAGAGCGCTTCGGCGCCCACCATGTGGCCCAGGTATTGAGTGGCGCCAAAACGGAGAAAATCCGACAGTTCGATCATGACTTATTAAGCACCTACGGCATTTTAAGCGCGTATTCCGCCAAAGATATTCAGTTGTGGATCGATCAATTGCTCTATCAGGATTTCCTGCTGCGCGATCCCCAATACGGCAGCCTGATTATTACTGGTTTTGGGAAACAACTGCTGAAAGGGGAACGTTCCGTTTCGCTGGCCAAACCCCATAAGCCCCAGAAAGCCGGCAAGCGATCTAAAACGTCTGCGGCGCAACTGGAACCCGGCTGGAACACTGAAGACGGACAGATCTTTGAAGCCTTGCGCCAATTGCGTCGCACCATTGCCACCGAGCAAAATGTGCCGCCCTTTATTATTTTCGACGATGCCACACTGAAAGAGATGGTTCGCCATAAGCCTACTTCCATTCGCCACTTCAAGGGCATTAAGGGTGTGGGCTCCAAAAAGTTGGAAACCCTGTGCCCACGCTTCCTGGAAGTGATCCTGAAACAGACTGGTTTACCGGAGACACCGCCTGAACTATCTGATAATGACTGGCTGGACAACCCGGAGCCCGTGGCCAAAAGCCGCAAAGCCTTCAGCCGTTACGCCAGCCAGAATTCCTCTTGGGCGGATGCGGATGACACACCCACCAGCGAGCATCTGAAAAACACCAAGGCATTGGCGCTGGATCGGTTTCACGCCGGGGCCTCCTTTGAGTCCGTCATGGCCGCCACCGGCCGAACCAAGGCCACGGTGATTAATTATCTCTCTGAGTACATCAAGCGCGCTGAATTGACTTCGGCGGAACCGTGGCTGGCAGATGATGTGGTAGATGCCGTCGGGCAGGTGGTTGCAGCAGTCGGCAAACACCGATTGCAGCCCATTTTTGAAAAACTGGAAGGCAAAATCGCATACGATGACATCCGTGTTGCCCTGGCCGTTCTGGAAAACCGGGAACAGGCGTTCTAAGCCGATTTAACGTATCAGCATCCCCAACCTGTTCGCTTTTAATAGGCTTATTTGGCAGGTTTCAGCTTTTTAAGCGCCCGTGGTTTCACGTCCACTTTTTGGCAGAGCGTTTCCACCGGGCACACATCGCAACGGGGGCCAATGGGTTTGCAGGTTTGCTGGCCGTGCAATACCATCACCGTATTAATGACGCTCCAGTAGGGCTGGGGCAATTTATTCCGCAATACCATCTCGGTTTCTTCCGGCGTTTTGGTTTGCAGGTAACCCAGCCGGTTGCAGATGCGATGCACGTGGGTATCCACGCAAATGGCTGGTAAGCCGTGCCCCAAGCCTACCACCAGATTAGCTGTCTTGCGACCCACGCCTTTTAAGGTTAGCAATTCGTCAATGGTGTTCGGCACCTGACCGCCGAATTCATCCAGCAGTTTTTGGGAAAAATCGATAATGCTTTGGGCCTTGGTTTTATAGAATCCGACCGGGTATACCAGCTTCTCGATAGTTTCCGGGGCCAGCCGCACCATTTTTTCCGGCGTGTCCGCCACCACAAACAGGCGCTCGCTGGCGGGAATCATCACCTCATCCTTGGTACGCAAACTTAAAACACAGGCCACTAGCACCTTATATGGATTATTTCGGGTCAGCTCCCCCATCGGGTGAAGATCGTAAGCGCCGTTCAGGGTTTCCAGGATATGCCCCATCACGTTGGCATCCAGAAACGGGCGTTCCACAGATGCCGTTTGGGATTTATTGTTTGAGGATTGAGTCTCTGGAGATGTTAATTGGCGCGGTTTCGGGGAAGGCGGTTTCGGCATGGGACGAGTGAGTTTCCAATTGAACTTGCAATGATGACTACGCAACACCATAGCAGCCCCGGCTGATGGACACAAGCAATGCCGCTGTGCCTCCCCGCGAGTGGTCGGAAAAAAAGGCCCCTCTCATCAGAGAGGAGCCTCTTAGGTTTCAGGTAATGATGATTAGTTCCAGTTGGCGATGTAGCTGGGGTCTGCAGCGGTACCACCAAGAACAGTACCTGCATACGTGGGTGCACCACCATTTGCCGTATAGGTTGTCAAGCGACCGTTAGCAAACTGGATAAACGTAGCTGTTGTTGCTGTACCGGCGCCATCCGGGTCTATGTTGAAGTAGATACCGTTGGTAGCCGCAGTACCGTTAAAGTTCATAGAAGTACTATATTGCAACACACCGCCGTTATGCAGCTTCAGACAAACAGCAGTTGCCGTACAGGTCAAGCTACCGAGGGTACTGGAAGTATCTGCGCTAACGTAGTTCATGTAGGAGGTCATAGCTCCAGCCGTAGTCGCTGCAGCAATGCCGTAGGTCAGGGTGTAGTTGGAGAACGCACCGGAAATCATGGATGCGGCTTCTTTGGCGACTGCGGTATTTTGTCCGCTGCTGGTGGCAGACAGAATTTTGGGGATGGTGAAGGTGGCGATTACGCCCAGAATGGCCAGGGCGATTAAAAGTTCCGCCAGGGTAAAACCTTTAGCTCTCATAAAAAAACGTACCTCCAGAAAGTTGTAAGAAGTTGCCTTGGTTCCCACAATTAACACTAGTGTATCCTATTCTTTGGGATTGGATCGGCCCGATGGGATTTGCAGGCCAATTCTCCTCCAAAAGGATGACTAGGCTAAATTGGGCGGGCACCCGCTCCAATGCTTCTCGGGGTACATGTGTTTATGGAAATTCAATGCTTCAAGCGGCACCGGCGCCAGGCTGACAACGCCTATCCACCGAACGATATCGCCCAGCAGCGTGAATATAATCTGACTATTGATATTACTTAGCTGCCGTTGCTCGAATAAATGGGATGCGATCTCATCACCAGTCACCGGCACGTTGACCCGCCGGGATAACAGCGTCTGCAACGGACCGGAGGTCGCCTCAATCAGCCACCAACCCAGCAGCTTAGCCAGTACCGTGGCGCAAACCACAGACATCAGCACCAGAAAGTAGGCGATGGGTAAAAACTCAATTTGCTCGAAAATAATCATGAGTGCTGGGGGTACTCCCGACACGATTATGGCGTTAATGACGAGAACGGTTCAGAACTGTATTTGTTTTCGGCACGTGCCAGACAAACTGAAAGAAAGGCGGTTGTTTTGTAACAAAACTTAACCAATGTTGTTAATCCAAGCGGGCTCTAATTTGTCACGATAACACGCTTGAAATAATGAATCAGGTTTACTTTTTGGCGGCGGGGGCTGGCGTGGCGGAAGCGGCGGGCACACTGGCCTCCACGGGAAAATAGTCCGCACCGAAACGCTTTTCCAATTGCTGAATCTGGCTTTTGGCCTTGGTTCCGTAAGGATTACCGGGATAGCCCTGGGCCAGGTAATTAAACAACTCGTAAGCATCGTTGTAGGATTCACGCTCGAAAAACAGAACCCCGGCCTGATACACCGGCCGGGCCAGCAGGGCGTTCTGAGGATACTGGTTCATAATGTCCATCAATTTATATTTCAATTCCGCCAGTTCCCCGGCCTCCTTGGGAGACAATAAAGCGCGGGATTGCACCTTGATGATGAGCTTGTCCAACTGCTCATTAATGGGATCAATGCCTTTTTTCACTTCCGCGTCGGCTTGCGCGGCAGGGTTGGCGCCACCACCCTTTTTCTTGGCTTCGGCGGCCAATTGACTACCGGCACCCAGGCAAAAGCCGGCCAACAAGATAGAAATCACGATTTTCTGCAGCAAGCTGGAATAACGCTTCATCCGTTTGATACCTCGGAAATATTGATATATCTTGGCCATTCGCGTATGCCGGCTCAATGTCAAAAACCGGCCTCAAGCTATGTATCGGAACACCAGCCGGTTTCTTGAATCAAATTTCTCAAGGCGCTCACCGAACCGGAAAACAAACGCCGAATTGCCAAAAATCAATACCAGCCGCAATCTATCAACCCGGTTCAGCCATCTGAAATGCGCCTGTTCCATATTGAAATCTGCATACTAGGCGGATTTGGCGGCCCCTAATTTGCCGCCGCCAATGATAAGATAACAGTGAGACAGCAATGCGTCAGATAACCTTCCGGGAACGGAAAACGCCCGTTGCAGGCAAACAACGATGCAATTCCGCGCCCGAACGATGTTGTGGGAGTGAACGGCATGGCGGCCCCGAAACAACGGGACTTCAGCAAACTGTGGATTGTGGCGGTCCTCATCGGCTTGGCCTGCTATTATCTGGCGCTGCTGCGCCCGGCCATCGTAGGCCTGTGGGGGGATGACGCCATTTACCTGATGGGCGCCAAGTCGCTGGCAACGGGACAGGGCTACCAACTGTTGTCCGAGCCGAGCCTGATGGCTATCATCAAGTACCCACCGCTGTTTTCAGCCTTACTGGCCCCGGTTTGGCTGGCGTTTCCGGATGCCGCCAACGCCATTTTGACCTGCAAGCTGCTGGTCATTGCCTTGGGAATCGCCTGTCTGTTACTGCTCTACCGGCTGGGACGCCGCTGTTACGCTTTATCCCGACCGGAGGCCGCCGGGATTTGCTTATTGTTCGGCGTCAACTACATCTGGCTGCGCTGCGTGACCGAAGTGCTGTCCGAACCCTTATTTCTGCTGCTGACGTTTGGATTGATCGCCTGCGCGCTTCGTCTTGAAAAAAACCCTGCCCCACCGAATTCAGCCCAAATGGCCGGGCTCGTCCTGCTGTCCGGCCTGACGTTTTACACCCGCACCATCGGGATTGCCTTTATTGCCGGACTCGCCCTTTGGTTAGCCAAGCGGTACGGGCGCTCCAGCGCATACGCCTATATCGGCTCCTGCATCCTGTTATGTCTACCCTGGGCCTGGTGGACCCTGGCGCAGCCGGAAACCATCGATATCATCAACGGGTTTTACGTGTACCCGGAAAATCAAAGCTATATCAACGAATTCTTCTTTGCCATCATCAAATCGCATGGGTTACTGCCCATTTTGCAGGATGCGGCCAGCCAATTCCCGGTAGCCGGACTGTTCGCCCTGTTCCCGTTCCTGCTGGACGTGCCTTATTTACCCCTCACTCCGGGCTGGATTTCCCTGGCGGCACTGGCCGTATTGGTTGGCGGCATGTTGTATGCCTTTTGGCGTTTGATTAAAGCCCCTCGCGTTTCATTGCTTGCCACTTGCAGCTGGTTTTATCTTTTACTCACGTTCCTGTGGTACAGCCACGGGCAATATCCGCGATTAATCCTCTGTGTGGCGCCGTTTGCCTATTTGTTTCTGTATCGGCAACTAAAACACATCACCCAAACCCGAATGAACAATCCCGCTGGTCGCCGGGCCATTTTGGCAGGCATCTCCGTCCTTTTGATTGCGATTAACCTTTGGTATCCCGGCTTTTCCCATATCCCGCGAGGAGAAATCATGGCCCTGAACGTCCGGCAGGATTTATGGGCCGAATACCAAGCGGCGTTTTCCGCTATCCGGCGCATGACCGGGCCCGATGACATTCTGTGGAGCCGATACAACGGGCTGTATTACCTTTACACCAGTCGGCATGTGATGAACCGGAACCTGATTCCGGGCGCGGCCACGCAGATCGACTGGATGCAAGCGCACCAGTTCCAGCAATTTTATACCGTACTAGCGGAAACCCTGAAAAAAAACCGGGTCAGCTACATTCTGCTGGAGCCCAATTTTAATTCGGACCTGGCGGTGGAAGTTCCCGAGATGACCAACGATATCCTCATTCGCTCCATGCCTGCGGACTTTAAACTGGTCTATGCCTCACCCAGCAAGTGGATTCGGCTATACCGACTTACTCCAAACCACTAAACAGTGTTCCTTAGCTTTTAAATACAGGATACGAAAACCCATTGAACTTTCTACAAACGGCTTTTCAACCTATTTATGATGGTTCAACGCAGGCGCTCAAATTGAACATATGCCCTTTTTTTTCGTCCATAATTCAGGAAAGGCATTTGTTGAAGTCTTCTTTACATGCGGCCGCTCGGCCTTGGGATCAGGGGATGTCCGTGATATAATCGACCTGATTCAATGCCCCATCGTACCCATTTGGCTTGTTTCCGGGGTGCTGAGGAGTTGAAACTTCAGTCACTTCCTTGCGAACCGTCATTTTGGGGATTTTCGATGCCTTATTCACGGTTTTTGAATCATACTAACAAGACAGGATACCATTCATGATAGAGAGCTCTCCTACTATGACCCA
Source organism: Vampirovibrio sp. (assembly GCA_021323475.1). GTDB lineage: Bacteria > Cyanobacteriota > Vampirovibrionia > Vampirovibrionales > Vampirovibrionaceae > Vampirovibrio. Next base: position 10,625 of record JAJQJM010000092.1, read on the forward strand.
ATCTTCCTATGATGCCGATCAGATACGTGTACTGGAGGGATTGGAAGCGGTTCGGATGCGGCCCGGCATGTATATCGGCTCCACCAGCCAACGGGGCTTGCACCACCTGATTTACGAGATTGTCGACAACTCCGTGGACGAGGCTCTGGCGGGTTACTGCTCCGAGATTCAGATTACCATTAACGAAGACTACAGCGTGACGGTGCAGGACAACGGCCGGGGAATCCCGGTGGCCGTCAAGGCGGATAGCGGCAAATCCGCGATGGAAATTGTGCATACCGTGCTTCACGCCGGTGGCAAGTTCGGCGACGGCGGTTACAAAGTATCCGGCGGCTTGCACGGCGTGGGTGCTTCCGTTGTAAACGCGCTGAGCGAAAGAATGGTGGTGGAAGTCCACCGGGAAGGCGCCATCTGGAAGCAATCCTACATGCGGGGCGTACCCCAGCACGATGTGGAAAAAGTCGGCGAAACCCACACCACCGGCACCAAAACCACCTTCTGGCCGGACGCGGACATTTTTGAAACCACCATCATCGATTCCGACGTGATTTCCACCCGTCTGCGGGAAATGGCGTTCCTGAACAAGGGCCTGAGGCTGGTTTTCACGGACAAGAAGAAGTCCGAAGAGGCTGAAGTCTTCCACTACGAAGGCGGTATTGCCAGCTATGTGGCCTACCTGAACGAAAACAAGACCGTGCTGTTCGATCCTCCGTTCTACGTGGAAGACACCAAGGACGGGGTCAGCGTGGAAGTATCCATTCAGTACACCGACTCCTACTCGGAAACCGTGCTGAGCTTTGCCAATAACATTAACACCCACCACGGCGGCACCCACCTGACCGGCTTCCGCAACGCCCTGACCCGGATTGTGAACGAATACGGCCGCAAAAACAATGTCATCAAGGAAAACGAGGCGAACCTCAGCGGCGATGACATTCGGGAGGGACTGAGCGCGATTATCAGCGTGAAGGTTCCCAACCCGGAGTTTGAGGGCCAGACCAAGGAAAAACTCGGCAACAGCGAAGTGCAGGCCATCGTACAGAACGTCATGTCGGACAAGCTGGCCGACTGGTTGGAAAATAACCCCAAGCAGGCCAAATTGCTGGTGTCCAAGGCGGTATTGGCCTTGCAGGCCCGTGAGGCCGCCCGGAAGGCCCGTGAGTTAACCCGCCGGAAAAGTGTGCTGGAAAGCAGCACCTTGCCGGGCAAGCTGGCGGATTGCTCCAACCGGGAGCCGGAACGCTGCGAAATCTACATTGTAGAGGGCGATTCCGCGGGCGGTAGCGCAAAACAGGGCCGTAACAGGATGTTTCAGGCCATTTTGCCGCTGCGAGGCAAGATTCTGAACGTAGAGCGCGCCCGTCTGGACAAAATCTACAACAATACCGAGATTCAGAGCCTGATTCAGGCGCTGGGCATCAGCATCTCCCGCTCCGAGGAAGACTTTGACATGGAGCGGCTGCGGTACCACAAAATCATCATCATGACCGACGCGGACGTGGACGGGGCGCACATCAGAACCCTGCTGCTCACCTTCTTCTTCCGTTACGCGCGGCCGTTGATTGAGAGCGGGTACATCTACATCGCCCAGCCGCCGTTGTACAAGGTCAGCATCGGCAAAGAAGAGCGCTACCTGTACAACGACCGCGATCTGGACCGCATGTTGACCGACCGGGGCGTGGCCCAACTGGAGTTGTTCGATACGCAGCGCAAGACCTCCAAGAAAGAGGATGAGCTGAAAACGCTCCTAGCCGATATCAACAAGTACACGTCTGCCCGTAATTATCCGTCCATCCGGTTTTTGCCGGAAGATGTGCTGTTGTACCTGATTAATAACAAAGTCGAATCGAACGAACTGGTTTCCGAAGAGGCAGCCAATGCGTTTTCCACCAAACTGGGCGGCCAGTTCCCGCAATACAAGTTCAGTGTGGAATCCCACCCGGAAGAAGAGCGCTTTGTGGTGCTGGTTCAAGATCCGGCACGGGGCCAAGGCGGCAACGATTACCCGGATTTCGTGCGACTGTACGCCACAGCTAATAAAAACCGGGCTTCCGGGTCGTTCGGGTTGG
>JAJQJM010000208.1 GCA_021323475.1 Vampirovibrio sp.
TTACCTGATGGCGCCCGTTTACCTGATTTATGGCTGGGTAGCCCCGTTTATTCCCAAAGTCAGCTGGTTTCCGGGAATGACTACCGCATCGGTACTGCAAAATGTTGCCGATATGATGGCAAAAACGCCCCAATTGCAGGATAAGGTAGCCGCCTTGCAAACCCCCGTGATTCGCCAATCCATGGTGGGTTATATTGATTTTCTGGTGATTGTGGCTTCCTTCTTCTACCGGTTGATGGATCCGCTGCTGGATTGGCTGGTGGATGCAGGCAAAAACCTGATTTGGAACGTGCTGATCGAATTTTCCTTCACCAAGCGGAAAGAGGCAAAATACCAGGAAGCCCTGGAAAAACGCGCCGCCGACCTGATGAAGCTGAACGTGGAATACAAAAACCTGTCCAAGGAAGCCAACATACTGGCCAAGTCCGTCATCACGGATGAACTGACCAAGGTCTACAATAAACGCTTCTTCATTGAAAAAATTACCTACGAATTCAAGACGGCCAAAGAGAAAAAGGGCGTCCTGGCCATTGCCATGGTGGACATCGATCATTTCAAAAAACTGAATGACAATTACGGTCACTTGCTGGGCGATAAGGTGCTGAAAGCCGTGGCACAGGTCGCCAAGGGCAACACGCCGGCCGATTGTTTCTGCTGCCGCTTCGGTGGTGAGGAGTTCTCCATCATCATGCCTGGCAAAGGCCCGGAAGAGGCCATCGCCATCGTGTCTAAAATTCACAAAAGCCTTCCTCTGCTGCGGTTTGAAGATGACGCCAACCTGCGTACCGCCGCCAGCTTCGGCATTTGCATCGCGGATTTCAAGTCTCCGGACGCCCAGGCGCTGAAGTCATTCGAAGACTTCATTAAACTGGCGGACGACGAGCTGTACCGGGCCAAACTAAACGGCCGCAACAGAATTGAACACACTCACCTGAAATAGCGCTAAAATGCCATTGTGCGCATAACAGGCATCGTCGCGCTTAAAGCGTGATTGAGAAGACCGGCGGACAAGCAGCATTCAGAGGCATGCAAGACGCATGTAAATGGCAAGGGGGACGGCACCGCATGGATATTTACGAGCTGATTCGCAAGCGGCGAAGCATTCGCAAATACAAGCCGGATCCCGTTCCGAGAGATGTGATTGAGCGAGTGCTGGAAGCGGCCAGTTGGGCGCCCTCCGGCAAAAACATGCAGAACTGGCGCTTTTTCGTGTTGCAGGGCAAATACCGGGACGACTATTTGCAATATTCCCAAAAATCCTGGGATACTATTCGGCCCATTCTGGAAAAACGCCTGAAGCCAAGCCTGTATGAATTTACCGAGCGTTTTTTCTATACGCTGGGTGATGCCCCGGTGGTGATTATGGCGTACAACAAACCCGACCCGGAAGAAAATAATCAGACCAGCATGGGCAGCGTGTACATGGCGGTTCAAAACCTGCTGTTAGCCGCAGAAGCGGAAGGCCTGGGCACCTGCGCCATGGGCAGCCCATTGGAAGTGAAGGACGAGGTGGATCGCTTCCTGGGAGTATCAGGCACCGATTTGCAACTAATTTGCGGCGTGACGCTGGGCTACCCCGATCATGAACCACCGGCGGCCAAACGCCAGCTCGATCGCGTTATATGGCTAGGGCCGGACTAAACGCCAGTTCCTGAAGCGACAGGCTAGCTTAAAACAGCCAGCTCGGGATTAATCACCCCGGCGCCTTGTTCTGCCACGGTAGCGCCCGGAATGGGGGTGGCGGTGGACTGCAACTTGGCTTTTACCTGGTCAAAGGTCAGATAGGGGTTGCGTTGCAGCATCATGGCGATGACGCCGCAGGTGAACGGCGTGGAGTAGGAAGTTCCGGCCACCACATTGTTGTGACCCATTCCGCCTGCGGGAAAACTGATGCCCATTTCCGCGCCGGGGGCGGCAATGGTCGGGTTGTAGACCAGCCCGTCCCCTCTGGAGGAGAATGGCGCGATGACATAGGCGGCGCGGTTGCCGGGCTGCTGGTTGGTACTAGCGGCGGCTACGGTAATGACATAGGGACTTTTCGCGCAGTCGTTCATTCCGCTGCCGGGCTTCAGGGGCACCTCAAACGGCAGTGTATTATTCTCATTGGCTGCGGATTTAACAATAATCATTCCCGCCTGCGCCGCCTGCCGCGTGGTTTCCACATAGTGTTGCCATGCCTGCTGCACCACCGGGCTATTGTCCAGCACGGAATCCACGGTACGGACCGCCGCCGCGAATTGCTGCTTGTATGTTCCCGTAATAGCAGGCCCCAGCACCGCCGAGCGGATGGCCGGAAATTTATAGTACCCGTTATCATCCATCGCATTTAATTTTTGCCACACATCCACGTACTTTTTGGTGCGAGACAGGCCTGATGTCACGTTTAACACCCGCAGGGAAGGATCCCGTTTCTGCATGGCTGTCTGGATGCCCTTGCCCAGTTCGGTGAATTGACGCGTGTAGTCGCCGGTCAGCGTGTTGACAAATACCTGGTAGTTATCGGATGGGAAGTCCGCGAACATTTCCCATTGCCCGCCCAAATCCACCACCTGGGCACGGGGCGCCGCTCCCCATACGGGATCATTGATGACCTGAATGACGGTTTTGGTATGGTTACTGACTTGCCACTGACTGGTTTTCTTGTCCTTTTCCTGCGGATCGAGAATACCGACCGTAATGCCCTGCCCGTTTAAGCCCAGCGCGGTCAAATTTTTGCGAAGCAATGGAATTTCAGAGCCGGTTACGGCCCGCTGGCGCTGACTTGCCTTTAATGCCTGGGCAAAGGGAGATTGCTGCTCCTGGTAGCCTCCCACGATTACCCGCTCATCCTGAAAGGCATTGCCGGCCATGCCGTTGATCAGCCGGTAATTGCCCTGGGTATCGATTTGGCCCAGCACTTGAATGCCATTGAGCCCCTTTTGGAAAATCTGGCCGGTGGGCGATACCCGGCCTTCCACCTGATAACTTTGCTTATCGGTCGGCTTAATAATGGCGGCGGCCACCGATTCAAACGAGTCAAACGGATCCTGGGCAGTCGGAAGCGTTTGCATGGGCGTCGGGGCAGGGCTCAACATCGGCTTTTGGGAAGGACCACTCCCCGGATTTACCGTCCCAAGCGGACTCATTACCATGTATTTGTCTCCTGCCCTGTCTTTCTATGGCTACTACAAAACCCGTAAAACCTGTTTTGTGCCATGCGGACTTTGCCATTCCGGTTCCATACAGATAAACGGCTAGGCGGTCTCAGCGGTGGGAGCGGCATTATAGAACACCGCCCGTTCCGGGTTCAGTATGCCCGCCCCTTGCTCATGCACCCCAAAGCCCGCATTGACCGCTGTTTGTTGCATGCGCTTCTTCACCTCGTCGAACGTCAGGTTCGGGTTCTCCTGCAACATTAGCGCGATGACGGCGGCCGCCCAGGGAGCGGC
>JAJQJM010000093.1 GCA_021323475.1 Vampirovibrio sp.
GGAGGAAAATTGGAGCGGCATAGGGCGTGGGTTGTATTACCTATCTCTGACATGATTTCGATGTCTTTTTAAACGCCAAACCCAATACGGAATTGACCCCTCGGCAGAAAATCCGTGTTTCCGCGCAAACCATTCACGACAAGCCAGTCGCTTTTCGATATAGTGAATATCGGCAGTATTGTTGAAACAGCGTAGGAACGTCCGGTGCAGTTATCCGAGTTGAAGCAGGTGGAAATTTATACGGATGGCGGCTGTGTGCCCAATCCGGGGCCGGGCGGCTGGGGGGTAGTGTTGCTGTATAACGGCAAAAAGAAGGAGCTTTCCGGCTTTGAACCGGCCACCACCAATAACCGCATGGAGCTGATGGCCGCCATTAAAGCGATGGAAGCGCTGAAAACGCCCTGCCGGGTCAAGCTCCATTCGGACAGCGCCTTGCTGATTAACGCCTTTACCCAGAACTGGGTAGCCGGCTGGCAGCGCAAAGGCTGGATGAAGGCCGGTAATGAGCCCGTCAAAAACCCGGATCTCTGGCAACGCCTGATAGAACTGAACAAAATTCACAAGGTTGAATGGGTCAAAGTGAAGGGGCATGCGGGCATTCATTACAACGAACGCTGCGACCAGTTGGCGACCGCCGCTATCCAGCAGGCGGGGCGTCCAAAACCCTTAGCTGAAAATGTTATCTAAGCCATTATCGGCTTGCCGTTCCACTGGCCCAACCGGTTAAACGACGGTGCCGCCATCCAGGGTAATGATTTCACCGGTCATGTAGGTATTGCGATCGGACGCCATGAAGGCGGCGAACTCCGCCAGTTCTTCGGGCTTGCCCAAACGCCCCTTGGTGCACCATTTTTCGTACATCTCTTTGAACTTGTCCGGCAGGGAGTGGCCCAAGTCCGTATCAAAAATCCCGGCGGCAATGCCATTCACCGTCACGCCAAACAGTCCGGCCTCGCGGGAAAGGCACTTGGTAAAGCCCAACGTGGCCGCTTTGGCGGTGGCGTAGTGCACCGAGGTCGGCAAAGCCCGTATGGCGCCAATGGAGGTTATGTTCAGGATATTGCCGGAGCGTTGGCGCAGCATGTGCTTAAAGAACGGCTTGGTAATGTAGTAAAGCCCGTTCACATTGGTGTTTACCACATCCAACCAGGCTTTTTCCGTAGTGGTCACAAAGCTGTCCGCCTTGTTAATGGCGGCGTTATTCACCAGAATGTCGATGCGGCCAAATTCCTTGATGATTTCCGCCACCATATCCTTGATGGCAGGCTTATCCACGACAGACACCTTGAACGCCATGCCTTTACGGCCATATTTCTCGATTAATCTCAGCGTATCCTGGGCGGCTTCGTCATTAGAATGGTAGTTAAAGGCCACATCAGCGCCTTCACGGGCGAACACTTCGCACAATGCTTTGCCCAGACCACGGGATCCACCGGTAATAAAGGCTTTTTTGCCTTCCAACAATGAACTCATTTCTAAATTACAAGCCTTTCTCTTTGATTCATCAAAAAATTAAGCCAAATTCCAAGCCAAACTTAAGCAGGCATCGCCGGATCCAGATACCGAAGCACATCGCGGGCAATAATGTCCGAAGCGCCTGGCCTGCCATGTATCCCTGCGGCATCGCGCAAAGCATGGTATTGGGATGGAGACGTAACCAGCGATTTTACCACGGAGACAATCTGCTCCGGTTGCCGAAGCATCATTCCCGCACCGGTATGTTCCAGAAAAGCCGCCGTCTGCATTTCCTGCGGCATGGGCGGGGTGACGGCGTCCGCGATGATCGGCAAGCGGCAACTGAGCGCCTCGAAGGTGGTCAAGCCACCCAACTTTGAAATCATCACGTCCGATGCCTTCATCAAGTGGTCAATCTCACTACTGTATCCTACGACTTTGACGGGAAAGTGAGCCGATTGTGCCAACTCATGAGCCTTTGCCAGCAACGGTTCGTTGCGCCCGGCCAGAAAAATCGTCTGAATATCCAGCCCGGCCTGGGAACCCTCCCGTAGTAAGGCCTCATAAATCTGAGGAATATTACCGCCGCCAATCCAGCCAGAATTGACGAATACCGTGAATTTGTCGGCATCCAAGCCCAACTGTTGCTTAAAATAGCGCTTTTCATCGCTGGTTACCGGCTGAAACTTGCTATGTACCGGCATGCCCACCACCTGAATCTTATGGGAACCCACCCCAAAGTCGATGAGCTGCTGCTTAGCATGGTCACTGGCCACGTAATACTGGCTCACGTCGTCACAGGCCCAGCCCTTCCAGAAGCCATGATAGGGATCGGTCACCACGGTCAGCAGGGGAATCTTGTCCTGCAAGTGCAAACGCCGAAGAATATAGGAGAAAAAGTGCTGGGTCATGGGATGAACGGATACAATCACGTTCGGCACCACTTTTTCAAACAGGCGCATGCCGTAGCCCATCGCGCTCTTGAACATCAGCCGGGATTCGTTGGGTTTCAGCTTGTTAATGGCCCAAAAGTAATATTTCACCAGATCCTGATGATCCCGGAGCAGGAAATTATAGAAATCCGCGGCCTTACGGCTGAAATAATGCGCTTCTTCCAACACCTGGGTGATTTTCACCAGTATTCGACCGGGCGAGAGGCTGGTCAAGCTGTTTTCCAAGGCATTCGCCGCGCTGCGATGCCCACCCCCGGTATTTGACGTTAGTATCAGGATATTTTGCGAAGCCATGTCTGTTTAAGACCGTCTGTAAGCTGTCAATGTTTGGCCCAATCAGGCTTTGGTGCTAGGGGCAAAGCGAGAGAATGAATTCAAAAAGCATTGTCGTGCTTTCCTAGCAGTTACGTCAAGCATTCCGTATATCATGCATGGAAACGTAACAAATCTCTTTATTTATTGCGTTTTGTTCTCTTTATTAAAAGGCTCGGCTTGAAGTAGACTGGAGTCAGCTTTTCCGCACAGGCCGCTATGGTTCGGACCAGGGCTGTCGGCAAGTGCTGCCACCTCTTGATCACTTTAACCGTAACAATACAACGAGCACACCTCAATGGCGACCGTTTTCACTGACAACCTCCCACAGCCGAACTCTTCCTCACCGGGGACAGATGAGCGTTTGGCCCGGCTGGGTGTGGATTTATCCAAATATCCCGCCGTCTACGAGCGCCAAACGTATGAACCCATCGTCAGCCGCACTAACCGGGAGATTCATTGGCCTATCCTGAGAGGTTTTTCAGCCCAACTGCTGAAGCAGGTGCCGGACCCGGTAATGCTGACCCACATCGTGACCACCCGGTGCAATTACAGTTGCGGGTTTTGCTCCTTCGCGGATACGTTGAACGCCAAAACCAACGAGCTTTCCCTGGAAGAAATCGAGAAAACCTATGCCACCATTGGCAAAAACCTGAACGTGATTGTCTATTCCGGCGGGGAAACCACCCTGAACCGCAATCTGCCGGAGATTATCGAGGCCGCGTATCGCCTGACGCCGGTGAAGTCGGTCTACATCATTTCCAACGCCTGGAAGCCGGACCTGCTGTTGCAGATTACCCACCGCATCAAGCAGCGCTGCCCGGACTTGCACCTGACCTGGAGCCTGAGTATTGAAGGCCCCAAGCCGGTGAACAACGCCACCCGCTACACCAAGGCCAACACGTGGGACGCCTGGCAAAACACCGTGGACACCCTGGAGGGGCTGAAGGCCATTCGCGAACGTTTTGGCTACCGGGAGTTGGATGTGCAGCTTTGCACGGTGTGTTCGCCCGGCAATGTGGATGTGCTGGATGACTGGTACGCCATGGTTCGGGATGAACTACAGCCCGACAAATGGAACCTGAACCTGATGCGCCGCAGTGTGCAGATGAGTGACCATCAGTTGGCCTCGTTTGATGCCCGCCGGGCCAGCCGTCAACTGGAGCCGTTTGAAGAGAAATACTTGCAAATCACCCAACAAGTACGGAACGATGTGCTTTCCGGGCGGTTGAAGTTCCTGTACCACACCAACAATCCGCAGGATGGGGCCTTAAAATCGGCGGTGGACCTGATTAGCCAGGAGGAAAACCGCCGCACCGTACTGGAAGAACCCCTGCAATTCTGCTGCCGGGCGGGTGGTTTTGGTGCCTACATTGGCAGCGAAGGCGAAGTTAGCGGCTGCGAGGAGTTCGCCCATAGCCCCGAGGCCAACAAATCCTTCGGCAACCTGCGGGACGTGGGATACGATTTCCAAACCCTCTGGCATGGCCATAAGGCGGAACAGTACCGCCAGCAGGTCGGCAGTGCCCAGGAATGCCGTGGTTGCACACTGGAAAGCCAACGCAATTACCCCAGTATCCTGCTGTCCTTTAAAACGCTGCTAAAAGCACGACAGTTAGCCCGGCAAATTCACTAGCTTTGGGCATAATAAGACTTGCCAACACGGTAATATTAGTCCTGGCAGCTTACTTCAACCTGGGTAGCGAGGCGCCGGAACAGTTGTTGCTCCTCATTCAATCCCAGCGTTTCGGCATAATGGCTTAGCCCGGTTAAAATGGCTAAATCCTCAATGCCCAAGCATCTACCGGAGCGAGAAACCGATTGGGCTTCCTTCTTGGCAGTCGATTTAACGGAGGACGCCTTGGATTTGGCAGCCGGTTTACCGCTACTGAGCGTTTCCGTCTCTTCAAACGCCATGCGCTTTTGGCCAATCCGCAAGATGCCTTGCTCTATTTGCACAGCCAGCTTTTTGAGTTCCATGGCGGTTACCAGTTTCCGCTCCGCCATCGTGGGCAGAATCATGGTTGAAATGCGCCGCAGGGCATTTTCAAATTCCAACCGCTCCACCGGGTTATGCACCTGATTCTCAATGATGGTAATCAGTCCGTGGGCGCTCAGCACATCCTGAATAGCCCGCTGCGTCTGCCGGTTGCCGCCCGCAATGCGAATATGCCGGGGCACCGGCAAGACATTGATCGAGCGACCGCTCAGCACCGCCAAATCCTCCTGGGTGAACAGGCTCTCCTCATCTGCGGCGGGGACGCTGCGCACGAAGCGGCCCAGCACCTTCAGCCGCATGGCATCGTTCAGTTCAGGATGCTCATGCTCCAATCCCTTCAATTCCCGCACCAGCCGGGTGACAAACTGGCTGAACAGCAAGCCGTTTCCGTACAAAATGGTGCAGGGAATCAGGTCTTCCACCGGATCGCGCTGAATAATGTGCTTTTTGGGCATAAAAAAGCCCATTGCCAGCACCTTGCCCATGTATTCCACAAAATCTTTCAGGAAATCCGAGAGTTTCTCCGCGGATGGCGCCGCTAGAATCACTTCCGGCAGGCAGCCCCGGTACAACGCATCGCTGTACCCATTAAAGAACTTACCGTTCAGGGACAGGCTCTCTTTTTGCTTGCCGGTTTGCACCTGCACCGTGGGTCGTTGTTTGAAGGCTTCGGTTTCAGCGGTATCCCGAAACCCAAGAATCACCCGACTGTGGCCCAAGGCCATGTAAGAGACCGTTAACGCATTCAACGGCAGGCAGCCAAACTGGCCGCGCTGAATAATCGGCTTCGGCAATTCGCCGGACTTATGCTTGGGAGGCATAGAAACTCATGACTCCTTCCTCGCTTTGCAATTAAGCGCTTCGCTCACTCCAGAACGCTGGGGGAAACCGGTTTCAACCTGTTGAAACCGGCGTGGACGCGGCCATCATCCGACAGCCGTCAGCCTATCTTTCCATTCTAGGGTTCCCCGCATAAAAGCACCTCACCCGTTTGCTTTAGCGCGGCTGAGATTTTTAGTCCGTTATTGCCTACGGAATCACCCCAAAAAAAACCCGGATTAACGGAACCGGCTTTTCATGGCCCGATCGATTTCCCGCTTGGTATCGCGCTGTGAAATGGATTCCCGCTTATCATGAAGCTTTTTCCCTTTGCAGAGGCCCAAATCCACCTTCACCCAGCAGCGCTCAAAAAATAATTTCAGCGGAATCAGCGTCAAACCGGACTCCTTGGTCTTGCCGATCAGTTTTTTGATTTCCGGCTTGGTCAACAGCAGTTTTCGCACCCGATCCGGCTGGTGGTTGTAATGGGTGCCTTGTTCATACGGGCTGATTTGCAGGCCGTACAGAAAAACTTCCCCGTTCTGGATGCGGGCATGGCTATCGGCCATGGAGACTTTACCGGCGCGAATGGATTTAATCTCCGTGCCGGTCAGCACAATGCCGGCCTTGAAGGATTCCAGCACATGGTACTCGTGGTAAGCCTTTTTGTTATTCACAACCACGCTGCTTTTACGGGCTGCTTTGTCTTTGGTGGTCATCGTCTCAGTATCGCCAATGCTTAACGTATCGGGCGCTATGCATCCCGTATCCCCTTGTTTGGAGGAACCTGCCGGGCTTCTCCGTCCAGCCTCGATTGCTAGTTTATAATGAGGGGAAGTATATGATACACCGAGAATCATAGCACAATGATTAAAATCAGGGCGTTGCGACCCAGCGAGCTGAAGCAGGTGCTATCCCTGCTAAACCGCTACACCGATCGCGAATCTGAGTATTCCGTGCTGCAAAAAATGCAGCAGCTCTACATTCCCATGCATCGGCTCAGCCAGTTGCTGCCCCTGAACCTGCAATTCATGCCCGCCATTTTTGTGGCGGCCTCCAATAACAAGGTGTTGGGCCTGATCTGGCTCAGCCGGGACGGACGCCATTCCCGCCGGTGGAAGATTGACCACCTGATTCTGGACCCGGAGTCGTTTTCTTATGACGTGGGCACCCAGTTGGTGAACTACGTCATCAACCGCTATGGCGGCGAGGGGGTGCAAACCTTTCTGGCATATGTGGACCAGTATTACAACACCGGCCTGGGCCTGCTGAAATCCTGCGGCTTTCGCCGCTGCGGGCGGCTGCATTATTTTTCGCACCAGAATCCCGGCAACCTGAAACTGGAGCCCATTGCGCTGGAAGGGTTGCGGGAAAGCACCAATGCGGACTGCGGCAAGCTGGCCGCCCTCTATAACGAGGCATTGCCCCCGGAAGCCAAAGTCTGCCTGGAAAAGAGCTGGAAGGATTTTTACCGGCCGGTCACCCAACGCTCCGGCGAAAAGCTGAAAGGCTTGTTCTTCAAGCGCTGGGTGGTGCAGGACGTGGCCCGCGACTGCCTTATCGCCTCCATTGAGCTGAGCACCGCCGACTATCAGGACTTTTACCTTACCCTAATGGCCAATGCCGGCTGGGAAAACGCCTACCGGGACGTGCTGACTTACGCCGTCCAACAGGTGTTGCTGATTACCGGCGGCGGGAAAATCCATGTGGATTGCTATGAATTCAACAAGCAGGGCATTGAGGTATTGGAGAAACTGGGTTTCCACCGCAATTCCATTGCGGAAGTGCTGGTGAAGGATTACTGGATTCCCATTGAGGACAAAGGCACCCGCCTGCAATCGCCCATCCTGCTGTTTTCCGGCAAGACCTCACCCGCCATTAACTGCCGCCCGTAACTAAATCGGCGACGGGTTGGGGATAATTTCCCGTAAATCCAGCAGGCAGGCCTGCAAATCGGCATTGGTGCAAATGTGATCAAATTGCTCTTGCAGGGTCATTTCGTGCCGGGCAATGCGCAGGCGGTTTTCAATATCGGCATCCGCCTCGGTGCCGCGACCACGCAGGCGGCGTTCCAGTTCCTCCATGCCGGGCGGCGCGATAAAAATCAGTCGGGCTTCTGGAAATTTGCGTTTTACCTGCAACGCGCCCTGGGTTTCGATTTCCAGCAGCACGTGATTTCCCTGGCTCAAGGCCGCTTCCACGGCGGCACGGGGGGTGCCGTAGTAATTGCCGTTGTATTCCGCCCACTCCAGCAGATGGTGCTTTTCCGGGTTGGGCTCGGCGTTATCATGGGCAATCATGGCCTCAAAGGCTTCTTTGGTTTTGAAGTGATAGTTCACCCCGTCCTGCTCGCCCACACGCATGCCCCGGCTGGTAGCGGAAATGGACAGGCGCAGGGCCGGGTTCGCTTCCAGCAACAGCGCACAAAGCGTACCTTTGCCAACCCCGGAAGGGCCGGTAACAACATAAATATTGCCGCGTGACATGGGGCCTGACATGGGGACGGGTCGATCCTTATCGTTTGTTCTGATGAAGGGAGCGGAATTTCACAAGAGCCTTCGGAAAAACATTTCCGGTTTTCTTGGCCCGGTTGGCAGCCGTAAGCTGGACAACGGGCTTATAATGATATTGTATGCTGAAGCGCACAGGAAAGTCATGAGCTCACTCCCAAAATCCGAACCCGCCACCGTCCAGCGCACGGGAACCATTTTCATCGTGGATGATGAAATGATGGTCACATCCAGTCTGCAAACCATGCTGGGCATTGAAACCAGCCATCGCATCCACTGCTTCAACACCCCCCTGGACGCGTTGGAGCAGGTCACGATGATTCGCCCGGATGTGATTATCTCGGACTTTTCCATGCCGGGCATGGACGGCATTACCTTTTTGCGAAACGTAAAAGAGGTGTTGCCGGAAGCAACCCTGATTCTGCTGACTGGCTATGCGGACAAGGAAAGCGCCATTGAGGCCATTAATTCCGTGGGCATTTACCGCTACATTGAAAAACCCTGGGACAACGAGGAGCTGAAAATCAGCATCAACAACGGATTGGAGCGCAGCCACCTGATTGGCGATCTCAAGCAATCCGTGGCGGAACTGAGTCAGGCCCGCGCCGAGCTGGAACGGGCCAATCAACACCTGGAAGCCCTGGTGCAGGAACGCACCCGCGACCTGCAAGAAACGTATCGCAAGCTCCAATCCATCGTCAGCAACACGGCGGATGGGATTTTAACCCTGAACGGCAGCCTGGAAGTCACTTCCATCAACCCGGCGGCGGAACGCTGGTTCCGTGCTGCGGAATCCCTGCAAAAAGCGGACTTGATGGCCTTGCCACTGGAAAACCTGCTAAAAACAGCCTCAGACAATGGCAAGCCCAAGCGCCTGCTGTCGCTGTTCAATCATAATCAACCACATCAGGTGGGCGAAGTTTTAATCGGCGATCTGCCGTTGGAAGCCAGTATTGCGCCGCTCACCCAGCCGGATGCCACAAACTCGACCGGCAACGGGCACTCCCCATCCGAAGGCGGCTTCGTCGTCGTGCTGCGAAATATCGCCGAGCGCAAGGAAATCGAGCGCCTGCGGGACGATTTCGTTTCCACCCTGACCCATGATTTACGGACTCCCTTGCTGGCCGCCATCCAGACCCTGGGCTTTTTTGCGGACGGCTCCCTGGGAGAACTTTCCGGCCGCCAGCAGGAATTGATTGCCATGCTGATTCAAAGCAACCGGGAATTGCTGGGCCTGGTGAACGTGCTGCTGGAAGTCTACAAGTACGAGTCCGGGCGGCAAAAGCTGATTCTGGACACGGTGGATCTCGCGGATCTCATCGGGGCCATTGTGCAGGAGCTGGACGCCCTGGCCAATAACCGGGGCCAGAACCTGAAACTGGCCTTTAGCGACACCGCCGAGCCGGAATTTTTGAAGGTGAGGGGCGACAAGCAGGAATTGAAACGCGTCTTTGTCAATTTGATTGGCAATGCCATTAACTTTACCCCGAAAGAAGGCAGCATCCGGGTGACAATCAGCGTCCATCCGGCCAAGGAAGATACCGCCAAACGCCAGATTGAGGTTTGCGTGACGGATAACGGGCGCGGCATTCCGGCGCAGGATATTCCGCTGCTGTTTCAGCGTTTTTCCCAAGGCACCAGCAAGCAACGATCTTCCGGGTCCGGGCTGGGCCTGTATCTCAGTCGCCAAATTGTGGAAGCGCATCAGGGCACTATTTGGGTAGAAAGCGAGGAAGGTAAAGGCAGTCGCTTTTTTGTGTCCCTCCCGGTCATGGCCTAAGATTATTAGTCGACCGACACGTTCGAAAGGCCCTGGCGTCAGTCTGATTCGTTTTCATTGCCTCTAAATAAGAAACGGAAAACGTTTAGTTAATGTTTTTTTACAAAACCTTCACTTATGACACCGTTGGGTCGAAACAGACCTGAGTCGATCATTGGACAGAGTGAATGTTTCTATCATTACTCAAAACGCCATTCCGGCCACATAAAAGGAAATTGCCCGCTAAAGGCAATACGCTGATGGAATACGGCATAATCGGCACCAGCGTTACCTTGCTGATTATTGCCGGGTTTACCGTGATGGGAGGGCGGCTGAACAATATTTTCGTCGATTTAAAAGACGACATGGCCGACCGCATTACGAATGCATCCCAAGCCAAGGCTGCTGTTATTTCCACCCAGGACGCCCTGGCGGCAAACCAGCACCAGGAACAATACTTTCCGGGGGCAAAGGTGTGCTACGCCAACGGCATGTGCCTGGATATGGCCGCCGTCAATCACCAGGGCACCGTGGAATCCACAGGGGCCAACGGCGCCCGCGACACCATTCATGAGCAGGCCAATTTACTGACCCAGATTGCCGAGCAGCTTGCTTCCGATCCGAATGCCGACCCCACCCTGCTGGATCTGGTAACTCGCTTGTCCCTGGCCGGCCACGGTATCGGCAATGGGCTGGATCAAAGCATTAACTCCTTTACGGACCCGGCCGGCTTTTTTGGGGCGTATGACGCATTTTGGCGCTCAGTCGTCCCATACACCGACCTGAAAAACCAATTGTCCTCCTATCTGACCGAACACCCCGGCGCCCTGCCCCCCGAAATGCAAAAAGCCATTGACGGGGCCACCAATGCCACCTTTAGCAAAGCCGGTTTACTCATCGGGGCGGAAGGGCCGAATTACGACAACTGGGACGCCATGATCAGCAATCCCGTTACAGCCGGGGGTGCACCGATTCATCAGGACTCCAACACGATCTGCCAAAACGGCGGCAACCAGCAAGTCTGTGTTCAGTAACGCCTAACCATCCACTTTGTAACAGGCTACGAAGAAAGACAATTTCCGCCGATATATTGTTTTTGTATTTATATAAAATACAAAACTTCTATTTTTTTGATCGAGAGAGGTGGCCTAGGCATTCCGTAGCCTAGGTAATTTGAGGCGAATAATAAGCCTTCCGAGCGCGAAGGATAGTTGAGGAGCATCCTAAATATGGTGAATGTGATTGGACGGCCAGCCGCAACTGCGGTTGTCAAAAATCTTGACGTGAAAACCAACGAGAGCAAACCTGCGGCTCTGGCAAATTCACCAGCGCCAACACCCGCGCCGGTTCCCAATACCTATAAGGCGGGTCCGGACACTATGAATATTTCCACCGGCGGCGTAAATCCCAGAGTGGCCTTTAATGCCGCCCAGGGACTTCAAAAACAGACAACCAATGCAGCTAATGGGCCAGACGCGACAGGGAAACAACTTCCCACGGGAAAATCCATCAGCGTAGAAGGAGTCAATATTGACACAACCGGCCTAAGCACTGAACAGGTGGACAGTCTACAAAAGTCGATCAAACAGTTAGCCAAGGATGAAGATGGATCAAAACTGCTGAAACAGCTCCAGGGAGACAGATATACCATCAGATTCGATCCTGATTACAACGATCGAGAGAAAAAAAATTCGAATGCTTACACGGATGAAGATACTAAAACCATCGGCATTACCGAGCTATTCTTTGAGCACTCCTATGCAGAACAAACAGGCATTTTGGGGCATGAAACGCTGCATGCGGCAACCCCTGGTTCTAACTCCAAAACAGAAGAAGGGCTTGCTGAAGTCGTGGAACGGCGAATTACTGCCAGAGCAAACGGAGACACATTGAGCACATCTGAGGAGCAGGAATTCTTCGATAGAAAGTTCAAAGCTGATGCTTACAAAAATCTCCCAGTAAACAATGGTATTGTGGACTCACTGAAGAGCCTGGATATCACTTTCGACTGGGATATAACTAAAAGAGCACAGTTCCATGCCTCTTCAAGCAACTTTAAGCAGGTTTATCAGCGTAGTGAAGGAGACACGCTCTACACTTTAACAACGGATGGCAACTTTGAATTAACTGCTGGCAACGACGGAAATGCTAAAACCATCAGTATGAAAGACATACAAGCTCAAATCCAGGCTCAAGAAACATTAATAAAAAGCCCTGACTTTTTTACAACGCATTCTGCAGAGGAGGCTGCAAAAGCCTTTGCACTGCATAACTCATTGAAAAACCTGGAGGGCAATTTTGATAACTACACCGAAAACAACGAGATTGATCTCCTAGTGCTACAACGTGCCTATACAGAACTAATGGAAGGTCTTCCAAGGTCTCAGCCTAGCCAGCCAGTCGGTAACTTTAGCCCATAAATTAAATTGATTTGCCCCACATCCGTAGCTTTAACAGGCAACGAGTATCTACACAAATCCGCACCTCTGCCCTTTCCACATGAGGTTGATAAACAAGCACTTTGGAGTGGGTAAAAGACACATATCGGGCCGCATGGAACCACAAATGTCACCTTTAACAAAGCCGACCTGCGCATCGGGGCGGAGGGACCCAAGTACAGTAACTGGGCCGCCA
>JAJQJM010000209.1 GCA_021323475.1 Vampirovibrio sp.
GATTACCACTTCTCCGATTACAAGCGCTCCAATCTGGTGAAGCTGGACATTCTGCTGGCCGGAGATATTGTGGATGCCCTCAGCGTGATTGTCCACCGGGATAAGGCGCACAGTGTCGGCCATGTGCTCACCGAGAAGCTCAAGGAAATCATTCCCCGGCAAATGTTCGAGGTGCCGATTCAGGCGGCGATTGGCGGTAAAATTGTGGCCCGTAGCACCGTAAAGGCCATGCGCAAGAACGTACTGGACAAGTGCTATGGCGGCGACATTTCCCGGAAGCGCAAACTGCTGGAAAAGCAGAAAAAAGGGAAGAAGCGGATGAAGTCCATCGGCAGCGTGGAAGTGCCGCAGGAAGCCTTCATGGCCGTCCTCAAGCTGACGGACTAAACACAACCGCTAAATTGGATAAATGTCCGTTTCAAAGGGGCGCTTTGGGTGCTAAGCTTTTAGCGCACTCAACCAGGAAAGCCCAGTTATGCCGGAACCGATGCGGATAAAAGCGAAATGCCTCTTTTGGGCGTTTCTGAAGCTGACGTTTGTCGTCTCGTTAATATTTACGTTTACCGGCTTTTTCGGACAGTTTTCGCATTGGCTGGATCTGACTTCCCATTTTCGGGTGCAGTATGCGTTGATTTTGCTGTTCGGCTTAATTTGGCAGTTTAGAAATCGAACTATTTTTCATAAACCCGGCTTGCTGCTGATAACCGCATTGGCGTTGGTCATCAACGGCTGGCAAGTGTGGCAATACGCCTCGCCGCAGCCGTATGATCAGCCTAAAGGCCCAGGGCATTCGTTGAAACTGCTGCAAGTGAATGTGTTTGTCTATAATAAACGCCATCAGGCGGTGGAAGCCGTGATTAAACAGGCCGGGGCGGATGTGGTGTCTTTGCAGGAAATCAACGCCCGGTGGTATCAACACCTGAAAGATTCGCCGGTATTCAAGCAATATCCGTATCACCTGCTGCATTTGTAAGCGGGCAATGTGCTGCTGAGCCGCTTTCCGTTATTAAATTCCAAATTAGAGCATTTTCCTGAAGATACGATGGGCAAGGTGCTGTATCGAAACGAGGGCGGCTATTTCCTGACGCATATTCAATTGGGAAATAACACCGTGAGCCTGATTAATCTGCATCCGCCGGTGCCGTTCAATCCAAGACATGCAGCGAGTTATCAACGATATTTGAACCTGTTGGTGGCGGAAAAGGCCAATTTAACCCCATCGGTTATTGTGTTTGGCGATTTAAATACCACGCCCTGGTCGCATTATTATCGGGAATATCTGCGCGCTTTGGGCCTGAAGGACGCGAAAGCGCATCATTACATGCCTACCTGGCCGGTGTATATTCCCTGCTTTTTCATCCCGATTGACCATGTGCTGGTGAGCCGGAATATCCAAACCGTGCGGCAGAGCGTGGGGCTGTTTAACGGCTCGGATCATTTGCCGGTGGAAATTACCCTCTGGATTCCGGGAAATTCCCGCTGAAAAGAAATAGCCCACCCGGCAGGCAAGTACCGGATGGGCGGAAAGCAGATGAGAGATAGGAAGTGGCTGTGGGAGTTGAATTAAGCTCTTAAAACGGCTTGGATTTTACCCAGAAAGAGTTGCCCGGCCTGCACCATGTCCACAAACTCGGTTTCCGTGGCGGGGCCTTGGGGTTGTTTCCAATTTGTCGGCAGGTTTTTGAAGACGAACCGGGCAATGTCGTTCACTTTGCGGGTTTCAACGGCGGTGGCGATCAGGCGCAACAGCATCAACGCCAGGGCCAATTCCTTTCCCAGGGTTTTTTGAGCGAGTAAAAGCGTGATTTTTTTTAGAAACATCATGCGTCCTTTCATCAGTTAAAATGATCGGGCTAGGCTGTAAGCCGGACTGGCAGCTTGCTCTCGACTTAACTCCAGCGCGCGCGGTTCGGGCGAATGTCCACATGCGTGAAGTGCTGGTATGACCCAAGGCCGCCGCTCCAATTCTTTAGAAATTGCTGGACTTGTATTGCCGTCATGCCGGGCACCACAATATCGGCCGCCATGCCGGACAGATGGTAACTGTGGGCCGCCCCACCGATAGCCCGGTTATGCTCGGGGCTGCGGTAGCCGGAGTTGATGATAATCGGCTTGCCCAGCAAATCCCGGAGTACTTGCAACCGATTGGCCAGCCGGTACAGATTATCCAGAATCCACGGGGCTGGCAGCGGGTCTTGTCCGTGCAGGAATTCCGACAGGTTGAAGTTGGGCGTCAGTTGAATGTGTCGGGGTGGGCCGCTCATTTAACGACCCTCTCGGCGGGATTTTTCCAGCCGGTCATCCAGCCGGGAGAGTTGCTCGTCCAAGCGGTTCAGCAGGGATTTTATATCCTCAATGTCCTGGCGGGTGGCATATTCGGAGCGCAGGTTCTTTTCCAGGTTTCGCAAAGATTGCTCTAAATCCCCATGCGTCACGAAAATCCCCATTTTCAGCAGGCTGACCGTGAGTATGGAAATGACCGCCGGGGTGACGTAATGTTTGGCTTGAGACAATAATTCCATGAAAAACTATCCTGTAATCCGCGTTGTTGGCGTTCAGTCGGATGGGAACAGATCCAGCATCGAGGTTCGCACGGCTTCCAGTTCTGCGGGAATACTGGCCCGTGCGATGATCAGCCGGGCGATTTCCGTGTGGCCTTGATCCAGTTCCAATTTAACCGCTGCTTTTAAGGGCGCTAAATCGGCCTGCTGCTCTGCGGGTAAATTGGAAAACAGGGTGCTTAATTGCTCAGCCAATGAAAGTGGCGCGGTTGTGTTTTCCTCTGTCTGGCGCTGTGCAATTTCCTCAGGCGTCATCTCGATTTCAGTGCCGTTCACCAGTTTAATCCATCGGGTCATGCTATTGCCTCCTGTAGCCGTTCAGGTAAAACACGCCGGATAGATTACCGCCGGACATCAGGATTTGCAGCCCGTTCACGGCGGTGACGGCGTTGTAGGCTCCGCCCACCAGCATGCCCACATGGCGGGGCGTGGATGACAGCATGCTGCCCGCGCCCCAGATTTTATGATACTGGGCCGTGGCGGAAGGACGGGCGATATAAAGATCCATGCCCAGGCTCTGGTTGGCGGTGTTGGTGAGCTGGCCGTTGGTGGAGCCCGCGTAGGTGAGCAATAATTTAGTGTCTCCGTTGGAATTGGAGCCGGTGAATCCGTTATCGGTTGCGCCGGCGGAATAACCGTAGTCGCTGGCGCCCTGTTTCCAACTGGAGCCGCCGTCCGTGGACACCCGCAGCCAGGGATTCACACCGGTTGCGGAGGTGGCGGTCACATCTTCCAGGCGCAGGTGAATCATGTCGAAATCGCTGTTGATGAAGCTGGTAAAATTCACACTGGCCACGTTATTGGCGGTT
>JAJQJM010000094.1 GCA_021323475.1 Vampirovibrio sp.
TCCAGATTCGCCAAAAAGTATGGATTCAGCTGGCCTGGGACGGTCAGCAGGTAGAACGCTATCCGGGAGAAGTCGTGGATGTCTCGTTGTATTACGGCAACCCGGTGGCCCTGATTTATTTCGACGGCTTGGATATGAAAACGCTGGATCAACTGAGCTTGAGGCTGCATGAGCCTGAGGAAAACAAGGCGTTCAAAACCCTGATCGGGGAATAATTGTTAATAAAACTGATCGGCGCGATATAATGATGAGAATAGGTTGATGAATACGATCCAAGGTACAAGGAAAGATCCCTGCGGAGAGTGAAGTGGCAGTAGCGCAAGTACGCGCTGCGACCCTAATGGCTTCAAAAATTCGGTCTCTTTTTTGTGGTTCAGAAAACTGACGGGACAGACGAGTGTTTATGAGAAAAGAATTGGTTGGAATTACCCTGGCATTTAGCATTGGCCTTACCGCTCAGGCATGGGCCACAACTCCGGCGTCATTAACCAAGTCGGTTGTGTTCCGTCAGCCCTCTTCCGTGGCGGTGCCGACGTTGCAGCTTCCGGATTCCCCCACTACCCCGTCGGATCACGCTGAATTTGAATCGTTGGCCATGGCGGCGCCGAATCAGGATAGTATTATCGACGGGTTTTCCGCAGATGATTTAAAAGATGGACAGTTATTGGCGTATGCCAAGCCCGCTGCCAAAACGGCGAAGGCTCCGCCAGTGTCCGGCCCTCCATCCTTGTCGGCAGGGATTGCCAACTTCAACAAGGGCTATATTGCCAAAGCCATTCCCCTGTTTGAAAAAGCCACCCAGCAGGCTCCTAAAAACGAGCTGACTTTTTTGTGGCTGGCCCGTGCGCACCAAAAGCAGGGTAAACCCGCTGATTTGATCAAGGCCAAGGCGGCCTATCAGAAAGTTTTGGCCATTCAACCGAACAATGTGGAAGCCTTGTCTCAGCTTGGTGAAATGTGGAGCTGGGATCCGGCCATGCGGGCCGAAGCGGTCAATCTGCTGAAGCGCGCTTATGAGATTAAACCGTCGGATGCCTCCATTTCCAAAAAGTTGGCGGAAGCCTTGTTCTGGCAGGGTAATGCCATGGATGCCTTGCGATATGCGGCGCCAGTCGCGGATTTGTATCGCAGCGATAAAAAGTGGATGGCCGAATACGCCCAAATGCTGTCCACAACCGGCCATGCCGATGAAGCATTACAGATTTACAACACGGTGTTGAAATCCGACAGTGAGCGCAGTTTGTCCCTGAAGTTGGATCAGGCCCGTGCATTGTTAAAAAACGGGCAGCGACAACCGGCCAAGGAAATTTATGACGAACTTTGCCAAAGCGTAGCGGGCACGGCCATGGCGGGCAATGCCGATTTCATCCAGGCCATGTCGTCTATGGCATTCGATTTGGGTATGTATGAAGATTCCCTGAAGTGGGATGAAAGCCTGCCGGAATCCGCCCAGCGGCTGAAAGACGTGCAGTTGCGCCAGGCCCGCGCCATGACCAAAATTTCGCGGGTGCCGGAAGCGATTGATAAGTTTCATCGCTTATACGAGGCCGGGTTGTTGACGGTGGATGAAAAGCTGGAATACGCCGATTATCTGCGTCTGGTGCATTTGCCGGCGGAAGCGCTGCCCGCTCCGAATCTGGTGGAAACCCTGTATAAAGAAGCTGTCGATGAGAACCCCAACAGCCCGGAAGTGGCGGTCAGTCTGGCCCGTATGTACAGCGAGCAGGAAGGACACTTTGAGGATGCCTTGCGGTCCTATCAGCAGGCATTGAATAGTCCCGCGCTGCAAAACCGGGACAGCATCAAAAAGGAATATCTGGATTTCCTGAAGTCCGACAAAACCCAGCCACTGGTGGTGGAAGACCTGTTCCGCCAGATGCTGGCCGCTTCGCCGGACGATATTCAAACCAAATCGGCGTATGCGGAATATCTCTCCTGGCGGCAGGATCGCCGGCCTGAAGCCTTACGTATGTATGTGGAATTGGGCACCGCTGACCCCGATAACCGGGAAGTTTGGGAGGGTCGCATTGAAGAGGTGCTGAAATGGCACAAGCCGACCACCGTCATGATTCCGGTGTATCAGGAAATTGTGAACCTGTACCCACAGAATAAAATGGTGTGGCTGGCCGTGGCCCGCGCTTACCGTGCCGATAAAAACTATTATAAAGAAGCGGTAGAAACCTACAGCACCCTGGTCAAACAATTCCCGGACGATGGGGCCATCAAGAAGGAATGGCTGGGTCTGCTGGTATCCAATGCCTCCCAGCGGGACGAGAACATTCGCCTGCTGAAGAAGATGACCCAGGACGATCCCAATGACCTGGATGTACTGGCCACTTACGGCAAGCTGCTTTCTTACGATCACAAGTATGGCCCGGCGATGGACGCCTTTGAGTCAGTGTTAGGCAGAAACCCGGAGCATCAGGAAGCGTTGCTGGGTAAAGGTTATGTCATTCTGTGGAGTGGTCGCAAGCTGGAAGCCAAGCGGTTCTTCCAGGAACTGCGCACCAAATACCCGGATAACGTGGACATTGCCATCGGCCTGGCTCAGTCGGAAAAAT
This sequence comes from Vampirovibrio sp., assembly GCA_021323475.1. Lineage (GTDB taxonomy): Bacteria > Cyanobacteriota > Vampirovibrionia > Vampirovibrionales > Vampirovibrionaceae > Vampirovibrio. The sequence goes on from JAJQJM010000094.1 coordinate 2,562, forward strand.
TGATTGGTCGCTACGATCAGGCCCTGAAGATTATTCAGGAAATCAAGCCGCTGATGGATCGCAATGGGCAGCCGATCGAGCAAAAGATGGAAGAGTCCAGCGACGCCCAAATCCAACGCCCGGATTTCCTGCTGGTGGATTACGAAGCCGAGCCGAACACCCCATACGGCAACGCTGTAACGGATGTGGCCGCCTTGCCGTATGAAGCGTCTGCGGATGCTGTAGCCGCTTCCGAGAACCAAGCGGATGCACAAATTTCTAATCATGCTCCGGCAGATGAGGTGAAATCCCTGCAGTCGGAAATCGATGCGCTCTCTGATGCGGTAAATAGTTTGAAAATGCTGCAGCAAAGTTCCCGTTCGCAAATCGATCGGCTGGATAAAGCCATTCGTACGACCCGCGATGCGGTTCCTTACGCCATGAGCCTGCAACCCGGCGATGATCGCAGCGACAGGGTTGCCAGCATGAATGGTGCCGGTCGCCCTGGCGGAAGCGGATACTCGGTGGGCGAAGACGGCATGACCCCGGCTTACGGAACCTATTCCGCCTTAGATTACGATACGAACCCGTTGCTGTCCGGTCTGGGTCGTTTCCGCAACGATGATCTGGCGGATCTGGAAAAAGGGCTGACCAATGACTTGCGACCCATGATTCGGGCCGGATTCCTGTATTCCAAACAGGACGGCGAGGCCACTACCACCCGACTTTCCAGTTGGGGCTTTCCCAACCAGATTAGCCTGTCGCTGACGCCCCAGATTCGGGTGCGCGGCGGCATCAAGCCAACCCGGTGGTTCCTGCCGGACGGCGTGAATCCCGACAGCACCTGGGGTGTGGAATACGGCGTGGGAGCCACCGTCAAATACTGGGATCGCTTGACCCTGGACGGCGATATGGCCATTACCCACTTCACCCAAAGCAAGACCGAGAACCTGACCTTCCAGGCACAAGCGCAGTATGATTTTACCGATAGCATCCGGGCTAAAATCGGGGTGAGCCGCTTGCCGCAGTATACGTCGCTGTTAACGTTGACCGGCTTGCGCCCGAACCAGGGTGCCTTTGCAGGGCATTTGGTGGGTCAGGCGCGTGAAAACAGCATTTACGGCGAATTAAATCTGCACCCCTTCAGCCAAAACTGGGATTGGAACCTGGGTTACTCCTGGGGCTTCATCGATGGTTCCCGGATTAAGCGGAATTTCAAGAGCCAGGCGTTTACATCGCTGGGTTACACCTGGCACTACGCATCCAACCATCAGGTGCGCTTGGGCTATGAGTTCCTGTACTTCGGTTACGGCAAAAATGCCACCAACGGATTCTTCGATACCACTTCCGCCGGTATTAACCGACCGGTGGCCAAGCTGGACCCCGTGGTGCTGGCGAACTCCAACTATGTATTCGGCGGTTATTTCAGCCCGTCCCTGTTTATCATGAACGCGGCGCGACTGGACTTGCGGGGCAGTCTGTTTAACAAATTCCTGGAATACAAGCTGGGCGGCAGCCTGGGTGCCCAGACCGTTCGGTTGGGACATGGCATTAAGGAAGAAGGCAATGGCACCAGCCTGAGCAGCGCCTTTGACGCCAACGTCATTCTGAACTTTACCGATTGGCTGGCCGCTTACGGTGATGTGGACTTCCTGGATGCCGGTGGGCAGTTCAACCGCTGGCGCTTTGGCGGCGGTTTGATTGTAAGGCCGCATATCGATGCCCTGTCTCCCATTATTGGGCAGCATCCGGATAAGCCGGCTAAAAAATAAACCGTAGATAGCTCAGTCTGATATATTAAGAATACAAATGATGCAATATGAACAGCCAGAGTTGAGAACGTATGAGCCAGCGGCCTTTTGAAATTATGCGATGGGAATCTCCCAAGCCGCCCAGCCTGGACTTTCTGAACCGGATGCTGGCGCGGGAAGGGCTTCAGCCGGAGCAGTCCGAGCTGGCTTCCAAAACCCACACCCCGGAAATGAAATTTGATCAGACGGCGGTGCGGGTGCTGGTATCCGGGAAACTCCAGTTCTCATTTCCCGGCTATGGCGTCATCGAACTGGAGCCGGGCGATATTCTGGAAATCAATCCCGGTGTGCTGCACGATATTATTGTCAGCAGTTCCCAGCCTGCAATATTGCTGGAGGCCCTGAGGGACTGAGTGTTTCAGACAACAAGTCAATAAAAAAGGAGAGCAACCGCTCTCCTTTTTTGATTTACGCGCTTGGCCTAGTAGCGGGCCATGTAGCGATTGATTTCCCAGGGCGTCACATCGGTGCGGTACGCATCCCACTCGATGGTTTTGGCCTTGATGTATTCGTGGAAAATATGCTCGCCCAAAGCCTCTTTGGCGACCGAGCTGTTTTTCAGCTCTTCCAACGCTTCGTACAGGCTACCGGGCAGGGCAGGAATGTTCTGTTCCTTGCGCTCATCGGCGGAAAGCTTGTAAATGTTGGCGGTAACCGGGCTCGGCGGCTCGATCTGGTTTTTAACGCCGTCCAAACCGGCCAGCAGCATAGCGGCAAAGGCCAGGTAAGGGTTGGCGGCCGGATCCGGGGAGCGGAGCTCTACGCGGGTGGCGTTGCCGCGCTTGGCGGGTACGCGCAACAGGGCGCTGCGGTTGGCGGCGGACCATGCCACGTACACCGGCGCTTCGTAGCCGGGAACCAATCGCTTGTAGCTATTAACCAGCGGGTTGGTGACGGCGGTAATGCCGCGAATGTTTTTCAACAGACCGCCGATGAAGTGCAACGAGGTGGCAGACAGTTGGTAATCGCCTTTTTCATCGTAGAACGCGTTGCCGCCGTCCACTTTAGCCAAGGACTGGTTGCAATGCATCCCGGAGCCGTTCACCCCAAAGACCGGCTTGGGCATGAAGGAGGCATGCAGGCCGTGTTTGGCGGCAATCTGGCGGGTAATGATTTTGACGGTGGTAACGTTATCCGCTTGAGACAGCGCATCGGAGTATTTGAAATCGATTTCGTGCTGACCGCTGGCCACTTCATGGTGATCGGCTTCCATTTCAAAGCCCAGGCGCTCCAGGGTATCCACAATCTCACCACGCACGATTTCGCCGAGGTCATCCGGACCGATGTCGTAATAGCCGGCGGCATCGTGGGTTTGGGTGGACGGGCTGCCGTCCGGGTTGCGCTTGAACAGGAAAAACTCCAGCTCAGGGCCAACGTTGTAAATGTAACCCAGCTTTTGGGCTTCCTGCAGAACGCGTTTCAGGTTGTTGCGGGGGCAGCCGTCAAACGGGGTGCCGTCCGGGTTGTAGATGTCGCAGATGACGCGGGCAACCACCCGGTCGCCTTCCGTCCAGGGCATAACGGAGAAGGTGCTGAGGTCCGGGTAAAAGTACATGTCGGAGGTTTCAATAGTCCGGAAGCCGGCAATGGAGGAACCGTCCAGCATGATTTCGTTGTTCAGGGCTTTTTCCAGTTGATCCACATGGATGCCCATGCTTTTGGGCATACCGTGGATATCCACGAATTGAAGCCGCAGCAGTTTAACTTTCTTGTCCTTGGCTTCCTTCAGGATGTCCTGCACGGTGCGGGCCGGCCGGCCGGTCGGCAGAGGTAGTTCGACGTTCGGCATATCAAGTCCTTCCTTAAACACAACCAAATTACAGAAATCGGGGATTTTCGCGCTTTGACGAACTTATTGTAGCGAAAACACTTCCCTGTTTCCAGTCGAATCCGGCTAAGTCATGGCAGGGCTTGAGGTGTTGGAAGGTCAATGATTTAAAAGGTCAGTAACCGTCGCTGATCGGTTGCCACCGGGAACGGAGCGCTCTCAAAGCGCTGTTCGCCTTCTTTCACAATAAAAATAATGGTTTTTAAATCCGTAGAGAGTTTGGCTTCAACACTTAAAACCGGCGGCGCCTTCGGATCCACTTTGGTCAATGGGCTGGAAGTGCCGGTTACGGCCATATTCTCATCCACCGGCTTGACCAGATGGGTCACCAGCTTGACCATGATTTTGTTCTGGCGGGTTAAATAGACAGTTTTGCCCCCATCAGGCGTTGGGTTATCCGGCTTGTCGGCCCCTTCAGCTGGCTTGAACAGGTAAATGCCCGGAGCGATGATGCCGGTATCTGCCTGAATGGGCATTGCCAGTCGAACCAGCGGGAACGGGCTGGCAGGAGGATCTTTGGGGCCTGATTTTTTGCTCTGCTCCTCGGTTTGGGGATTGCCGACGGCTTGCTTGTCTTTGCGTTTAAACGGCCAAATGCCCTTTTTCTCTTTTTGGGATGCCTTATCCGGAGTGTTTTTCTTCTCCGGTGTTGGCTGGCTGGCCGTCGGTTGGGTCTGGGTTTGGGGAAAATAAACCGGTTCCGGCCAATCGTCGCTGTCATCGGCCCAACTACACGCACAAGGCAATAGCAGGAGGACTGCCAAAAAAATTAAAGCTGTTGACCCTACCGGCCGATAACCGAAGAAACGAATCAATCGGAAAACCAGGCCCATGAAAATCGATCGGGAAAAAATCATTCTAGTCACCACCAAATACCTGTCCTATCTCATTAATATCGCCATTGTGGGCGGTTTATTGGGCGGAGCGGGCACGTGGGTTTATCTGCTGTATTTGTCCGCCAAGTAAGCAGGTTCTGTTTATATAGTAATCGGCTTGCCGGATTTGCCATCCTGTAGCTGTGGGATTGCTGGAGTATAATGTGACCTGTTACGTCTTGTAGAAGGTCGCGCGATTCCCCAGACCCTGGTTTGCCATGCGCGCGGAAAAATTTACATATGCTGGATATTCGATTGATTCGTGAGAACCCCGAAGCCGTTAATCAGGCCCTCAAGCGCCGTAAGCCGGACTTGTCCGTGGACGCCATCAGCCGGCTAGATGCCCAACGGCTGGAATTGCTGCAAGAGGAAGAGATGTTGCGGGGCAAGCGCAACCAGATGACCCAGCAGATTGCCCAGGCCAAAAAGGAAGGTCGGGATACGGATGCGATTCAGCAGGAAACCCGCACCCTGGCCGAGCGGATTAAGGCCATCGAGCAACAAAAAGAAGAGATCGCCGAGCAGCAGAATGCCCTGCTGATGGAAATCCCCAACATGCCGCTGCCCCAAACGCCGGACGGTGCCGATGAAAACGATAACGTGGTGCTGCGTACCTGGGGCGATGAATTCAAGAACCGTTATTGCGCCGACGTGCTGCCGCACTATGATATCGGTGCCACGTTAGGCATTCTGGACTTTGACCGAGGCGTCAAAATCTCACAGTCCCGCTTTTCCGTCATGCGGGGCGAAGGTTCCCGACTGGAGCGCGCGCTGATTAACTTCATGCTGGATACTCATACGGAGAATGGATATGAGGAAATCCTGCCGCCGTTTCTGGTGAATCGCCAAGCCATGACCGGCACCGGTCAGTTGCCCAAGTTCGAGGTGGACATGTTCCGTTGCAAGGACGACGAGCTGTTCCTGATTCCCACGGCGGAAGTGCCGGTGACCAATCTGTACGGCGGGGAAATCCTGAGTGAAGACCAATTGCCTATCTCCATGACCGCTTACACGCCCTGTTTCCGCCGGGAAGCCGGTAGCGCCGGAAAAGATACCCGTGGTCTGATTCGTCAGCATCAGTTCGACAAGATTGAGCTGGTGAAGCTGGTACGCCCGGAAGATTCCGAAGCGGAGCATTTAAAGCTGCTGGCCGATGCCGAGCGGATTCTGCAATTGCTGGAGCTTCCCTACCGAGTAGTCGAGCTGTGCGTCGGAGATATCGGTTTTTCCGCCGCCCGATGCTTCGACATTGAAGTATGGATGCCGGCCCAGGGCGTATACCGTGAAATTTCCAGTTGCAGCACTTTTACCGACTTCCAGGCTCGTCGCATCGGGTTGAAATACCGCTCCGAAGCGACCGGTAAACCGGCGTTCATGCACACCATTAACGGCTCCGGCCTGGCGGTGGGCAGAACCCTGGCCGCGATTCTGGAAAACTATCAAATCAATCATCAGGAGGTAGAGATCCCCCTCGCCTTGCGTTCATACTTCAGAAACGGGGCAACCCAACTGACAGTCGCGAGAAGCAAGGAATTGGTATGAGCAGCCTAGACAATCCCATGTCGTCGCCGGATCTTTCCGTGGTCAGCGCCTCTCAAGGTTCAGAGGATGCTGCGAATCAACCCATGATTGATTTGAATACCTTTTTGCGGATGGCCGTGGCGCAAGGGGTGTCGGATGTTCACCTGCGGGTAGGCGTACCACCCGTTCTTCGTAAGGATGGGGATATGCTCCAGACCAAAATGCCCCCCCTGACCGAATTGGCCATTCAGCAGTTCGCTAAAAGTATTATTCCGGAGAAAATCCTGCCCCGGCTGAAAAACAAAACCGATTTCGATTTCAGCTTCATGCTGGACGATATCTGCCGGTTCCGGGTCAACCTGTTCTATGAAATGGGTCGGCTGGGTTTGGTTATGCGTTTGATTACCCTGAAGATTCCCACGCTGGATGATTTGGGTCACCCGCCGGTCATTGCCCGCTTCGCGGATTTGCACAAGGGGCTGGTGCTGGTAACCGGGCCGACCGGTTCCGGCAAGTCCACCACGCTGGCCGCGTTGCTGAATACCATTAACCGTACCCAGCACAAGCACATCGTCACGCTGGAAGACCCGGTGGAATACATGTACCAGAGCGATCAAAGCGTGGTGACCCAGCGTCAGTTGACCCTGGATACGGACAGTTTCCCCAACGGTATTAAGTATTCCCTGCGTCAGGATCCGGATGTGATTCTGATTGGGGAGATGCGGGACCGGGAAACCATGATGGCCGCCTTGCATGCGGCGGAAACCGGCCACCTGGTATTTTCCACCTTGCACACCACGGATTCCGTTCAGACCATCAACCGGATTATCAACGCGTTTGAACCTTACGAGCGGGATCCCATCCGGAACCAGCTGGCCGGCGTTCTGCAAGGCACCATTTCCCAGCGGCTGGTGAAGAAGGCGGAAGGCAAGGGCCGGATTGCGGTGGCGGAAATCATGGTGGTGTCTCCCGCCATTCGGGATTACATTTTGCGCGATGAAATGGGCGAAATCTATCAGCTGCTGAATAATGCAGAGTTTGAAGGGGCCCGTAGCCTCAACCATTCGTTATATTGGGCGTACCGAAATAGCCTGATTACAGCCGATGAAGCCTTGGCCACATCCGAAAATCCCACGGAGCTACAGCAAATGATCCGTGGCGCTTTCCATGGCACCAATACCTACTAGGGTGTTTGCCCGGCGGCAAAAATTCGTTGTAAAAGTACAGCTTAAAGGGGTTTCATTTCCCCTGAAAAACCGCTACACTTAATATAGTATTGACCTGCTCTGATAAAACTTCCAGATTCATTTGAATAATCCTGGTTCAACAATGACAAGGAAGTGGCGTTCGGTGGTTAACGATGAGCGGTCTGTCCCGAGAGAGAAAGTCGTTATTTTTTAGAGTTAGCAGATGAAAGAAACCAGGAGCTAGGGAGAAAACTTATGGTGTGCTCACCCCGAATAAAGCGTATGCTTACTGCCAATTTTGCGGCTTTGCTTTTATTCTGCGGTGGTTTTACAACGGGAGATATTGCCTGGGCCAGAAGTAATCATTCGGCTGCCTCCGGGCAGTTGGGCCTGGTTAGCGTACGGATGAACCCGGACGGCACCGGCTTGACCTTATCCGCCAATCGTCCGTTTACCGGCAATGAAACCCGGAACCTGTCCATATTGAGGTTGCCTTCCCCGTACCGCATCGTGGTGGATATCCCCAACACCCATCTGGCTACCGCCCAAAAAGTATTGCCGGTGAATCATAACGGCATTGAACGCATTGAGCTGACCGATAACAGCAGCCCTTTCTACACCGCGACGCGGGCCGTGATTTATGTGAGTGATCATCAGACTTTAATCCGTTTGAATCCCGTGTTCGAGGGAAATGCTCTCCGTTTGGAAGGCCTGGCGCCGATGGCTTTATCGCCCGCCCAGATGGCCTCCACCTCTTTCGTGACGCCGTCGGCTCCTATTCCAACGGCAAAGCAGCCAGCCGTTCACAAGCGCGGTTCTCGTAGTCTTAAAACCATTCAGCCGTTGCCACCGTTGGCAAAACCCTCCCCCGCTATGGCCGAAGTAAAGCCGCCGCTTCCTCCTGCGAACGTGGCTGCGGTTACTGCGGCTCCGTTGCCGCAAAAACAAGCGGCGCAGCCCCAAGCGGCAGAAACCGTGTTGGGTAAACCTGCCCCGTCCGGTGTCAGCGTGGTTGAAGAAGTCGCGTTTCGGGATAGCAAATTGATTTTGAAGGCTGCCAACGGGGCGGACCTTCGAATCAAAAACCGCTTTGTGCTGACCGCTCCCAGCCGTTTGGTGCTGGATGTGGAAAACGCCGTGCTGGCCAGCCGTTCCCTGATGAATCCTATTTCCGGCAATACCCCGGAAATTCAACAGATTCGGGTCGGCCAGTTTGATGAGAATACGGTGCGAATCGTCATTCAAAGCACCGAGCCGGAGCAGTTTGAGTCGATCTACCCTGGAAGTGAGCGTAATGTACTGGCGATTTCGCCGTACTCCAGCACCTCAATCACCAAATTGTCCGCCAATACCCGCTTGGGAGAAGTGCAAAGCATTGACCTGAAGCGTGAAAGCGGTGGCACGGTGTTGCGTTTGACTGCCAGCGCCCCCATTGTGCATCGGTTTGTGAAACGGGATGACCGGGTGGTTCTGGACCTGTTGAACCAAGCGGCGCATCCGACCCCCATTGGCTTTGACCAGAAGCAATACCCGGAAATCGAGAAAATGCGCCTGGAGCCGTTAACGGACGGCCAGCCGAACAGTAAACTGTCCATTAATCTGGCTGCTGCCAATGTTCGGGTGGTTCCCACCTTGTCCGATGACGGGAAAGTGCTGGAACTGCTGATTGCCAAGACGGACACCGCTAACCCGGCTGCCGGGCTAGCCAATCTGATCGGTTTGGGAGCCGCCGGAAATGCGCCTTTCCCTGCCCGGATTGTAGTAGACGCAGGCCATGGCGGTAAGGATATCGGCGCCACGCGAAGCGGCGTTCGGGAAAAAGACTTGAACCTGTCCCTGGCTCTGATGTTACGGGATGCCTTGACGGCCAAGGGCTTCAAGGTGTACATGACCCGCAGTACGGATGAATTCCTGCCGTTGCCCCGCATTACGGCGATTACCAATGAAATTCGTCCCGACCTGTTTATCAGCATCCATCACAACGCTTCCGTAAACCCCGCGTTGGCTGGTATTGAAACCTATTACTTCACCCCGCAAAGCGTACCGCTGGCCAAACGGGTGCATGCCCGCGAGATCAACGCGGTGGGCGTTCGGGATGGTGGTGTGAAAAAGGCCCGGTTCTATGTGATTCACCACACCTCCGTACCGGCGATCCTGTGCGAGGTGGGCTATGTGTCCAATCCGTCCGAATTGACCGACCTGCAAACCATGGACCGTAAGCTGAAAACCGCTCGCTCTATTGCTGACGGTGTTGTAGACTACTTGAAAACACGAGTCTCAGCAAAAGCCCGGTAATGCATTTGAATGGCCAATTCGCCTCGATCCGCTTCAATCAATCATTCAAACCCAGCATCCAACAGACAGCCCATCGGGGTCTTTGACTCCGGGCTAGGCGGCCTGCGGGTGCTGGATCGGTTGATGCATACCTTGCCGGAAGAGCGCTTTGTGTACCTGGGCGATACCTTGCACATGCCCTACGGCGAGAAAACGCATCCACAGGTGATTGATTACGTGGCGGGTTGCCTGAACTGGCTGTTTGAGGCCCATCAGGTCAAAATGGTGGTGGT
>JAJQJM010000095.1 GCA_021323475.1 Vampirovibrio sp.
GGAAACAACATTTCCATTGCCGTTGGTGTGCGCCAGGCGTATTTTAAACATGGGCATGCGTATCTGAATCCTCTTTTCTTCCGTTCCATCGTGCGGAGGCAATCACAGTTCCGCCGGTCACCGGACAAAGGATCAATAAATCTACTGGGCGCAATTGGTGCCGCTATCGCTTCCGGCGCCGGTAGAGCAGATTTGTGACGAGTTGCCGTGGGTGGCGGAGGAAATCGCTCCAGGCGGCACGTTGGATACACCGGTTTGTTCCATAGCGGTTACATAACCGTAACTCATGTCCTGAAAGTAATTCTCTTTAGGGATACTGCCGTTTGCGACACCTTTGGCGTTCCATTTTGCCTGATCGCTCATCACATAAATCTGTCCGGAAAGACTGTCAATCACGCTGGCCACTGCCGGATCGCTCAAAGCGCCACTGGCTTTGGCTTGGGTATACAAATCCACAAATGGGGCACTCAAAGCCTTGGCGTCGGCCGCACTCATGTTTTTAGCCGTGGCGGCAATCCCTTTACCCGGATCAACGCCGAACATTTCAGTAAAATCAGTTACACTGTATGTTTGCCCGTTGTAATTGACGGTAGAACTGCCGTTTAGCGTGGCATCTTCTAATAGTTTTTCGGCACCGGCCAGGGCATGCCCCTCATTGGCCAGCCGGGTCAGAATACTGGCCTGATCATTCGTCAGTTTGCCTTCCGCCAGCAGTTGCTCCACATAGGCTTTCATGGTGGAGGCCAGTTGATCTGTGGCGCCGTTGGCCCCGGACACCATAATCGCTTCCTGGACGCCCTGGAAGGTGGACTTGTTCAGAAGATCGCCCAAATTGCCGGGCACCCCCGAGCTTGGGGAGGAAGGGCCTCCAGCCGGGTTGCTGCCGGGAGCGGGCGCGCCACCGGGAACCGGAGTGCCGCCGTATGGCTTATAGGCCAGCGAACTTTGAAAACCATCGATGTTCGTATTTAAGTTTCCGCCCAATTGCATCAGCGCCGCTATGCAGACTCCGGCCAACAGCGTGCCAATGAGTGCATATTCCGCCATTGTATTGCCGGGTAAGCGTTTCACAGCCATTTGCCTTCCTTCCGTCAGGTATAGTTATCCATTAGATATCTTCGACCTGAGGCCCTAAAACTTGATAGTTCGACAAGATTTGTAAATACTGTTTAACAAGAGCGGTTTCAGGTCGATAGACCGTATGAGCATCGATCCCGAATTCCCGGCTCTGATGACCGGCTCGGAAAGGCGGCTATTCAATGGCATCACCCATTCGCAAAGTGGCGCTGACCGGCGGCATCGCCAGCGGAAAATCCCTGGTGGGGGAATACTTGCGCAGCAAAGACATTCCGGTCATCGACGCGGATGATGTGGTCCACCGGCTTTTACGCGAGGATTCGGATCTGAAAGCTAAAATTCGCCAGGAGTTTGGGGACGCTGTTTTTGACCCGGCCGGCAACGTCATTCGCGCCAAACTGGGCGAGTTGGTGTTTAAGAGCGTGCCTCGCCGCAAGCTACTGGAAAGCTGGATTCACCCCAAAACCCGCCAGCGTATTGAGGCATTTTACGTGGAAAACCATCAGGCTCCGCTGGGAGTCTCCATTATTCCCCTACTGTTTGAATCCCACCTGGAAGATCGTTATGACGAGGTGTGGCTGCTGGAAACCGATGAGGCCACCCAAATGGCCCGGCTGCAAGGTTCGCGAGGCATGACGGAATTCGACGCCATGGCCAGAATCCGCAACCAGATGCCGATGACCGACAAGCTGGAGCGGGCCAGGCAATGTCCCTGCTCTGCCGTTATCCGGAATAGCGGTTCGCCGGACGATCTGTTTTCTCAGTTGAATGCCCTGTTGAGCCGCATTACCGACCGACCGGCATAAAGGTTGCCGAACATTTCGACAGACGGTTACAAAGCGCTTATAACGCTCTGTGTGAAATGCTGGTTCATAAAGGGCGCTGCTTCAGCGCCCCTTTCCGGATTCAACGGGCAATTCATGCTGGGTCCAGGCTTTCCAGCCGCCGTCCAGCTCCATGACGGGATAACCGGCGCCCGCGAATTTTACGGCCGCCGTGGCTGCCAAATGGCACACATGAGAATAGCAGTACAGGATATTCTGCTTGTCTTTGGCCAGCCCCGACAAGTTGTCCCAGCGATCATGCGGCAGGTTGACGGCGCCGGGAATGTGTCCCTGCTCGTAGTCTTCCGCCTCACGGACATCCACGATGAGGATGTTCTGCTTTTGAGTCATCATACGGTCCAGCTCCACCGGGCCGGTGGTAAATTGCATTTTGTCCTCAAAGTAGCGTTTTGCCTGTGCCGGATCATTCGGTTTTAATGCGGTAGCGGTTGCCATGTCTCAATTTCCTCCCTGTCATTTTCGCCCCGCTATTTTAGCGCCACGCCCTTCAGGGTTAAATAGCCAATACAGAGAATTGACGGTTAATTCAGCATAATACGCAAACACTGCCGGTTCCCCTGCCAAACGTCCCCATTAGCGGCTGGGGTTTTGCCCTTCACGAGGGTTGATACCCATTACGGCGGAAGGAAATCGCCTTCTACCGAATGCTGATTGGGCATTCAAAAAACACAAAAATATTTACAGAACATAGAGGCAATCGCCCTTATTTTTTTGTTTTTATTTTATTAGAGAGCGCAATTCATAATCACCCGGTCCTTACCCATGTGCATTGTTACGCACGAGCACGAGACGAGCTTTGCAGAATCTGCGGCATTTGAACGCAGCCGCAGCCTACGCATTCATTATGGAGAAGAAGAAGAGCAGTGGCGAGTACATTTAACAATCTAGGAGCGTTGCCCGGCCTGAGCTTACCGAACAGCTTGCCGGCAGTGCCGTCAGGTGGCGCCGCCACACTGAACCAGATTGCCGCAAGCAGCGGACTTGTCTCCCAAGGCCTGACCAGTCCGCTCGGAAGCTTCCGTACCCTGATGAGCAGCATTACCAGCAACTTCGGCTCCATATTGAGTAACGGCGCCGCCATACCGAAACGAACGACCGGCACGGCGGTTCCCAGAACCACCGGGAACGGCCCGCTAAAAATTGTAGAACTTGACGATTTCTCTTCCTCTCATGGCCTGGAAATTGCGAATACCCTGACCCAGGACGGCGACGTGACCCTGGAGCAATACGATATCTCCAAGGGGGGCGGCAATCGCCTGGCCAATATTTCCAGTTCGCTTGATGACCTGATTACCCGCGCCAGAAATGGCGAGCAGATTGACGCGATCAACATTTCCCAGCAAAACTTTGACAACAGCTCGCTGAGCAACGAAGTTCGCCGGAAAATCGATTTATTGTCCGACCTGGGCGTACCCGTGGTCGTGGCAGCCGGAAACAACGGTCCCGGTCAACGCAATGCGTTAGCCGCCAACAGTTCCTTTAACGTTGCCTCCACCACCAATGGCGTCCTTAACCGGACTTCCGGCCTCGGCAACGTCGCAGCGGAAGGCGGAACCACATCGTTCGCCACCGCAAACCTTTCCAGGGATATAGCCCGGCTGCATGCCCAAGGCTATTCCAACGGCCAAATCCTCAACATTCTTGGTTAACCCGATTTCTCAACAAGGGGATTAATTACGCCTTTCAAAACCTCTTTCCGGGGTTACCCCACCCCACAGCCGTCCAAAAGCATACGCCTTACTGCTTTCGGACGGCTTCTGTTTAGGGGAAAGTCACCCGTGGCAGAATAGCTGTCTCTAAAGCAGTGGCTGCCCGCCTGTATTCTCACCCTTTGTTTTTGTGGGGATTCACAATCCGCAGGGGAGCCGATGATTCCGGCGCTTGCCCATTCTCCGGCTGGGGCAGCTTCATGTCTTCCCGGTGCTGGGGTGTCCACCCGCCGGACTTGAACCATTCCACCAAGGCGTCGTTGGGAATGGGCTTGCACACATAAAAGCCCTGGGCCAGGTCACAACCCCAATCGTGCAGCTTTTGCAAGGTCAGCTCATCCTCCACCCCTTCGGCTACGACCGATAAGCCGAGGCTCTTGCTGAGCAGGATCGTCGTCTTCACGATGGCCGCGTCATCCGGGCTGCGGTTCATTTCCCGAATAAAGGACAGATCGATTTTCAGGGTATGAATGGGCAGCTTCTTCAGGTAGGAAATGGACGAATTGCCGGTGCCGAAGTCGTCAATGGAAATCTTGATGCCGAGATTATGCAATTTATCGGTCACCAGGGTGGCATTCTGGATGTTATCGATAATCACGTCTTCCGTAATTTCCAGTTCCAGGCAGCGGGCCGGAAAGTGGTAGCGTTTCAGCAACAGGTCCACTTCGTCAGGGAAGTGGACGTCTTCCAGGTTCTCTTCGGTAATATTGACCGACAGGGCCACTTCAATGCCCTGGTGATAAAACTCGCTAATCTGCTGGATCGACTTTTGCAGCATCAGCATGGTCAGGTCTTTAATCAACCCGTTCTTCTTGGCCAGCGGAATAAATATGGCCGGGGAGAGCATGCCTTGTTCCGGATGGATCCAACGGGCCAGCGCCTCCAAACCTTTTATTTGGTGGGTGCCGCAATCCACTTTGGGCTGGTAGTAAACCTCCAGGGTGCCCTGCTTAATGGCCTGCCGCAGGTCGTTTTGCAATTCGATGTTCTTGCGGTTGTACTCATCGGCATCTTCGCTATAGAACGTATAACCGCTGCGCTTGTCCTTGGAGCGATACAGCGCAATATCCGCGCGGCGAAGCAGGGTTTCCACATCCTCGCCATGATCCGGGTATACCACGATGCCCATGCTGATGCCCACCGTAAACGGCAGCCCTTCAATGGTGACCGGATCATCGGTCACGTGCGTAATGCGATCCGTCACCCGCACCACGCCATCATAATCCTCAACATCGTGAATGATGAATGCAAACTCGTCCCCACCCAACCGGGACACCGTATCCGCGCCCCGAACGGTATTTCTCAGGCGCATGGAAAGCTGCTTCAGCAAATCATCGCCGGCATGATGGCCCAGCGTATCGTTAATCTGCTTGAAGCGGTCCAAATCCGCCATGATCAGGGCAAACTTTCCTTCCCGCCGCCGGGTGCTTTTAATAGCCTGCTGGATGCGATCCTCAAACAGGTTGCGGTTCGGCAGGTTGGTCAGCGCATCGAACAAGGCGAAGTGCTGAAGCTCATGCCTCAGCCGCAGCCATTGATCTTTGCTGACAATATAGATGAGCAGGGTCATGATGAACAATAACCAGCCCAGCATGGAAAAATCGATATAGTGGGCCAGCACGGAATCTGAGAACTGATTGTTTAACGCGTTCAACCAGCCCGCAAACAGGCTGTCCCGCTCTATCCCTTTACCGAAAGCCAGCAGCGCATTCAGCGGCGTATCCAGAATGACAGGAGTCGCCAGCGATTCTCCACCGAAGAAGATTGCCATGCCGCCTGTAACGGAGCCTGCCCAAAAGTATGAACTCAGTGTGTGCATATTGTATTTTTCGAAACCGTAACCAGTTTCTTTAATTTATTTAATAAAACTTATTCTAGAACCGGTGAAGATCCTCTAGCAGGAGGACAAAACACTCCTTACCGGATGTCCGTAATCAAGCAAGAAACCGAGTGACGGCAAGTCCATTCGGGACCCGTGGGTTAACATCGCTTCATATTTCACGAAAGCGGCCAATAGCTGTCATATGAATGTCACAAGACTTACATACGATGCAGACTGTAAGCAGCAAGAGTAACCAACGCCATGAGCATTTTTGCTTCTCCCACCCTGGTTCAAAACGTATACCTTCCGGTTGCGGTCAGCATGTTGCCGAAAGCCGTCGGCGCGGGTTGGCGCGGGTGGGATGTGCGGAACGCACCAAAAGCCATCAAGGAAAACACATGGCGCGGCGAAGCCACCGTGTGTGGTCTGGTAGCCGCCAATTCGGTCGTACTCAAACAACTCAGCAGCCTGGCAAAAAACGTGCTGGGCCATGTGGCTGGCAAAACCCAAAGCCCCCTGCTGGGCAAGGCGCTGAAACTTTCAGAGAGCAGCGGCGTTGGCATTTTGGCTTACGTGGCGCTGGCTTGCGCATCCAACTATCTGGCGGAAGCCGTCAGCCGTGAATTTTTCCCCAGGGAAATCAAGCAGGACACAGGAAACGCACTAGTACTGGTTAAAGAGGATGAGGACGACGACGACCGTGAGGATCAAGACGATGATTCCCACGCTCGTCTGAAAAGGGACGGCCAATCCGTTCCTCGTTTCCAGTCCGCTCAACCCGCCGACAAGCAACAAGCAGTTCGGCACCAGCCCCTCGCCTTTGCCCAAGGCTCCATTACCGATATCGCTCCCAACCCGTTCCGAATTCCCTCACCCGTTTTTTCCGCAAATCCCGCTGTTGCCAAGCCCGCCTTTTCGATATGATTTCCCTGTCAGAAAAGATTCACCGTTCAGTTTACCCTTACCGGCCATTAAGCCCCATCCGCCTACCTCATGAAAGAACGCATACTGGTTGTTGATGACGAGAAAGACCTGGTCAACCTGGTTCGCTATAACCTGGAAAAAGAAGGCTTCGAGGTCGATTGCGCCTATAACGGCTCCTCGGTGGAAGCCGATTTTCAAAGCCGTCTACCGGATCTAATCATTCTGGACCTGATGCTGCCGGATCGCTCCGGGTACGACATTTGCCGGGATTTAAAAGCCAATCCGCAAACCAAGGACATTCCCATCATCATGCTCACCGCCCGCTCATCGGAATATAACCGGGTCACCGGCTTTGAATGCGGCGTGGAAGATTACGTCATCAAACCCTTCAGCCCGCGGGAACTGACGCTGCGGGTCAAAGCCATTCTGGCCCGCACCGCCGGTCAGCGCAACCGCCTGCAAAGCGACAGCAACATGATTCAACTGGGCCAACTGAGCATTTTTCCGGATGAGTTCCGGGTGCTGGTAGGCCAGCAGGAAATTCCCCTGACCCATACGGAGTTTAAAATCCTGATGGCCCTGGTGGCCCAGCCCAACCGGGTGAAAACCCGCGAGCAGATTCTGGAAGCCGTATGGCAGGAAGACGCGGAGTCGGTCATGGATCGCACCGTGGACGCGCAAGTCAAGCGCCTGCGCGCCAAACTCGGCGAAGCCAGAGACATGGTGGAAACCGTCCGGGGCCTTGGCTACCGCCTGAAAGTGGCCGAGGCGCGCAAACCCGCCCCGGTTTAACGCCTCAACCTATCCGTTCCATAACCGTTTGAGCATTACATCTATGTTGCATAATATGTTGCAAACCATGCCGCAAGGCAGCCCTTCCCGCAAACCGTTATCCCAGTTAAAGCAGCTCTTCAAAGAGCAGCACATTCTGATGATGCTGTTGAAGGAATTTCGGGACGGCATCCTGATCTGCGATCAACAGGGACAAATTCTGCAACTGAATCACTCCCTGAAGGAGTTTCTGGATTTAAACGATGAGGTCGTGGGAAAACAAGCCACGGACGTGATTGAAAACGAGCGCTTTCGGGATTTGCTGAAAGGTGTATTGGAAACCGGAAATTCCTGCGTGGAGGAAATTACGCTGGAGCGCCCCATCAGCAATGACATGTTTTTTGAGGCGCATCTGGTGCCCATTTGCTTACACGCAACGGCAGAAAATGCTTCCACCGGCGCCGAAACCGGATTCAGCCAAAGCGTTGACGGCTGCGTCATTATCTTTCATGACATTACCGACATCCGCAAAACGGAAAAAATGCGCCGAGACTTTGTAGCCAACGTATCCCACGAGCTACGGACCCCGCTCAGCGCGATTGAAGGCTATTCCGAAACGCTTTTGGACGGGGCGCTGGATGATCCAAGCGTCTGCCGGGATTTTGTGAACGTGATTTACCGTCATTCCCTGCGTTTAACCCAATTGGTGGAGGATCTGCTGGATCTCTCCAAGCTGGAATCGCCGGATTATAAGCCGGATCTGGTGCCCACCTCGCTGGAAAACCTGATTCAGCAAGCCTGGGTGCTGGTGCAGGACAAGGCCGCCGAGAAAAATATCCACATCAGTATCGACATTCAGCATCCGCTGTCGCTGGTTCTGGCAGAACCCAGCAGCCTGCAGCAAGTGCTGACCAACCTGCTGGACAACGCCATTAAATACACGCCCACCGAAGGCCAGGTGGTGATTTGCGCCTTTGACAACGGTAAGGGCAAAATCCAGGTGGATGTTAAAGATAACGGCATTGGCATTGAAGGCAAATACCTGCCCCGTATTTTTGAGCGTTTTTACCGCGTGGACAAGGCCCGCTCGCGCGATATGGGCGGTACCGGCCTGGGACTTTCCATCGTCAAGCATATCGTGCAATTGCATGGCGGCGAAATCTGGGTGGACAGCAAAGTAAACGAGGGCACCGTCTTCAGCTTCACCCTGGATCCGCACTTGGCGTAAGGGCAACTTTTCATATCCTCCTCTTGCCTGTCATTCCTGCTCAGGCGGGAATCCATTTTTGGCCCGTTTCCTCTGATCATGGTCGCGTATGATCCCACTCTCCGGGCGCAATGGATTCCCCTCTGCGCGGGAATGAGAGGGGTTTTTTTAAGCTGGAGAAGTCGTAAAAAGATGAACGCGAACAGAAATGCCTGCTGAAGGGGAACTTCAGGCAGGCATGGAAAAACTCGCAATATGCTATTTACTAGGGGTAATAGGGGTAACAACTGTCCCGGTTGCTCAAGGGCAACCGGTATCATTGAATTCCTTATGCAATATTATGCCGGTGCTTGATGACAAAACTGTGACCGTTTCATGACAGGATTGTAAATATTGGTTGCCCTCCGGATGTGGGAAGGACATGCCTTGCATGTCGAGCTTAGCCATTTTATCCGCACAAATTCAAAGAACGCGCATTGTTTATATAGTAAGCACCCCCATATTCCCCTGGTATACAATAGTAACGGAGCTGGGAAAAAAGTGGCCTCACAGGCAGCTTTCCTCTTTCCATCCCGGTTTGAAATTGAACGTAACGGACTTGCAATGAATTATCCGTTAAAACCCGCGCCAACCGGCGCCACCACAACCGATATTCCGTTCAACAAAGCCTGCCTGCTTGGCAACGAGATGGTTTATATAATGGAGTGCCTGGATCAGGGGCACTTGGCTGGCAACGGCGCGTTTACCAAAAAATGCGAACAGTATTTTGAGCAACGGTTCGGCATTGCCAAGGCCCTGATGACCACCTCTTGCACGGACGCGCTGGAAATGAGCGCCATCCTGATGGATTTACAGCCGGGGGATGAGGTAATCATGCCCTCGTACACCTTCGTGTCCACGGCCAACGCCTTTCTATTGCGGGGCGCTAACATCGTTTTCGCCGATAGCGAAGCAGACACGCCCAACATTGACGTTCACAAGCTGGAAGCGCTGATTACCGATAAAACCAAGGCAATTGTAATCGTGCATTATGCGGGCATGGCCTGCCATATGGATGCCCTGTTGGAGTTAACCCGCCGCCATAACCTGTTTTTAGTGGAAGACGCGGCCCACGCGATTGACGCTTACTATAAAGGCAAGCCGCTGGGCACCTTCGGACATCTGGCCACTTTTTCCTTCCACGAAACCAAGAACATCATCTGCGGGGAAGGCGGCTTGCTGGCCATTAACGATCCGGCCCTGATTGAGCGGGCGGAAATCATCCGGGAGAAAGGCACCAACCGTCTGGCTTTTTTCCGGGGACAGGTGGATAAATACACCTGGCAGGACATCGGCTCCTCCTTCCTGCCGGCGGATTACGTGGCGGCCTTTTTATGGGCGCAATTGGAAAATATGGAAAAAATCCAGGCCCGGCGATTGGAAATATGGCAGCAATATTACGAACTGTTGAAGCCGCTGGAGGAAAAAGGGCTGCTGCAACTGCCCCACTTACCGCAGGGAGCCAGTAATAACGCGCACATGTTCTACCTGGTGTGCCAAAGCCTGGAGCAGCGCAGCCATATTATCGACACCTTGAAAAAAGACAAGGTGCAGGCGGTATTCCACTATTTGCCGTTACACGACAGCCCCTATTACCAACCTCGACACGACGGTAGGGCTTTGCCGAACGTGATGCGCTACGCCGATTGCCTGCTGCGCTTGCCGTTATTCTTTGAGTTATCGGCGGAACAGGTGAGTCGGGTGGCCAAACTGGTCATCGCTGCCTGCGTCAGCTACGAGATGTCCGGCCCGGAGCGCTGAAATCCCGTTGAAGTCAGGCGAGGGATTTGCCATACTCGGCGCTTGGGAAGGGTTTAGAAGAGAACTTTGAAGTCAATGATATTGGGTAATTCAACAGAGACAGGCATGTCAGACCAGAATCCGTTTATTTCCGTGATTACACCCGTGTACCGGGCAGAAGACTCCCTGGAGATACTATACACGCGGGTTCGTGATGCGTTGGAAGCTCACATCAGCGCGAACTTTGAATTCCTGATGGTGGATGACGCCAGCCCGGACCGGGCCTGGCCAGTCATTGAGCTACTGGTTGAACAGGATGCAAGAGTGCGCGGCATTAAGCTCTCCCGCAATTTCGGACAGTATATGGCCCTCACTGCCGGGCTGGAGCATGCCCGTGGCGAGTGGATCGTGATTCTGGATTGCGATTTGCAGGATGTGCCGGAGGAAATCCCCAAGCTGTTCGCCAAAGCCCAGGAGGGCTATGACGTGGTGCTAGCCCAGCGCATAGAACGCCAGGACAGCTTCCTGAAAAAGCTAAGCTCCAAGGCATTCCACGCGGTGTTCAGCTACCTGACGGACACTAAACAAGATCCTTCCACCGCCCAGTTTGGCGTTTACCACCGCAAAGTGGTCAATACGCTCATCAGCATGCGGGAACGTCTGCGTTTTCTACCCGCGTTTATCGGCTGGGTGGGTTACCGCATAACCGCCATCCCGGTCCGGCACGATGAAGGCGAGCGGGGCGGCTCCAGTTATTCCTTCAAAAAGCTGATGCAACTGGCATTTGATACCATGATCGCCTTTTCGGACAAGCCCCTGCGCTTAACCGTGAAGCTGGGGTTTGGTATTTCCCTGCTGTCCTTTCTGTTTGCCTTGTATGTTATTTATAATGCCTTAACCGGTGAGCCGGAACCACTGGGTTGGACCAGCCTGATGGTGGCAGTCAGCTTTTTCTCCGGCTTGATTATCTTCATCATCGGCATTAACGGTCTGTATATCTCCCGCATTTTCGATGAAGTGAAAGGCCGCCCGCTATATATTGTGCAGCAGGTTTGCGAAAACAAAGCCGCCGCCATCCAACCGACACCTCTGCCCATGTCCCAGCCATAGGCAAATCGCCTTTTACAAGGGACATTCCCATCATCTATTACCCGCTCAATTTTCAGAACAGGGAAGTGTCATGCCTGCCTGGGCAGTAATGATACATGGCAGCATATGCGGGAATGATTCCGTTATCAAATAGAGGAAGGGGCGGGTTGCTCGGTTTGATTCGCCGTTTCCAGCGCGCCTTTCGAAAAAAACAGCGACCGCAATACGCCCGTCATCCAGGTTAAGGCGCCGGTAGCCAGCATCAACACCAACGGCAGAACCTGGAAGGAGTAACGCTCGTTGGCTTCCGCCAGGATGAAATAAAAGGCCACCCAGCTCACCAGATAAGACAGGATGAACAGGAAGTTTTCCCGACTGGCTGCGTCCCTGCGGCGCATGCAGAGGAAACCCAACGGCGAGAGGCACAGCAGAATCTGCCAGATGACGTTGGAAACAGTGGCTATGCGGTGTACTAATTTTTCGGGCAGCCGCTGTTTCATTAATTCAGAACCCCGCTGGGTCCATCGTAATCCGGTTTGAGAGGTCCACAAGGTGCGTTTCAGCCGGGGAAAGCCATTGATCAGGTACTTGCCGGGGTCCGCCTCAATCACTTTCATCACCTCGGCGCTCAACACATCGTAGTATTTCACTTCATCCCGAACGCTGCGGGTTTTCTCGTACTGCCGAAACGCCGGTTCCACCTTGGGCCACAACGGCAATTCATTGGCGGTGGTATAGCCGCCCTGACGCTCGTAATTAATCGCGCACACCATCCACAATGCGTCTCCCCAGAATAGGCGGGGGCTTCCGCCGACCAGATACTGATGATACACCCAGGTAGACAGCATGACGCAGGTCGTCACGGCCATCAACAGATAACGCACCGCCCAGGTCTTCCATTGTTCGCGTCGCGTTAGCAGGAAAATCGGCGGAATCAGCACTAAAAACAGCAGATTAGACGAACGAATCAGCACCGTGCCATAGAGCAATTCACCAA
The DNA here is from genome assembly GCA_021323475.1 of Vampirovibrio sp. Taxonomy (GTDB): domain Bacteria; phylum Cyanobacteriota; class Vampirovibrionia; order Vampirovibrionales; family Vampirovibrionaceae; genus Vampirovibrio. Next base: position 12,221 of record JAJQJM010000095.1, read on the forward strand.
TACCAATCCAGTAGAGCCATTGGTATTTCTCACCACGCTCCCGGCTGTAGAGCACC
>JAJQJM010000210.1 GCA_021323475.1 Vampirovibrio sp.
CACCTCCGATATTCTGAGCGATATCGAAACCGGGACGCTCAAGAAATCGACACCGCCGCAGCCACCCAATGGCGCCAATCAACCGGGAACCACGAATCCGGGTGCCGCCGGTATGGCCATGCCCAGCAGCCCTTCAGCAAATCCGGCTATCAACCCGACCGGCAGTTACAATGCCGGGACACCGGGCACACAGACCGCCGACCAGAAAGCCGCCGGGCCTTCCGCTGACGAGTTGGCGCAACGAGAGGCTGCCTTACAGCAGCAGACACAGCAACAGCGCATGGAACAGGAAAAGCTGAATCAGCAAAAAACAGAACAGGAAAAAGCGTTCCAGGAACAACAGGCACAAGCCAAAACACAACAGGAAGAATTAGCGAGCCAGAAAGCCGAGCTGGAGGCAGCACAGGCAAATGCGCCCCAATTCGGAGGGCGGTTAAACATTATAAGTCCTCAACAAGCCGTGTACGGGAAGCCGGCCTATTCCCCATCCGGGCAAAGGTTAAACATCCAGGCAGGCTGAACATTCAAGAGGGTTAATGACAGATGAGTGGGCAAATTGGCAGTAATACAACCAATGCACTAACCACTGGCGTCCAAAGCGCCATTAAAAAACCTCCCAGCGCGGCGGTGGGCTTATTCACCGTGGGCGCCCTGGGCGCGGCCGCCTGGATGATGCGGGATTCCTACATGGGCAGCCGGGATCGCATTAACCAGCAAGTGGCCGAACTGAAAGAAGAAAACGATGTCGAGTATTCCAAATTCGGCTGGGGCCACTGGTCCGGCATGCCGTGGTTTGATCAACTGGCTCACAAATGGTTCGGAATCAAATCGTTCGGACCGTATGGCATTCGGGAAAACCTCCAGGAAATCGGTTTACGGGTATCATCCTTCTGGTCCGACGTGATTGTGCCGAACCTGATTCCTTTGGGCATCGGCATTGCCGGGCTCTACGGCACCTTGGGCCCACGCAGAATGCATGCACCCATCCGCGGCTTTGTGAATTGGTGCAAAAAAACCTCCATACCACCTACATTAAAGCGGGAAATCGGAGGCTTCTTCAAAAATATTTTCTCCGGCATGGGCAAAGGTTTGGCTAAGATGGCGAAATGGCCCTTCCAAAGCTTGCCTCGTTTGGGTGTAGCCACTGGAGCCATATTCTTTGGGGCATTCTTCCTGAAGAAGCTGAACGATGCATACGGGCATGACGGTCAGCGAGCCTTCTTCCGCCGGGAGATATACGACAAACATGGCATGGATTAAATTAACTTAATGTCATTCAATCCAAGCCATGTTGACGTTGATGTTAGCCACGGCCATTGAAAAGCCGTGGATTTAGCGGACGGGCTGTAATAAGCCCGCCTAGCTGAAGTCCGGGTTATACCCGCGACGCTGCAGTTCCAGCTTCACTTTATCCAGGCCGGATTGCACGATGCGAGAAGTACGGGACGGCGAAATGCCGAACGTCTCGCCGATCTCACGCATTTTCATGCCTTTAAAGAAACGGGCCTCGATAATTTGGCGCTCCCGTTCCGGCAGCTTGGCAATGGCCTCGCGCACCACCTTGGCCATTTCCTTCAGCTCGGAATTTTCTTCCGGCGTGTAGGAGTTGTCCTTGATTTCATGCGGGTTCTCGGCTTCCATCATGCTGTCCACGGACAGGATGGTTTCATACATAGCTTCGCGGGCCTTGGATTTTTCCCCTTCAAAGCCGCCGCTGACTTCGCTGTCTTCCCCGTCCTCGCCGGAGGCGTCCTGACTGGAATCCATGCTGACTTGTTTGAGCGAATACCACTTGTAGCGGTAACGCAACTCGTTTCGAATTGCCCATTTAATGGCTGTGGAGAGGTACGTGACGTTGAATTCCCGATCGGGATTCGACGTCAGCAAAACGTGAATTGCAATGGCCCCGATATTGACGATTTCGCTGAAATCGATCAGGTGATTCGGTAACCTGCTGTACTCTACCCTTGCCACGGTTTCAATCAGATCAACATAATCGTTGACTGTCTTTTGAGGTCTTTTCTGTGAGTCCGAGGATGATGACTTGAACGCCATTAACGCTTGTCGAGCCGCCATAGTTTACTCCACTTTCTTATTCTACACTGAAGAGAGCCTAAAAAGTGAGCCTGTTCCCTGAAGTCTTTACCGGATGGATATCATCCGCCTTGCAATGTAAAACATACGCTGGCAGTCGGCTGTTTAAGACTTATTAAAATCTAAACAAGCATGTATGAATTCGTTTGCAAACCAGCCGCTCGTTTACTTAACCGGCGGATCTTTCCGGCAAAATCAACTCAGAACTCAGGCAACACCATTAAAATCGTGTCCTGCTGAAACGCATGCAACCTTTCCTCCACTTCTAACCCCTTCGGGTGTCCATCCCAACACAAAACCATCTCAGTACATATTTGACATTTGAATCTTGATATCAAAATAAAAACAGATAATCAGACAAAATTGATCAATCACTTAAAATTTTGCAAGCTTGGTTCCGCTAAACCCAACATCCATATCCAGCCCAATTGCATCAAAAAAACAAGCGCCTGATGCTATCATCAGGCGCTTGTCATTTACAGCTTGAGTGACTACTTAAGCCAGGAAGTTCAGTCCTGCAGGGCCTGGCTGGGGCATGCCCGGGAACATGCCACCTTGTTGCGGCGCGGGGGGAAACATAGGGGATTGCATTTGGCCGCCGGGAGGGCACATCATGTTCGGCATCGGCGGTTGGCCAAACGGAGCCGGCGGCTGCGGCGCAAACTGGGGCATGGAGGAGGGAGGAAAGTTCATCATGGTGGGAGTACCTTTTGACATAACGAAAATCCAACTCATGGTATCCCCATCATGCTCTGGCGGAAAGAACGAATTTACAGTTCTTAATAAACCATTGCCCTATTTTACAAAAATCGCCAATGTGCGCCTAATCATACTTTCAGGAATGCTTTCATTTTTTCGAACTTTTTAGGCCCGATTCCTTTGACTTCCATCACCTGCTCAATGGCCGCAAATTTGCCCTTGGTCTTGCGATATTCGATAATCCGCTCGGCCATTTTAGGGCCAATACCCGGCAATAACTGCAACTGCGCAATGGATGCCGTATTCAAGCTGGTGATAGGCGGCCTTTTTGGCTTTTTATGGGTCGCATGATGCCCGGATCGCTTTTTATGCAATTTGGACTTGGCCGTTTCCTGTTGCCCGACGCTTTCTACGCCCACAAGCCCGGATTCATCCATTGCGGCTCCAAGCGCAGGCTCCACCGCTATTTCCTCGGCAGACAGCCCGGCAGCCAACGTACCGGCTGAAAAAAGATAAGGCTTCAAGGCAATCACCGCCTGTGGCCTGGGCAATAGCAAATAC